>DASRSU010000007.1:0-23581 GCA_035656295.1 Bathyarchaeia archaeon | reverse complement strand
ATCGTCTACTGTAGGTACAAACCAAAGGTAGCCTATACTTCTAAAGCCTCTCGCTGAGTTTGGACATCCAATCCGCTTTCCCAAGATGTTACGCCTTTCTCCTTGAGTAACTTCAAGACCTGTCTCTTCCTCTTTGCTTTGGCGATCAATTCAACTTGGGGCAGCAGCCACATAAGAAGGGTCTGATATAGTGAAAGTTGGTAGACTCTTTTCTTGCTAAGCGAATTACTGGGCTTGACTTCACAAAGAGTTCCCCCAATTATGCGTTGAGCGTGCTCAAGAAATCTTCGATCGGTATTCCAGATTTGGAGATTCGGATAAAGACCGCCATTTTTCAATTTCCTGATGCAGAGACTAACGTGCTGGGAACTCTCGCAAAAACTATTCTATTAAGACGAATCAGTTATGGTGTCCTGCCGCAGCGCGGTATAACTTATTATACTTGATACTCTAAGTTATACCTTGTGAGCACGGTTGGGTTCTGACGTGGTCATCAAGGACGTAGACGAGGCAGCCTACCGGAACCTAAAGGGCGAAGCGGTCAAGGCCGGTTTGAAGGTGGGCGAGGCAGCCTCGCAGGCCTTCCGCCTATGGGTCCAAGAAAGGTCGCCAGATCGAGTCAGGGATCTCGAACGGATTCGCAAGGCTTCTCGCGACATCGATCGCATCAGGGACAAGATTGGCCCTGTCCCAGGCTACGACAGCACCAAGGTCATTCGAGAATGGAGAGATCGCCGAAGAGCTTAGTGATCGACGCCTCTGCGGCGACAAAATGGTTCGTCCAAGAGAAAGACTCTGAAAAGGCGCTACTTCTCAAGACCGCACACGAAAACGGAGAGGCCCGGTTGACCGCGCCGGACCTTCTGGTGTATGAGATTGCGAACGCGCTCAACTACAACCCGAAGATGACGACTGACGAAATGATCATCAGTCTAGAAAAACTATTGGAGCTTGACCTAGACCTTGTCCCCCCGAGGCCAGATTATGTCTCCGAGATTGCTAGGACTGCGCGAAAGTTTTCGATTTCAGCATACGACGCAAGCTATGTCGCGCTTGCCGATATGATAGCTACGAAACTTGTCACGGCTGACGGCAAGCTGTATGGAAAATTGAAAGAGAAAAAGTCTCTTTTCACACTGAGCGGGCTGGGCAAAGAATGGACTCTACTAGACAAATAATTCTCGTTAGAGAAAGATGACCGCGCTTAGAATGTTTTCCTTCCGACGCATGGTCTCTGACTCTAGCACGTGGCCCACTCCAAGTTCTGGTTTCTCCTGTGCCTGATTTTCAGGTTCTACGCGATCAATCCGCTCACGTCCGGTCTTGCTTCCTTCCAGTTGACATGGTCACGATAGCAGGAGGGTCTCTTCTTCTTTGGGACCTCGGGGATTTGCTCGTGACCCGCGTACACCACACCCCCAGGGGTACCTTGTCTCGCTGGTTTCAGCCGAGTTTTACGGATACAGGCTTGGATTGGGCGATGTCAGGGGCCGTAACAGGTAGCGAAAAGGGTACATTTGGGGCCAGCTAAGGCAGGGTTGTTTAAATGGGATGGGGTCGGTTTTGTCCCTGAGATTGCTCTCGCTCGCGACACTGGGCCTACGTTTCTAGAACTTTTTTCTCTTTGACCGGCCTCGCCCAGACGGGCTGATTACAGGCAATATTTTCAATTCTAGCTGTAAAGTCTGCTTGGATCGAGAAGACTAGTACTGCACTTAAGAGCATTTTTGAACGCGCGAAAGGTAGAGTTCAGAATCACGTGCTTGTTTTGCTGATCAGGGCGTATTCCAGGCGATTCCCTGCTTTACCATTATGAGCCCATTAAAACGAATGAGCGACCCTGATGCTCAAGAATGTACTAGAATGCAGGCTTAGACTCTAGCTTTCAACACATGCGATGACCGATCCGATATTGGTCGGACCTATCTCATCGAGGACGGTCTACTGTTAGGCCTAGCTCATGTTGTATTTGTGAGGCTTTGGACAAAATGTCTCCGTCGCCGGTAATGAAGGAATCTATGTGAAGTTGCAACTTGCTTATGAGGTGTGCATAGGCCAAGTGCAACAAGTCTAGTGTTTTCAGGCCTAGGGCGTGGGCGATTTTGGCCGCGCTGGAGTATTCCATTGGAAGAGAGATTGTTCTTTGTTGGAATCTCAGTGTTGAGATGCCCACGTGCGACGCCAAGCGTACGTCCGCGTCGTGAAACATGTACTCGACGCTTGCTCGGATTCTTTGTCTTAACGAGTATTCATGTGTGTATGAGGTGGGAATGTCTAGGCTCGGATTTGCCCTTCCCAATATTGCACTGAGCTCGACAAACGTCAGTGGTGAAGCGACTTTGAGAGCCCTATTTTTGTCGAGGAAATTTCTTGCTTCACGATTCATCGGATCCTTTGGTGCGTAGGCCGCGAGAAGCACGTTCGTATCCACGTAGGACAACTAGCTTCGTCCTTCAGCAACCGTTTCCACAGCACTTTTCTCGAGCTGCAGTACTAGCGGTTCATGACCCTTCTTCTTGGTCTCAATGAGGACTCTTACCGCTTCCTCGACGTCTTCGTCCTCGGACAATTCCTCCAAGAGCCTCGTCTTCAGCATCTCTCTTATGGCCTGGTTCCTAGTCTTGTACACTCCACGCTTTACTAGCAGGTCTATCCTTTTCAGCTGGTCATCATCGATTCTGACCGGGACTATTCCCATAAACTATCTACGTATACAAAGTGTATACGAGGGTATATTGGTTTTGCGCCATTATCCATGGAACGGGAAACTCGCTGGACAGAGGAATATTATCCCATTAAAACGAATAGTTTCGGCACATGATCAAGAATGTACTAGAATGCAGGCTTAGACTCCAGCTTTCCAAGTAGCGCCTATGACCGAGTTTTCCTTCTGACGATTGTGCATGGGTCTTTGCTTTCTCGGTCTCCGTGATTTTCGAGGAGTGAGCGGTCAATCTTTTGTTCTTGATATTGCTGGACTGGCTGGATATTGTGCTTGTCCTGGGGTTCTAGGCTTGTTATTGCTATTAGTAGTCCTTGCAGACTATGGGCCAGGAATGGTAATCTGAACGGAGAGAATTGTGTGTGATTGGGGGTCTATTGTAGATCCAGGATCAGGGCCTGTTCTGAACGATTTCCGAGACTACTCTTCCACGGCTCCGGCGTCTATTTGGAATAGAGTATGAATGGGTGCGTATTTGCGTGGTTTTGGGCCGATTTTCGTTCGGGCTCTGCCGCGCGACTTGGCTACCCCCGGGCCCTAGACAAAAAAAGAAACCTTATTTTTTGTGAAAATATGAGCAGGCAAGTCTACCCGGCTTTTCGATCCAAAGTTTTTTTGCTATTTTCGCGGGACTTGTTACACTCTATTTTTCCTGCAGTCCGATGGCCATGTAGAGTCGATTGATGGTGGGTTCAATAATCTCCAAGTATTTACGGCATCGAGGAACTCAATCCGACCGGGCTTCCTAGGTGTGAGGTTGCTCCGTTGTATAACTGATTATTTCTTGATACCCTAAGTTATGTCGTCCTAGGGTTTAGTCTCTCTGGGACTGTTCATAGCATTATGACGTTTTCAAGGCCATCGAAATGCGGGTCTCCTGTTACGACAGTGGCGGCTTCCACCTTTGCTGCCGCGTAAACTATCGAGTCCGCTAGCGGCCATCCAGGCTTCTTCTTTTTCATGACAAAGTCGGTTTCGCCTGCTTCGAGTGCGAGTCTCCTGTCAATGTCGAGGATCATCGTAGAGGACTGTACATACTCGAAGGCTTCGTTCATTTTGACCAGTGTTTGGCGGCCTGCCTCGATCTCTCTGAGGTACCACTTTCTCAGCTTGAGGAGGACTATTGTCGGGGTTGCACCCCTGCCTCCTTCAATGTATTCACGGGCCTTTTTTCCTTTGGAGGATCCGAGAAGGTATTGGACCCAGGCGTAAGTGTCTATGACGAAACTATAGTGGGGTGTGCTCATCTTCAGCATCGTGCCTGTACGTTCTGGAACCCTTCGCATGTCCGTAGAGTGACCGTGGAATCTTCCGTTTGTCGCTCATCAGAATCTCCAATACTTCCTGGTAACTGCCTACTCCGTACTGTTGCTTCAACGCTGCAAGCATCCTGAGAATCCTGTCATCTACCTGGATTGTAGTCAAGCGACTGTTTTCCCTATAGCTCTATAGCCATAGAATCATATAAAGTGATTGAACAGGCAAGGGCAATTCCGAGACATCCCCGAAACCATCCGTACGCTCCATTGTCAAATCGTTTGCCAAGTAAGATGTACCTTCTCCACGCTTGACAAGGGGGATGTTTTGCACGCATTGCAAGATCAGTATCTAGTACAATTTCACAGATTGCAACGGGTTTGGTAACCTTGAATGGCGGCTTTCAAGCTAGGTTGCAATCAGGACGGAAGACTTATAATTACACGTAATTACATGTATGCTTATCGGTCGCAATGACGCTTCTGCTGAGCGATCACGCGAAAAAAAGAATGTTTGAGAGAGGAATAACATTGGATGAAGTCAAAGAGGTCGTTCGACGAGGGAGAAAGTGGAAGGAAGACGCGCTCATACACGCGTCGATGAGGGGAATCGAAGTAGTTTACAAGAATATAGGATCTGACACGTTCATTATCACGGTGCATTACGGGTGACACGAACCATGAATTGTCCTTCGTGTGGAAAACCTGGCGTGAGAAGTGAGCGTAGGAAGAGCGAGCTTTACGGTTTCGACCTAGGAGATTATGTTGCAGAGGTTTGCGGGAACTGTGGCGAAGTCTATTGGAGAGAAGAAGATGTCAGGAAGATGGAGGCCCGCGCCAAAAAGCTGGGCGTATGGGGCCTGGAACATCGTACGAAGGTTGCTGTGGCAGGCAACTCATTGATCGTTAGGATCCCGAGAAGCATTGCCAGATTTATCGGCTTGAAGAAGGGAGAAACAGTATCATTGCACCCTGTCGGCCGGGACAAACTAATGATAGAAGAAGAATCCTCCAAGACAACCTAGCCTACAATCGAACGGCTACATTTTTTTCAATTGAAGAACCCAACGTCAACAATTTTTACGAGAGCATTGTCGACGACTGCCTTCATGGCCAGTTCGGGGTCACGGTTTTTACGGATGAACTCGCTAATGAGTTCTGCCAACTTGACGACAGATGCGAGAATGGTATTATCGGAGTCTTCTAAGAGGTCTCGTACGCGGGCCCCGCGGGCTGAGCCGTCAAGATATTCTATCCATGCATAAGCGTCGACTACGTACCTAGTCATGTGTTTGTAGCTCGTCTTCCTTGGTGAAGGGCCCACACCGCGGGCGATTCCGAAATAGCTCTTATTCACCTTCCGGATTTCCAGATTGACCCGTTCTCCCGGGCGTAATCCTTCCTCCTCCACGAGTTCCTTGGGAATCGTGACGACGAGGCTGCCTCCCACCTTCCTGACCCTGCCTACCGCCAAATGTTATACCTTACATGACATTTTGTGTCACCCCACATATAAGAGCGACGTTATGGACCCGATAGTTGCTGCAGGATTGCATTTTCAAGCTCCGGTGTGCTTCGCTCATCATATTATCCCATTAAGACGAATACTCTCACCATATCCTCAAGAATGTACTAGAATGCAGGCTTAGACTCTAGCTTTCCATATAGCCTATGACCCAGTTTTTACTTCTGACGCTGGGCCGGAGTCGGTACCTTCAAGACCTGGTTGAGAGAATGTCTCGCTGACGATTCTGGTTGACCCCCACCCCTACTCTTCTGCTGAATCGTTTAGAATGGGCTTTGTCCACTGGTCCGGGTTGAGAATGGGCTTAGTTGGGTCTTGGTTCAGGTACAAGTGGGGACGTTTTGACAGGTAAAATGTTCCTTTTTCAATATGAACTATAATAGTCGAGGGGACACTTTGCAAGCATTGCCGCATCGGTCGCGTCATGATTTTCATTGACGGTAATGGGGTTTCGTAACCCGTGAATGGTAACATCATGTCGTTGAATTCTGCCTTGAGCGTTCGGAAACAGTGAACGACTAGACTCGCCAAGAGAAAGCAATCCGAGAGGATTTTCGGGCCTCCGGTGATTCTGGCCGTTTTTTGTTCGGGCTCAGACGCGCGACAAAGCCCCCCCAGGGCCCTCTAGAAAAAGAAACCCTATTCTTTCTTTGAAAAAACGTTGAGATGAACTTATTGCTTGTTAGTGCTAAATAGAGATGGATATCTCTATCTCGCTCCTGTCTACGACTCTTAGTAGGACTGTTCGATTCCTCCCTTCGACCGAAATTATTAGCGAACCATTCCAACTAGTCGTTTACGAATCGTAGAATCGATGTCTTACAGGACAGGCATTACGGAGTATGCCAGTCCACTGCAACAAAAGGCCAAGGTTGGCTTACTATTGCCTACTTCGCGGAATGCGCTCGATGCCCGATCACAGTAATGTCACCGTCGTCTTCGATGCTGACTATTATTCCTTCAGGTGGCAGAAGATGCCTCGCCCGCATTACGTCGTATGACTGATAGGTGGAATCAAGCCAAGACTTAGGTCGCACCCCTGAGACTGTAAAATAAAATGAACCACCGTGCTTAAGGCTCTTGATTAGTCGATCAAGTATTCGTCTCGCTTCCGCCTCTGGCATGTGATGCAGAACGCCGAGACTGAACACGAAGTCAAAACTAGTATCGGACAGGGTGAAATCTCTCCCGATTCTGATGAGCGAAACCTGCTCCAACGACTCTAGCCTCTCTCTAGCTAATCGGAGCATTCTAGGTGAGATATCAACGCCAACCAGCCTCTTGCACTTTGGCAAGTATCGTTCAACTCTACCCGACCCTATCCCAAAATCCAAAACTACTGAATTTTCGTCGATGAGGGGCGATATCAATTTTGCATGAGTTTTCCCCAAATCCTCGAACTCGGACGCCGGATCATCTTGTACGTCGGCTGAAAGTATGTACCTCTTAGGGTCGGAAGCTGCAGCAATATCCCAGACTTGCCGGTACAAACACAGTTTCAGAAGACTGAAACCAATTATTATCCTCAACACCCGGGGTCTCGTGATAACTATCGAAACTGCTCGTTTCAGCAACGTGCCAAGCAATTTGTGCCGCGACAAGTCTATTGACCAATTTAAGTCAAACCTGAGTGACACCGAGCGCCATGTCTGTATTCTCAGAACGTGATCCACTCAGTATTTTGCAATTAGCAAGCCCTTCATGTTGTCCGACAAGTACGCGAAAGTCGAAACAACTGGACGCTGTGTCACTTCAATTCTTCAATGTCTACGACCCACGATAAAACAACTGCCGCTACGGCGATGTAATTTCATATTTACGAATCGAATATTGTCGGATAAGCCCCAATAATTTTTAGGAGGCAGGAGGCGAAACTCGGTTCTCAGAGTTGAAACATACCTATGCCGCCCCACCCTTGCTCTCGAGCCTCGACTATTTCTACTGAAGTTTGCTTTTGCTTGATTTCGTTCCAGAAAGCGTCAACATGACATCCCATTTCCGGCGGATGAGCAACTATATCATGAAAGGCGATAATACCGCCCTTCCTAACCAAGGGTCCATACATTTCGAAGTCTCTCTTTACTCCATCAAGTGTATGATCACCGTCTATGAAGAGAAGATCCACGCATTGCCCTGCCAGTAATTGGACGACTCGTTCATGGGTATCTGAGGCGTGAGAGTTTCCCTCAAGTGGAAAAATTGTTTGTCTGTCAAGCTGAAATAACTTGTATAAACTCGTCCTCCATTTCGAATAATCGGCCCCCAGCGGATCATAAGAAAGCCGAACCGTGATAATTTTACACACACTGCTGATACGCGAAAAAAGAAACAACGTGCCTCCGTTTCCTGTTCCAATTTCAAGAATAACTGTGGGCTTGATCGCATGAGCGACTCTCAAAAACTTCGTTATCTCAGACTTGATCTGACCGGGACGTATGGCAAGGCCTCGTACTGAAAACGCAAAGCCCATCGCATCTTCGACAGAGCGAAGTGGTCTTATTGAGCGGGCGAGAAACCCTGACAGAACTGGATGCAAATGGAGGCTTTTGAGGACCGTCGACGAGCGAACTCCAACGTGTTTAAAAGCCGTCTCAGTAAGAATTATTCACACCCTCCTAATCTCCGTGTTCGACAAGCGTAATTTCTTAATGTTAAGAAACCGAAGCAAGCTCCAAAAATAAGAGCTAGATAGGGAGCATCGTTTATTACTAGACCACCGCCCAGTTCTTCATAGAACGCCGAATGCATTGGCGGTCCCACAAATATCGATAGTGAGGGCCGAATCGATTGTCCAGAAAACGATATTCCTGCGACGTACAGAAGTTTTCCCGCGGATACTACGGTCAATTGCAAACTTCCCCGGGCTTCCAGTGGGGCATCCCAGTTCGTCAAAGGGAGTGGTGCTTCGAAGTGAGACCAGCGCGCTTTTGCGGTGCCTTCAATCGAGATAGTAGGTTGCCACAGAAATAGGTCATAGGATGATTGATTGTCCGCGCCTTTTCCTTTGATGTGGACATACCCCCCTGACCCGCCTTCGATTGTGATGTTTGAAAATCTCAGGTAGGCATTGTCCATTAACTGTGTTTCATTGCTAGTGGTCCACCCGAATCTGGAAGATGCTGTAATGATCCCTGTGGCTTCGAGCCCTTCTGTGTAGCCTAAAAATTGCTTAGTAGGCTTATGGGCTTCTGCGCCGAAGCTTACCAAAACGGAGCTTAGGACTGTAGAAAGCTCCGGAAGACCGGGAGAGCTGGCCGAACTTATTAGTGGTTCAAGCCAAGCATAGGACAAATTGCCCGGGCCAACTTTGCCGGTAAGTAGAACGGGACCCGAGGTCGTGTTGCCAAACTTGTACTGTCCTTGGACATGTACGGCATCGGATAATGTTTGAATCATGTGATGCTCCGCTTGTTTCAAAGGAACATACGATTTAGCGAATGAAGTACCATCAATGCTTTCAGATTCATTGCTTACACGCAGTTGTAAGAGCGAGGAAATCCAGGGAGACGGATTTTGTTTTCCTAGGACAATGACTCTACCACCTTGCATCAAATGTTTGAAAGCTTCGATCGACAGGGAAGAAGATTCTTTCCAAAACTGGCCTGAGTCGGGGTTCAACCTTACTTCATCGATTTGAAGGTTCACGGTAACGTTTTTTGCAGAACCGGCATCTAAGGCAATGAAGATGGATCTTAGCTTCTGATGAGGTGGAAGAGTAAAGTCGAAGCTTTGGTCGCTACCGTTTATCTGAAGTGGATGAGAAAAAATGGCCGATGACTCGTTCCAGGCCTCGAGATAGTAGTATCTGGCACCCAATGGTAGCTCTGATCCGCTACCTGAAAAGTGAAGGTGAGAGAGTTCGTCGGTGGAAATATTGCCCACATCGTATCTTGACCACATCCATTCCTCATTGTTCGAGCCTTGCTTGAAGGTCATCACTGTTCTAGAGGTCGTATTGCTGATCAAAATTCCACTTTCGTGGGACGGCAGAGCCAAGTTAACCCCAATGGACTTCAACGCGCTGTCGTCCAGAACTAGTGTCGAACCATATGGAATATCAAAAGGCAATCTCGAGGTATAATCAATTCCAGCCTTTGCAATTGCGAGTTCAATGTTATTTGTGGCGGGAACGACAAGAACTGTAGAACTTGCCCGCGACATGGGATCGAAGTGCGCTAGGTTGGCAAGCTTAACGTTGGTCGATGGGAAAGTAATCGTCTTCTGCACGGTCGCGTTGAAGAGGGCCTGAGAGGTCAGGTATGGTGTATCTCTAGGCGACAAATAGACGTAGCTGATATTCCACACTGACAAATACTGTGCGAGAGACTGTGCGTCAGTTTCTTCAAGAAAAGGTCGTTGGACCCATAATTGATTCTGAATTGATCCTGAAAGATCTACGTAATTTCTTGAACGCCAATCAAAAGCAGCGATGTAGGACCCAAGTGGTCGGTGGTCATATATGTACATCAGAGCCGGATATTCGGAAGATAGGTCTTGTACGCTCCCTAGGTGGGGGCCAGATGTCCAGTAGCCTAATGATGTCACCATGGAGCCGGTTCCCAAAACGACTATTAGGACTAAGAGCGAGATCTTTAGTTTTGTCAGATGGTTGCCGATCAAAGAAAACAGATAGTATGCGCTTAGTGGAGCCAAGAAAATGTTTAGAAATTCAATCAATCTCGCCTCAGAAAACAATATCCCATATGTTTCTCCTATTGCCTTGAATAGGACGAATGAGATTAGACTGAAAAGAGACAAACCAATGACTGTCCGATCCCGTCGGTGGGATGCAACTGCAGTTGTGAAGGCCAGAATACAGAGTACTCCGACTATCCCTAGTCTAATTGGATAGACGTACCATGGGACAATAGCGTATGAGAGTGACCTGAAACTGACCTGTCCCCAGATGACGACGGAATACAAGTACAGTGAAATGCAAAGTGCCGTTATCAAGAGGATGAGGGTGGATCGAAGGCGAAAGTGAACGGGCTTCCGTTGCATCAAGGTCCCGAACAGATGTCGCAAACCTCCGAAGATCGGCATTGCAGTTGCGGATACTCCGATGTAGAGCACAACAATCAACAACGGTATACCATTCCAAGCCGTCCACCAACTCATAATGAGATAGAGGAAGCCCCCCGCCGCAACTGAGAGAGAGTCACGAACTATGGTCAGCGACTGAATCTTGCCAGCGAACGCTAAGTAAGAGAGAATGAGGGAAACTACCAGAAACGTAACCAAAGGATGAACGAGTAAACCTGCGAAACTAAGAAAGGAGATCAGCACAATCCGCTTCGATTGAGTGATGGTTGGCTTTCCTGTAGTAACCAAAACGCAACCGATTGCAACAATTAGTCCTAGGCTCGAAGTACGAAAGCCATCAACGATCTCAAAAAAATATGGATACCGCGTATCAAGGGCGGTCAGACTGGCAACATTGTCAACACTCTTTACAGGCAAGAGAAGCCATCCGAAGCCCGAAAAGAAAGCAAAAATCAAGGCAGCCGTCCAAGCTATGGCTGAACGCCTTGGCTCTTCCTCGGGCAAAAACCGGCGAAACAACGAGTAAAGCCCCGCGCATATGATACCATTCACTGGAATTATGAGCAGGAAAACTGAATTCACTGCCGGTCCCCCAGCGGCTGTAAGAAGCACTGCTTGAGTCAAGAAAAACCAAGGCGAGTAGGGAAGCGTGTGAGTCAGCGACGACGCTAATGCGACCTCCCCTGCATAGAATCCACTGCGCATCATTTCCATAGATTGAGAAACACTGGGAACCAAATCGATAAAGGGCAAGGAAGTTGCGCGGAGGTAAATGATCCATGCGAATGCTGTAATCCCACCAAGAGCGACCAATAGAAATGAAGCTAGTGTACCAGTTGTTCCGCCGTCATAATCGTTCCTAGTATGCCTGTATCTTCGGCTGACAAAAATTCCCATTAGAGCCAGTATCACTGCATAGAAATACGCCAACGTCGTGATGGACAAGCCAATGACATTGCCAACAGTCGAAAAAATAGTCCAAGAAGCAACGCTAACCGCCACAGAAAAGAATGCGCGCTCGGTTAGCGTAGCCGAAGAGTTTGGCGAAATGTTTGCCAATAATCCCGGAATAAATAGGAACGAAAAGAAAACACAAATTTCCCTTGCGTAGTACTGCAGTGGCAATTGAGACCAGGGTTGAAAAATTGTTAAGGGCAGGCTCGGCAGAACAAGGCCTAAAACGGCGACAACCGGAGTAAGAACTAGCAGGTCCGAGCGTTTGAAGGCGTCGTGTTGGCTTGATCTCATTAACGGTTCCCTACAAACTAGCTGAGAATACCAAGAGCCGTCTCAGACCCGACCTAATCTACTCATAGTCCACGTCTGAAAGCTGAGATCATTGTATCAGCAATACTCTCTTTCTGGTGCAGGGCCAGAATCTCCTGCTCATTTATAGTCTTGTAACTTTGTGCTACTTTCCTCGCTTCTAAGGTATTCCCGAAACGCCGAATGAACGATAATAGTGCCAAAACGTAAGACGGAAATGTTCGTCTGGCCTTCTTGCTTATTGCAGCGGCCATTGCGAGAGTAGCTCCAAACGCCATCTCATTGATGAGCCAACTTGCCAATGCTTTTCTTCCATAATTCTTCATGTTTGTTATCAAGCGATTCCGTTCCTTGAGATACTCCTTGAGAGGGGAGTAGGAGCCGTATGTTGCCGAGCCCAGATGTATGAGTTGTGAAGATTGGGCACATACAACTTTGTAGCCGATCGCCCTGGCGCGCCAGCAGAGATCAACTTCTTCATGAAACGCAAAATAAGAAGGATCAAATCCATGCAATCTTTCGAAAAGGTCTTTACTGACAATAAGAGCTGCGCCTGAAACATAGGCAACTTTGATCGAGCCGAGGGCTCCAGGGTCAAGTTTTGATCCTTGTTTGTTGGGTGGTGCTAGACCTAACGGATACGTGATCGAGCCTCCGGCTGAATCGATATGAATACGATCAGATTGAAGCAAGAGTGGACCGGCAATCCCCATCCGAGAATCCTCAGAAAATAAGCGAACTATCGTTGAGAGCCAATTTGGTTTGAAAGCAATCACGTCGTTGTTAAGAAAGACCAGAATTGACCCTTTCGCTTCGGTCGCTCCGATATTGTTCCCCCTCGAGTAACCGTGATTCGAATTGTTTTGGATTAGTCGAACCCATGGGTATGATTGTTTCACAAAACCACAACTATCGTCACTTGAGGCGTTATCTACTACAACGACTTCAGTATTCTCGGTGAGCGTTCCGGCCAAACTATCAAGACAGTGGCCTAGAACTCCTTTGTTATTGTAGTTCAAGATAATAATCGACAGCTGTGTCTCTGATTCCTTCATCGTATTTGTGCCTGCAGGCGACGATACAGCGAAGTTATCTCCTCTACAACAGCCTCCCAATTATACTGTTTTCTGGCTGAATTTCTTCCGTTTTCGGCCATTCTATGCCGTGCAGATGGATTGGTCGCTAGGAAATGAAATGCTGCCCGTAAATTCTCAGGATTTGCATCCCTTACAAATAATCCACAATCTTCCGTGAGGACGAGATCCTTACAGACATTGGTGACGACTGGGACCCCGAGCATTATTGCCTCAAGTAATTTCTGGGAAGAAACCAGAAGAGATAGGCTCGAGTCATATAGGACAGGTATGACATCGGCCCCGCCTACAAAATCCATAGCCTCGGAATGGGAAAGAATACCCTTGTACTCCGCGTGGCCATCGGTAATGGCGGCCCTGAGGTGAGTGGCGTTCCCGACTAGTCGGCCGGCCAATTCTAGTCTCACTTCCATATTGCCTCGGCACGACGCCAGTAGTTGTTGAGTGAGGAACGGGTCTCCGATTCCTCCAGCATAACGGATCAGTAATGGACCAACTGAATGTCTGAAGTTCTGTTTCAATCTGAATTGTGGATAATTAGGCACTATGGCAGTGTTTGTCTGTCCCAGCGACGTGAATAGGGCTAATCGCTCAGGCGATGTTGCGATGACACCATTTGCATGTCTAAACGCTCCTATCTCGAGAGATCGTATCACGGTATACAAAAGGCGTTTTCCTCGCCAGAAGACCGACAAAACGTCGAACATGTCGTAAACAACCATTGTTCGTCGATTCAACGTTCTGTACAGTAGTGCCACGAATACTGTGTGCAAGTCGGTTGCGTGAATATAGTCAGGAGCGAATTTGATCAGCTTCTCGAGAAGCCAGACCCCGAAGATGGGAAGAACAGCTATGACCAGCATGCTTGAGTGAGGTACTGCTAACGAAAATTCATCGGATCTTACTAGCGATCTAGTTGGTTTACCTTCCCTTGACCAGGTGAACGCCCAGACAGTCCCCAACTTAGAGAAATGACCATATTCTTTCTGAAGACGAGAATCATAAACACTTGACGCTGCCCTAGTTATTGCGATCCGCGTAGACCATCGCCTTGGATATGAGCGATATTCTCAAGCATGAGTTAAACAGAGTTTCTGCGAAACTCTGATCTTCATGCAGCGTAAACGAACACTCCGATTGGGCCCTCTTCATGGTAGGACATGAATGCAGGAGGGACGCTGGGGTCACCGTACCACCCAGAATGGTCGCTCCACCACACGGTGAAAATTTGGTGGAACGGATGGTGGTGTACAGTCTCTTGAAGCGCCTGCTCTAGCGATACCCCACTGTCAAAGGGTAGGAGTGTCGAATTGGCGTGGAAGTACATCCTCGCCCATCCATAGAAGGCATGGTGAATCATGAATACATCTTTAGGTCCAATGTGGGAAGACAACCACGACACTGCTTTGATCACATACGGGCTGTACTCAACCGGAACGGTACTCTGTTCCATCGAGTTTGGAATAAAATATCTGTAGTAGAAGAATGCCTGCGATGCTGGCAGGGCCAGGTAAGCTCCTCCCAGAAGTATGATCAAAATTATCCAGCCCCGAATAAGCACGGAAGGAAATCGAAAAGAAAACTTGATCGATCGCCAATACAGGAAGCCGGCTGTGGCATACGCGGTAAGCGGAACTACCATCAAAAGCGCCCAGCGATCCGGCGAGACTATCTGATTCGAAATCGAAAGTGGGGTCGTGCCTCCAACAAATCCAATGGCACAAACTACCAGCCAATGCCTCAATTCCAAATTTGATGTCCGCCTAAAGCCAGCGACAGCTGCTGGAAGTAGCGGGAGGAAGATATAGCAGACAAACAGATATGGAAATGGCGCAAAGGTTCCGTTATTTCCGGAAATCAATTTCACGTTTTGCAGCCCCATCACTACAAAAAATGAAGAACCGTACTGAACAAGTCCCGGAATCGATAGCATCAATTTCCGAAGACCTTTCTTTCGTGAGGTTATGGTTTCCAGAGCGATAATCCCTAGAAGCATCGTCGCAACTAGCAGATGAGTTGCTGTTACGATCCATACGCATAGCCCGAAAACGAGCGCTTGTGGACGGCTATCGATACGCTGGCCTATTGCCAGCGAAATGAGTGCAAAAGCGATTCCGAGAACATTTCTAAAAAGATCTAAAGACAATCTCAAAGAAACGAAGTAAACGGCTGCAATTAGGACGAACAGTAGCGAAGCTCTCTGGTTCCACTTGAGGCAGCGCCGAGCGAAAAAGTATTCAGAGAATCCGAGAACTCCGTATAATATTGGCCCGGTGATCTTTACAATAAGAATCGGATCGATGGAGGTTATCGCATAAACTCCTCCCAGGATTGCAAAGATCAGCCATCCTCCTATTGTAACGGTGAAGTCGCCTGAAGCACCTCGTCTCCAATCCAGCATTCTGGGGATGTATGCCGCAATAGTGTCGTATCCTATCGGGTAAGGTCCAGCAATCACTTCCGGAATGGCCCGTAGCGCCAATGGAATGCAGAACGCGATAAAGCCGAACCCAAATGATCCGGTTACGGTACGCAACCTTCCTGAGAAACTGTGAAATACGGTATGCGCAGTGAGCAATGTCAAGTTCAATTCGGTGCACCTACGAGCTCGTTCAAAACCTCTTCAAACCTCAGTGCAACCTGAGGTATTGCGAAATGTTCTTCGCAGAATTTGCGGGCAGTTTTTCCTTGCTCTTCCAGCTTCCCCCGGTCTTGCAAGAGCATCTTAAGAGATTCAACAAACTTACGAGGGGATACGAGTGTGACGCCAGAATGAGCAGGAAGAAGAGAAACAGTACCCACCAGATCGGTCGCTAACACTGGCTTCCCAGCTGCCATGTATTCGGTCATTTTTGATGGGAATGCAAAATTACTTGCAACACTTGGTAGGTAGGGATTTATGCATAAGTCGGCTGAAGCGATTACTTCCGGCATTCGGTGAAACGGTTGTCTCCCAGTTATCGTTACAGACGAATGCAAGCCCAGCCGATTTCGGTCAGCAAGGAGTTTATTGAGCTTCGGCCCATCGCCACAGATGACAAGCTTCACATCTTCTTCTTGTTGGAGTATCGTATTCCACTCGGAAACCACAATGTCGAGTCCACAAAAATCGTAGAGCCAGCCTGAGAATAGGACAACCTTTTCAGATGGCTTTATTCCCAATTCTGTTCTGAAGTTTTTTCCCGTAGTTTTGGGAGTGAACCTCTCTGTATCTACCCCTGGGGGGATGAGCTTCAACACTTCCTCAGATACCCCAATCCTCTTCATGTAGTCTCTTAGGGCCAATGAGATTACGACTACCCTACTAGCCCTCGGATAGATGAGACGCTCCAAGGTCCAAGTTGGAGCTCTCAGAAACGAGTATCCGGTCAGTTGGTGAAGTATATCGAAGGAATGGAAAACAAAGGGTCTCGAAAGTAGTCGGGAGGCAAACAGCGTTTGAAGTCCGTTCGTCGGGATCGAATATAGGACGACGATGTCACTCCATTGAACGATCTCTCGAAATATAGCTTTTAATTGCGGAACAAACGAACTCATTCTTCCAACGCCTGGCACCTTGACCATCCCAGGTCTAACGACCGACACTTGGCCCCCGCTGCCTGTTCTGGATACATTGCGGAACACTCTGGTGAAAGCCGACCCCACGATTGCGCGGTTCCTTGGTCTCGCCTCGAAGTCAATAACTTTGATCTCATGTCCATGGTTTGAAAGAGCTTCCATAATGTGATGGCTCTGCAGTGGAAGGCTTTCCAACCAATTCGTCTCTTGAACGACGAGAATTCTCGACCTAATCACGTATCCGTTTGTATTGGCTTTTCGGCAGTTCGCCGATGTCTCGTCTGTACCGTTCCTGTTCCCGAGGAGATCGCAACGGTCGCAGCATTTGGTAGAGTAGCGGAGTCAAAGGCGACTGCATTATCGTCTTGTTGATGATCCGGCTCTTGAAAGTCAACACAGCGAAGTAGTCCATGATCGCTCTCTTAGGTCGCAGTCTGATCGTTCCTATGGAAGAACTCATTTGCACGGCTCCCGGATCGATCGAGCCGATCCCCTCCTTTACAGCTAACTTAAGATGTCCGATCCTACGTGGGTCCATATCGAACATTCTGCAAACAATTGAATCCGCAGCTACTGCATTGTCTGCTGCGAGGATAACATTGGTTTTTACAGGCAACCCGACAATCGGCCCTCTTCCCGCAAGAGAGTAGAGTCCGTCCATCACGACAAGGTCTGATGGTACAGTCTTGTTGACCGCCACAATGGCGCGATTGATGTCGTGCCTATACATATTGCCGCGATATGGGTCTGGTATGAGGCCGTATACGTTCTTCATTGCTCCACTCACACCAGTAACAACATGACACTTCGGCACAGCAGCGTTTACTAGCACATCAACGTCGTCCAGCACCAGCTTTGGCAGCACAAGACGAATGTTGCGGCCCCCAACGTGCACTTGCCTGCTGGCAAATTCCGAATGCGACAACTCAACCATTTCCGCACCGGATAGTTTACAGATCTTGTCAATTCCCAGGCCAGAGAATGCTGCTGATGTCCGGAAAATGGGCAAGTCGGATTCTCCGATTATGACTCGGTGAGCCCTAGACTTCAAGATGGGCAATAGGGCAGATAGGAATTCCGGAGAAGTTACAACCCCAGGGCGAAACTTAGGCCATGTGAAGTTCGGTTTAACAAATATTGTCGAGTCGCTTTTTACCTTGTCAGTCCAGTGAATCCATTCAAGTGATTCAGAAATTGTGCGAGGTAAGGACGCGGCTTCTATCCGGCCAAAAAAACCCCGGTTCATAGCTAATCTCTGAAGGCTGCCTGGCTAGCTCAGAACCGTGCGTCTTCTCTAATATTCTCCCAGTTTTCTTTGAACCAACTAATCGTATTTCTTACCCCTGTCTCAAGATCGGCCGACGGTTTGTAATTCAGCACTTTTTGGGCCTTTTCAATCGACGCCCGCCGCCTAGTTGACTTATCCCAGTCCCTCTTCTTCTGAAAGACGATTCCACTAGCATTCCCAGTCAACTTATTGATCGTTTCGGCGAGCTCTAGGACTCTGGTTTCGCGGCCTGATGCCAAGTTAAAGGGCTCGCCTATTGCGGACTTGAAAACGGCACTATTAATGACGCCGTCAACGACATCGCCCACATAGGTGAAGTCTCGAGTTTCTTCACCCGTGCCGGTTATCGGAAGTGGCAGTTTGTTAAAGGCCCAAAAAATGAAGTTGGGAATCACATTCCTGTATCTTCCGGGCACTTCACCAGGACCATAGACATTGAAGAATCGCGGTACGGCGACTTTCAAAGCATAGAAATCGTAGAAGTAGTTACAGTACAATTCTCCCAGGAGTTTCGTAATCTGATATGGTGTGTCTAGATGAAGACTGACGTGTTCTTCCCGTAGGGGCAACGGGGCGTTACTGCCATAAACGGAGCAACCCGAAGAAGCAAACACGAACCTCTCGACATTAGCGATGTGCGACAATCTTAGAACTTTCAACGTTCCAAGGCCATTTACCATCAAGTCCTGTTCAGGATGGTCGACTGAATTCTGATTGGCAAAATGTGCTGCCAGATGGAATACGAATCGGGGACGCAACTCGAAAGCGTTCCTCAGTTTGTCGTCCTCAAGAACGCTGCCGTGAATGAATCGAACTCGCTTATCCCTCGGTAGGTTCCATAACGAAGCTGACGACAGGTCATCAAGAATGACAACCTTTTCCGTGTCTAATGAGAGAAGTTTTCGCACTAGGTTAGTACCAATAAACCCGGCCCCGCCAGTCACGAGTACGGTTTTGTTCTCGAATTCTTCGCTGATGAGCTTTGGGCCTTCATCGTACCCTTGTGTCGCACTCATCAAAACTCATCTCGAACTATGCGGCTATATGTCCGGTCTCCGCAACCGCCTTCAAATGGGATTGGCCATAATGATAGGTCTTCTTCCACCATTCAACGGTTCTTCTTAGGCCATCTTCTAGAGATACTCTTGGATTATGCCCGAGATGGCTCGCAGCCTTGGAGCAGTCTATTTTTTTGGACTTCGTGGTGAATGGCTCCCAATCTTTGTATGTCACAAGTGAATCGTCCTTGCCAAGATAAGACAGAATGAGATCCGAAACGTACTTGATGTCGTTTTCATTCTTCCCGCCCACATTGTAAACTTCGCCAGGCCGGAACTTGTCGGCAATATTCGCGAAGGTCCTGCAGGTGTCTTCGATATAATCGAAGATTCGATGGTGACCCCGATACACAGTGTAAGGTAATCCCTTCATGGCATGATGTATGAAGATTGGGATAGCACCTCGATAAGGTGAGTAGTACTCGCGGGGCCCGTAAGCGTTGACCGGTCGAACTCTGACGATTTCAGTTCCGAACATTGCAGAGGAGTTTAACGCTTGCATTTCGTTGACCCACTTGGACATTGCATAATCATTCATTTGTTTGATCTCGACTGAATCCATGACGTCTTCGCGCATCTCGCCCTCATAATCACCATAGACTTCGGCACTACTGAAAAGTACTGAACGGAATTTCTTGGCCTCCTGCAGTCTCAAGAGATTCTTTGTTCCGACAACGTTTGTCAGCCATAGGTTCTCGTAATAGTCTTCTCCATTCCAGCGGCCGTATTCTGCCGCTAGATGGTATACGAGATCGAATTTGTGTTTTTCAAAGATTCTTTCTAGCTGTCTGAATTTGGAGACGTCGGCCCGAATATAATTGTCACTTCCTGACTGATGGATGTCGGATACCCAGACTTCGTGATCCCGATTTCTCAGCTCCGGAACTAGGTTACTGCCGATGAATCCTTCTGCTCCAGTTACAAGTATCTTCACTGTCTCTTGCTCCAGCCGTTATTGACGACTGCCCTGGCTATTCGAGGACCGGCATGGCCATCACCGAATGGATTCTTCCAGTCGTGAGGCCTCTTCATCATCGTCTCAACTCCGTCGACGATGTTCTCAGGTACCAATCCGGCAAGATGGTTTGCTCCCACCTCAATAGTCTCGGGCCGCTCCGTACTCTCCCTCAAAGTTACGCACGGCACCTTTAGGATACAAGCCTCTTCTTGGACCCCTCCAGAATCAGTTAGGATTAGGTTAGCTTTCTGTTCCAAGGCTAGAAAGTCGAGAAAACCGACAGGCCCACTTACCGTGACTGACTCAGGAACGTGGAGATGGTGTTGCTTGATCCGTGACATTGTTCTTGGATGAGCTGGGAAGAGAATTTTCATGTCTAGCTTGGAAGACACTAAGGCAAGCCCCTTTAGGATCTGTCTGAGACGATCTTCGCGATCAACATTCTCTTCTCGGTGCAGTGTCAGTAGGAGGAAATTGTCTTCGCTGGGCTGATGTGGGCCAGTTTCCTTTGCACGTGCCTCGATCAAGTGCAGGCCCAAGTTGACTGCGTCTACGGCTGTATTTCCGGTTACCAGTGTCTTGCCGACTGGAATACCCTCGTTGTCCAGGTTTTTCGCGGCTGTCTCGGTCGGTGCGAACAAGATATCTGATATATGGTCGGTCAAGACCCGATTTTTTTCTTCGGGCATTCTTCTGTCGAAGCTTCGTAATCCAGCTTCTATGTGACCGACAGGAATGTGAATCTTCGAAGCGGCCAAGGCGCCTGCAAGAGTTGTGTTCGTGTCTCCCTGAACAAGGACCAAACTGGGGTTGAGCTTCTTGAACAGTCCCTCAAGTCCTACCAGTGCTCTAGCAGTTTCTTCGGCGTGCGTCCCGGACCCAATTTTCAGATTGTACCTTGGACTTGGAAGACCCAGGTCGTTGAAGATTAGTGAGTCGAGTTCGTACGAGTAGTGCTGGCCTGTGTGGATGATCTCGTTGGCTAGACGTTTTTCGTTGAGTGCTCGGACGACTGGTGCTACTTTGATTATCTCGGGTCTTGTTCCCACTACGGTAGCGATTCGTCCAGCATGTTCTTCGCCGATGGAAGAATTCACGTCGGCGTACTCCTGTGGCTTTCGTTTCTCAGTCTCTTGAACATGTTTGAGACTGTGAACAGTAATATCGCGACGAGGATAGCTATCAAGCCCGCAAGGGTGGCGCCTACTGCGAGGAGCGCGTATGAAAAAAGGAACTGGTGACTGTTCACATAGATTGTGATGAGCAAGGCTCCGTAGACTAAACCCACAGTCAAAGCAAGAAGCCCTGGAAGCCCCAGGAGCATCAGCGGGCGTTCTTCCGCTGCATACTTGATCAGGGATAGAAGAACGTCGCCGAGGTGTCGAGCCGGGTGGTGTGTAGACGTTTCTCCACCGTACTTTACGGAGATCATCGACTCCGCAATTCTCAACTTGCCCTTCTTCGCGTCCAACAATATCTGAGAATCAACTCCCATCCCATTTTCCCTTACACCAATCTCTTCAATGGCCCGACGAGAATAAGCTCGAAAACCACTCTGTGTATCTCCAATCTTACCATCGCCATTTCCAATGTTCGTGAGATAGTTCAGAAACTGGTTTCCGACCCTCCTGTGAAACGGGATCTCGTTCTTGCCATGCAACCGGGCCCCGATGGAAATGTCAGCTGTTCCTTCCAACACAGGCTTGACAACAACCGGAATCTCGGCCGGGTCATGCTGCCCATCCCCATCTATAGTGACGATAACCTTCGCGCCACTTTCAAGGCACGTCCGAAAAAGCGTCCGTAAAGTGGCCCCTTTGCCCATGTTATTGGAATGGCGGATTACGATTGCACCGAGTGATTCTGCGATCTTGGCGGTCATGTCGTGTGAGCCGTCGTCGCAGACGATGATCTTGTCAACGTAGGGTCTAGCAGTGAGGATTACTCGGGCGATCGTTTTTTCTTCATCATACGCAGGAATGCATGCAACAATCATCGGGTTGCACCCCCAACGGTCGTGCGGTTAAGCCGCGATTCGCATGAAATGGCTTTTTGAAGCTTGCTAACACTCGTTACCGTCAATACTCGTCGAGAATCCGTCGTTTTCCTATTCATCGGGTTGTACAGAATGGTACATTGTCCCGGACGAGATCGATTCTCAGACGCTAGGTTTTTTCTCAAGATTCTATGATTTTCTCGCTTCTAAGACGATTTTCCTAAGCGAATTCGGTCTCGCGCGGTCTTTTAATATGCATCTAATTGTCTCGCCTTATCGAGCGTTCTACGTTTCTATTCTCAGCCTGGACTTGCATGTCTCAACATGTATCTTTGCAGGGATTCAGTCATGATTCAACTGGATGTCGCGCATCATCCTCGGTCGATCTTGACATTAACAAGGCATTTGAAGACTGGACTATTTCAGTGTCTTCGGGGACAGCTGCTTCCACAAGGACCTACAAGCACTCATCAGCTACAGCCGCCAGCGTAGTTATGATCCAGTCCTCTTCCAGGCTGCAGAAGAAACCAACCAAGCACAGGCCAACAGGGTCGTGGAATTGTCCGAGAAGCTCATAGGTCCATTAGAGGGAAAGAGAATCGCGGTTCTAGGACTAGCGTTCAAGAAGGATACGGATGATATTCGCGAAGCAGCATCGTTACGCGTGACCGAAAAGCTCCTTGAGAAAAAGGCCGTAGTGGTTGCGTATGATCCCAAGGCGATCCTGAGCGCTAAACGAGTACTAGAGGACAGTGTCGAGTATGCTCAGTACGCGCGTTCAGCATTGAAAGACACAGACTGCTGCATCGTAATGAACGAATGGGACCAGTTCAAGAAGCTAAAGGTTCGCGACTTTACGGATAGTATGACGGCGCCAAATGTTGTCGATGCTAGGAGGAATTATGAACCTGAACAGTTCAAGGAGATTAGAATGGAAGGAGTCGGCCTATGACCAACTCCGAAGTAAGTCCGGTATCATCTTGGACAGAATAATTATATGTTTGTGTTTACGTTTAAACATACATGGGCGTCAAGACAATTACCATAACTGAGGAAGCTTATCGGTTGTTGGCGAGGGAGAAGACCGGGGACGAGAGCTTCTCCCAAGTGATCAAGAGACTGACAAATGAGAGAGGAAGTCTTCGCGATTCTCTTGGAGGATGGCGTATGAGCGCGGACGAGGAGGCTGAAATATTCTCAGATCTCCGTGCACACTGGAAGAAGACAACGACCAAGCTTCGCGGAACAGGCAAGAAATACTCTTGAAATTATTAGATACAGATTTTCTAGTCGGGATACTCCGCAACAATAAAGATGCGGAAGCCAGAATAGCCGGATACGATAAGGAAGGAAGACAGGCCACAACAACAATCAACGCATTCGAACTCTTCTACGGCGCCCACAAGTCGAGAGATGAAGAACACAACGTGAAAGAAGTATACAGGCTACTCTCAAGACTCATACTATTACCATTCAACGTCAAGTCAGCAGAAACCGCAGGCGGCATGTTCGCAACACTCGAAAGGAAGGGATCAATGCTCGACTCGAGAGATGTGATGATAGCCGGCGTAGCACTCGAAAACCAGTTGTCCCTAGTCACGAGAAACCGTAAAGACTACGGCCGGATACCGGGCATCACAATCGAAGAATGGTAGTGTCCCGTATGCTCGGCACGTGCGTTCAGCGTTGAAGGACGCAGATTGTTGCATTGTAATGAATGAGTGGGACGAGTTCAAGAAGCTAAAGTCTCGTAACTTTACGGACCAGATGAGGAGTCCGAACGTTGTTGATGCTAGGAGGATCTATGATCCTGAAGA
>DASRSU010000006.1:0-2467 GCA_035656295.1 Bathyarchaeia archaeon | reverse complement strand
TCTTCAGGATCATAGATCCTCCTAGCATCAACAACGTTCGGACTCCTCATCTGGTCCGTAAAGTTACGAGACTTTAGCTTCTTGAACTCGTCCCACTCATTCATTACAATGCAACAATCTGCGTCCTTCAACGCTGAACGCGGCTCCTGAGCCTGTCACATGGTAGAGTCTTCGGCCATGAACGAGACGATCCTTTCCTTTTCCCGGAATACTATTCTGAAACGGTCAAAGACGTCGAGTCTTCCGAGTAGCATGGGGACGTGTTCAGAAAGGCTCCAGGCAACCCTCGCCTGAAAACTCACGGTCCCGAGTATCATTGAGACTTTCCGCATCAATACTTTGACAGGGGTTCCTCCGACTCCTGAAATGAGTTCAGGCTTCTCACTTGGCACCTTGGAAAGCCCGATCAAGTCGCCAACGCTTCGAGGTAGGAGGGAGATGTCAGCGCCGGAATCGACGTACATGTAGTTGGGATACCTCCTGTTCAAGACTACTCTTGCTACGGGCCGATAGGTCGTGCCGAGTAGTCGAGACTTTTCCTTTGCGTAGGGAAAGTCTACGCGCAAACTATGAGCACTAGCGTCTCGTCCTTAGGTACTTTGACGAGCGTGGGGGTATCGCGTGGAGCTTTCTGCTTAGCCCTGTTCCAAGTTGTCCGTGCGTTGGTCCCCGAAGCTACCACTCGCTTCTTTACGAGTGCGACGTATTTTCCCTTGTACTTTGAAAAGTCTAGAACGACTGGTTCTTGAACACTCGTAGAGGCTGTTTTGGCCATGCCATAATTCACTTGTTGAAATAGGATTGTCAGAGACATAAATATAAACGAATTCTGAGGGAGAGCATCACCGACCATCCATCGAGACAGTGCTATCCTCGGGACGAGTTTTTCATGTCAACTAGATTCTGTTCCGAGGCCGATAACGACTAAGCAGAAACCGTGAAATTCTTCCAGGATCAGTTCTAGGGAAGCCGTCAGATTTTGTTGACATGAAATTCTAGCTTACTGAATCAAGGAATTCCGTTATCGACTTGGTGATGTACTCTCTTTCCTCAGACTTTACTCCCGTATGGTTCCCGAAGAAGAATGATTGCCGAGCGATCATTCGAGCATTCGGCAACGAGCCAACAACGCGGTGAGTAATGTTCTTCATTGCAGGTTGTTCGGCCATGTTGCCTGCCATTATCGGCCTCGTCTCGATGAGCTTACTTTCTAGATGAGTAGTGAACTGTTCGCGGGTAAAGGGTGCGCCCGGTTTTACTGTGATGGGGTATCCGAAGAAGACGTGTTTTGTTCCAGGCTGTTCTTCTGGTAGGATTAGTAAATCCTTGTAAGATGATAGTTTCTTGTTCCAGTATTCCGCATTGTCTCGTCGCTTTTCAATGAACTTGTCCAGTTTTTTGATCTGGTGTATTCCGAAGGCGCCCTGTATCTCGGTGGGACGCATATTGTAGCCGTGGGTGATGAAGAGGAAGCGCGGGTCTATTCCATTGTTGGATGTTGCTAGTTTGTCCTTGTCTTTTAGATCCCGGACCCAGCCAAAGGCCCTCATAGCCTTGAGAGACTCATAGTACTCGTCATTGTCTGTTACTATCATTCCGCCCTCGATTGTCGAGATATGGTGGGAGATGAAGAAGCTGAACGTGCCCATGTCACCGAAACTGCCGACTTTGGTTCCTTTTACTTCTGCACCTCTTGATTCACAAGAATCCTCAATCAGGCTCAGATCATTATCCCTGGCCAGTTTCTCGATGGCATGTATCTGACACGGACCTCCTAGTAGATGTACAGGCATTATCGCACGTGTCAAAGGATCGATGGCTTTCTCCACCTCTACCGGATCAATATTGAAAGTGTCTGGGTGGACGTCAACTAGGACTGGAGTGCAGCCGACGTCTGCGATCGGATACACGGTCGTGGCCCATGTCACTGCTGGTGTTATGATCTCGCTTCCATTCTCGATATGCAGGAGTCTTGACCGCTGCAGCCGCGATTTGATTAGTAGTAATCAATACGACAGATAGCGGCTCGGACATTCTCGGCTCAGATATTCCCAAAAGCCTCGTGCTATCAATAGGCTCTAGGCCGTGGCCAGTAGGCTTCTGACTTTCTCAATGAATTCGTTCGCTGTTTTCAGGGCGTGCCTCGCCTCAGATTCCGAAACGGTCCCTGTTGTGTCATATACTGAGATGTGACGTTTCCTTCTTATTCGGTCGAGTTCTTCGATTAACCGGACCAAGTTGTTTCGAGAAGGATGCGCGTAGGAACATGACTACTGCAAGGTGGGATCTCTCGCCAGATGGTCGGAAGCCTCTCGCAAACATGAGGGCTCTTGAAGATTGCAGCATACTGTTGTATGCTATCGAGTAGGACCAGTCCATGCTCTCATCCATCACATGTCTGGCAACGTCAAGATCGCGAGCAGCAATCCTCATGAGGTCACTGACTCTTTTTCGACTGTAAGATATT
>DASRSU010000005.1:0-72045 GCA_035656295.1 Bathyarchaeia archaeon | reverse complement strand
GTAGGATGTAGTACATCAAACGGTCCAGTGCGTCAGGGGTGACTTTGATCTTGTAGTTCTTGATGATCTTCTCGACGAGCTTTCGGATGTATGCCCCTGCATTCTCGTTTGTTCCCAGTTTCTTAATGTCGACGTCTAGTTCTTCGATGAGAAGTTCGCCGATTTCTTTGAGCTTCTTCTTTTCGTCGTCGCTCAGCTGGACTTCGGCGATCTGATACTTTGTCTGGCCGTCTTCCTTTACGATCCGGGCCTTGGCGTAGGGGGCGTTTAGATCGTATTGGTCGAGTACTGGAGTATCGGTTGCCTTGCGCATGAGGTCTATGGTCATGCGCTCGTATTCCATCAGCATGCCGACGATGTTGTCTATCTTGTCGCTCTTCTCGGCTTTCTGACTCTTAGACATGATCTTTAGATGACTCTCCCGAAGGTTTCGGCCATTACTCCTCTATCAGTGATAGAGAACGGCAGTAGGAGCGGTCGCAGTTGTGACCTGCGCATCTTGTAAAACCGAAGCTTACCCTCCAAGTGTTCCGACTCAAGTTCGAACTCAACCACGACATCGGATAGGTGGGATAGTGTTGCGACTTGTTTCGAATCGTGCATCTCGGAAAGGATTGGCATGAAGACCAGCCCGTTCTTGTTCCTAATCTGGTTCCCAAGGATTTCCAGAAGTTCCCGGACTGATGCGGGGTCATGGTTAACCAGCAGGTCCGAGAGCGAATCCATGATCACTATGTCTCCCTCATCCAGTTGTGACAGTATGTCTCTCCTCAACGTCACAAAGAGGTCTTGTCCCAACACCCGTGAACCTGCGGCCATCATTCCCGGTCCGAGCAGGCCCATCGATTGTTGAGGTGGACCTCCTTGTTGGAGAGCCTGCACTCTTGGACTGTAAGCGTCGATAAAGGTCCACTGTCTCCCTTGCTCCATTTCGCTGGTATCCCATTCATACAACATCATTTCTTCCCTGATGTAGCTGGGTTCTCTAACTATCGTAAAGTACATGATCCGATGACCCTCATTTGCTAGAAGGTACGCGATCTGCTGACAGAACAAACGGACAGGCCCTTCCTGGTTACTGATCAGGAGGACGGAGCTGCCGGCCGGGATTCCGCCGCCGAGTTTTTCATCAAGGCCCCCCATGCCTGTTCTGATACGTCTGAACCTTTCGGCTCTAGATCTACTGATCAACGCGTTTGGCCTTGAAAATTGCTTTCCGCATACGCTTCGTCACTTCAGGTTCAGACTTTACTTCGATTCCGTTCTCCCCGATGACAAAGGGGTGTAGAAAGTTTGAGTGGGTCGTTCCTCTCATTTTGGGAATCTCGATTTTTCTGGATCGCATTTTCATGCTGAAAGAATCTTCTTCCAGCGAGTTACCTTGGAGCGCGTTCTGCTCCAGAGTCGTTTCACCACTGACGCTTTCTTCCAACGTATGGTGTAGCCGTATCATTCCGTCGACGACATATTCTTCCACCGCCTTCCTTCCTGTATGGGTGGTTTCTGCCTGGCCGCTGACGAGTAGAGTTGTGCAGCCGAATGACTTGAGAATCATCGTTAGTCTCTGTATGAGACTCCTGAGATCTACTTGCGTCAGCTCGAGGCTCATCGCATCCAAGGAATCGATGACTACTCTCCGGGCGCCAACTGTTTGGATGGCCGTCTGGATCTCGTAGAGGAGAGCTTCGAGTGTGAAGGGTCGTGGTACGACGAATCGTTCCTGGCTGCTGAGTCCGAGCCTGCTGGAAATAGCGTCTAGGATTATCATGTTGCCGGACTCTTCATAGGATCTCATGTCCCAGCTGAAACTGTTGAACAGGTTTTCCCGAAGTTGCTGCGGTGTCTCTTCCAACACGACGTAGACACCGTTCTCGTTGAACTTTGTCAGACCATTGTAGAGAAACTGTGACGAGAATATTGTTTTGCCAGCACCCGCGGGTCCAGAGAGCAGGTATACCCGGTCCCGAATTAGGCCACCACCGACAATTTGGTCGAAGCCGGGAATGCCGGACTGTATCCTCTGTAGTTGTTGGATGGGTTGGGCTAGTCGCTGATCCGGTTGTTCCTGGGGACTCTGGTACTGGGAGCTGTCATAGTTTTGAGGGTAATTTCCTGACTGGTCGTAGCCTGGGTACTGTTGTTGTGAATTGTCGTATTGGGATGGGTCTTGGTAGTAGGGATCGTTACTGTAAGGTTGATTTTGATCCTCGTAGCTCATTCATGTTGCATCTTCAACAAGTGCTGGGCCATTTGCTGACGTCTTTGAAGTCCAGGAATGGAATGGTCTCACCCTGTGGGTTGCCCTTGTAGAGGTAATAGAAGCGGATGAATGTAAGCAACTTGTCACCCACGTCGAAACCTACCCTACTTGCGCTTCTATGACCATCCCCACCAAACTTGATCCCCGCGGCAGGGACAAGACCGGTAACCGTCGACACGAAAAGATCATACGAATTTCCGTTGAAATTGTAGCAGACTATGTATGGGTCGTTGTTATTGGGTTGTCCTTGATCATAGCTCAATGGCCGTTCCCAGACGCATTTTTACGAGGAGCAAGCGCCGGGCCAGCCGGCTACACTTCTCATCGCAATGAAGGGAATAGTCTGTCCTTGGGCCACGCCTCGGTAAATATAGTTGAATCCAATGAAGGTTAGCCAAAAGTCACTTGCACCTAGACTCCTCTGGTCGGCTTGCGCAGCGGTTGCCGCGCCGAACTTTACTATTTTGGACGCGGATGGTCCGCTGGAAGTGCCTGCTGGCAAGGTGTATGGATTGCCCACTTCATCGTAACGGATCATAGTAGCCGGAGTAGTTGAAGCGCTGTCCACGACATAGAAGGGTCCAAACTGGCCTCCGGTCCCGCTTGTACTATAGGGCTGTGGAAATATCACTGTGTTCTTCTTGAGGGTTACCGTGCTGTCAGTGGCAGCGTTGGCAATCTTGATCCAGAAGAGTAAGCTCGTTGCAGTGGGAACGCACCAAGCTGGTTGAGATGTCGCTGAACCGTTCTGCGTAAAGTTGAATGAGTAATAGTCGAAGTATATGTTGAGAGGCCCTATGTTCGTCACGAATTGTCCACCACCGCTAGGTGGCACGGTTACAGGCCACGGATAATAGAAGCTGAATAGTCTACCTCTAGTTGTTGACAGTATTACCTTGTAGCCACTTCCGTCATTGATTGCGAGTCCAGTGACTTTGATCTTGTGGTTAAGCTCCCCAACCTGAATGTTTCCGTTTGTAAAGTAGCAGCTAACCCCGTTTACACAACTGGTTGTGCTAGGTGTCGAGTCGACAGTGCATGGACTGATAGCACTGCTTGTACTGCATTGGGTAGAGCCGGTGGGGCTGAGGTTGTTGATGTAGATTCTAGAAATGAGGACGGAGGATCCGCCAAGGTTCGTGACGGTGATGTTGAACGTGCCTGCACCGAAGTCAACGGCTCCTGGATTGTTTACGACGAGGTTTTCCGAGCTTGCTTGTTGGTCGCGCAGCGCCATACTAGTAATGGAACGGTTGTAGGCGTCGTATTGGATGAAGTTCCAGAGCATCAGGTTGAATCCCATGAGTATCAGTATTACGAAGAATAGGCCTCCGAAGATTGTGCTCATTCCTTTCTTTGAGCGCGCGAGCCTCTTGTATACGCCCATGACTAAGACACCCATTGAGCAGTGATTACTGTTCCACGAAGCGTAGCAATCGTTATGGTTTGGACGCTACCAGGCTTCCAAGTGCCGCCGCCGACGGTTACGGGCACTGAGAAAGGAAGGACCTGTGTAACGTTAATGATAGAGTTATAGTTGGTGAGTGTGGAGTTCACATATACGGAGGATACGGTGAATGGGATGGTCCCGACGTTCCTCACGAAGATCTTGGCGCACGGACCACTGCAGCCTGCGTTAGTGAAGAACACGTTTTCGACAGTTGGTCTCTCCTGGTTCGCGATACTCCTGCTTGAGAACCAGTATCCAGCTCCGCCTTGGTAGGCTCCGAAGCTTGTAATTGCCCAGACAAATAATAGTGAGCTAAGGACTACGACGATAACGAGCATGGTCAAGTTTGCCATTATGGTACTAATGGCTTTCCTTGACCTGCGGTTCCTTTCTGCTGTCTTTTGAATCCATCTTACTAGACTCATTTTTTTTCCTCTATGTTTTGATTATTCTGATTTCGGTTTCAAAAACCGGGAAGTTCAAACAAGGCATTTCGACTCGACATGCGGATGTCTCACCTGGTTGCAGTGAACGTGAACTGGTTGTTCCTTGAAGTGATTACGAGTACAGTGTATGAGTAGCCTGCCGTGAAAGTGAATGGTGTGCCAGTCAATACGCAACTACTGCAACTTGATCCAATCGTAAATGCGGTAGCATTGACTGCGTTGGGGTTAATAGTGGGTCCCACCCATGTTGTCAGCTGGTAGGCATTTCCGGAAGAATCTTTGACGTAGTAGCTTTGGAGGGTCGTAGGAATAGTGCCAGAGTTTCTAATGTATATTGTAACGCTTGTAGGTGAACCGAAGGCTGCCGGTGCATCAGGTTGGAGACTTTCCTTTCCGACGTTTGGCTGGACCAAAAGACTTCCGAGTAGTCCTGTGGACCATGCGTAGACCATGACTGATGCTACGACTACGATGACGACCATGAGTAGTGCTGCGAGTATAGTGTTGATGCCTTTCCTGTTGTTTCGAATGGTTCGGATCTTTTGCATTCAAATCACCCGTTTACTTTGTTCCCGTGAAGGTGAATTGGTTGTTCCTGGATGTCACGACGACGACGGTGTACGAGTAGCCCGATTGGAATGTGAATGCTGTTCCGGTCAATGAGCAACCGGTACATTGTGTGTTGATCAGGAAGACGCCTGTGGCAACAGCGTTAGGTGGTACTGTGGGTGCGTTAGTCCAGCCGCTTGTCTTAGCGTATTGATTACCGCTCGAGTCCTTCACGTAGTAGGATACGAGGGTAGCAGCAACGCTACCAGTGTTCCTGATGTTGACGGTCATGTTCATGTAGGTTGTTCCTGGAAAGAACACGGTTTCTTGCTGGAGAGATTCCTTCCCAGTGCTTGGTGTCACGAGAAGCGTACCGAGTAGTCCTGTGGACCATGCGTAGACCATGACTGATGCTACGACTACGATGACGACCATGAGTAGTGCTGCGAGTATGGTGTCGATGCCTTTCTTGTTCTTCATTATTTTTTTCAATTTTTTCACTCCTTTCTTGTTTCCGGTGGGCCTGTCTCAACCGCTTCCGCAGGTCGCGTGCAAGCCGGTGCCATCAGAGAAGATGCTGTTGATTTCCTCGTTGGTACCGACGCTTCGAAGTGGAGGTTTCTAGAAGTGGAGTTCATGCGTGGTTCCTACTTGCAATACTCATGCGAGTATCCGAGTGATCTACCCAGAAGACCCAAGACTTTGTGGTCTTTTGTCCGCTGATAATTCCCTCGACTACTAGTTCGAGCAATAGTGCTTTGGTGCTCTCCCAGTTTTTCAGCCCGGATTTGATCCGTACGTTTTCGACGTCCATAGGAATCGTGGCGCCGGAGAGGACGTGGAGGATTCTGTCTCGTAGTGTGTCCTTGGATCGGTTTAGTCGGCTCAATATTTTCTCGCTCTGGGGTCGCGGTGTGGACTTGCCCACAAGCCACGACTATACCCAAAGCCGCACACAACATATGCATCATGTAACTCCGAAAATTATCGACCAGTTACACTACGAAACCCGGCTTTCATTCCCGGGAAACAGAAGGATATCCGAAGGTCGGATCAGCTAATTGATTCGGTGAGGCCCCTTACCGAGTCTTGGCTTTGACCGCTTCCTTCTGCTGGAGGGATCCCCAGACTTGGTCGAATATTTTTTCGTGTGCTCTAACTAGTAAGGGATCATTTGTCCATGTTGCTACGTCTTGTCCCGCGTTTACATTGGTATCGTCGGGAATGTCTTCGGTGAATATTATTTCTGCAGAGTCTGCGCTTAGGAATTTCATCATGGGCACTGCAGCGTTTCTGACTTCTATGATTTCGCCAAGTTCTCTCGCTACACTGGCATTAGACTGGTTCACTGGAGCCGCAACTTTGACTTTGGCGCCTCTTTCAGCAGCCTTTTCCAAGACCTCAGAGTGGGCTTTGTAAAGGCGCACTAAGCCGTTTGCGGTGGTCGTGAAAAAGACGTTCACCTTTGCTTCACCGATCATGTCTTGGATTCTCTTGTAGACCTTGTCTCTACCTCTCACGCTCCACAAGTCGTAGCGTTCGTACGGTTTTTCCGTGTACACGTACTGTGAAGATTCGAAGGCCAGCGCCAGGTTCTCAACAACCTGGACGCATTCGCCCGTCTCCCTGTTCAGCTTGTCCACGAGAGGTACAAGAACATCGTTGGGTGATATTGCCATGTACCGTTCTGGCTTGCCTGGCACTATTCGGAGGAGACCTTTGCTTTCTAGTCCTCTGATAGCTCCGTAGGTCTTTGGCCTTGGTACCTTGCCTAGGAAACTGATCTCGCTGGCGTTTCTTGGCCCCATTTTTGTCAACACTACGTAGATCCTGGCTTCGTATTCGGTCAGGCCAAGTTTCATCAGCGATTGTACGCTGAACTCGTCTGCGGCCAAGACTTTTACTCCCAAATTTCTAGTTCCAGTTGGTGGCGTTTTTAAAATCGACTCTGTCATTATGAAACCCTCAAAGTTTTCAAGAATACCCACATCAAGAGATCACCGATAAAAACTGTGACTATGAGGCTCGCGGTCATGAATACTAGGTGAGGCAGGCCTGGGGTCACCCAGATTCCGTCGGAGAATAGTCCCTGCTCCTTGTAATTTTGTAATCCTGAAATGAGCTTGTCTCTGTCAGTCTCTGCACTTGAAACCAAGTGGAAATGTCTCACTGGCTTCGAATCTACCAAGTCCACCTGCTCGACGGGGTAGAGGTGAGGCTTTGCCTCCATCACTGTGAACGTTGTTTTGTACGATGTCAACAGGACCAAAAGTTTCCGTGTGATAGATTCTTTCTCAAACCCTTGGAACAGTCCGCCTCGAATGTGTACTCTTTGTGATAGATTTCTTACGAGGAGAAAAACTGCGGAGCCTATCGATAGGAGAAACGAGTTCACCAAGACGGCAATAGGAAACGGATACAAGCTCCCGAACGGTGCTGACCACAATGGTAGCAAAAAGTTGGGGAAGGTTGGAAGACACAGCCCGAGACTCATCAATGCTTTGCTATCGGCCCCACCCATCACTCCGAACTGGAAGAGGAGGAAGGCCACAACGATCGTGGCCGCTGCAGGGACAGAGAGATCGGTTACTGTCTTGAGCATGTCCGTAGAAGTCGCAATCCGGGCAATGAAAAGCAGCATTGCGACAGGCGCATACAGCATCCAGAACCTATTGGACACTTCCCTCGACTTTAGGTCGCTCAGTGAGGCTGCTCCGAGAACTCCTATACTCAAGAGCACTCCCGCAAGCTCCAATGAAGACGAAGTGGTGAGTCCCATCGAACGTTTCAACTCCCGATTCAAGGGCGGATCTGTCATATCGATTCTGAAACTGACACTAGTAATGCCCGGTACTAGTCAGCATTAGTGTTGTCCAATTGAGCTGGAAAGCTTTTAACGCAATTATCTACGCCCCTTCCGAGAGGCTTCACACAGATTGCCAATGGCGTTCGTCCTGATAAATGCAGAAATCGGCTCAGAAGACTCTGTAGTAAAAGAGTTGAAGTCCGTGAGCCAGGTGAAAGAAGCATACATGGTATACGGAGTCTATGATATTGTCGCAAAAGTCGCGGCTGACAGCATGGATAAATTGAAGGAGATAATAACCTGGAAGATACGGAGACTCAACAAGGTCAAGTCTACTCTTACGATGATCGTAATCGAGAACTAAACTCGACCATTCTGCTAAAGTCGCTGTCCAAGACAGAACTTAGTCGGTAGTGCCCTTTGCTAACGGAGTTTCATATTGGCTTCGACGATACTGATTCACCGGCAGGAGGCTGCACTACCTTTACTGCCGCTTTGGTATTCGAACAACTTGTGCGACTTGGATGCAGCCCTATTGATTTCCCGTGGATTGTAAGGCTGAACCCGAATATTCCATGGAAGACTAGGGGAAATGCAGCCCTAGCTATTAGACTGCGAGTTGAAGAAGATCAGATCGACACTGCCAAGAATGCCACCCTGAGAATCGTGGAATCTACCAGTGACCCTTCTGTCCCATCAACCGATCCTGCAGTCGCATTCCTTACGGGACTCAGACCTTCCATCCTGAGAGATTTCTCAAGGAGGGCCTTGTACGATGTCCTTACGGTTGAGGAAGCTCGAAGAGTTGTGAAAACTGTCGGCATAGATGCGCACGTGTTTGGAAAGGCGCGAGGCCTCATCGGCGCACTGGCTGCCCTGGGCTCCGAGTTTGAGGATTTGCATACTTTTGAGATAATCGCTTATCGGACAGCAAAGTATCTAGGAAGTACCAGGCGCGTCGCTGCGTCCTCGGTTAGAGAGATGAACTTGAAACATGGGGACACCACCTTCAACAATATTGATGATGAAACGGGCCGTATTCTGATCACTCCACGTGGGCCTGACCCGGTTCTTCTCGGTATTCGTGGCGATGATCCAGTGAAACTGATCAGTGCATTCGAGTGCGTTCAAGTGGCTGAGCCGATCGAACGTGTAGCCTTGTTTAAGACGAACCAAGGGACTGATGCTCACCTAACCTTTCAGACATCCGTCCAAAAACTGAGGCCGTATGTCTCAGCAGTACTCCTTGGCAGAGTCCAAGAGACTCCCCGCATTATTCGAGGTGGACACGTGTTCTTTGAACTGACTGATGATACTGGGATCGTGGACTGTGCTGCGTATGAGCCCTCTGGAAGATTCCGGTCGATAGTTCGAAAACTTGTTCCTGGGGACAAAGTGAGGGTGTCGGGAGGAGTTCGCCAAGGTCCTGGAGGCAGGTTAACTTTGAACCTAGAGAGACTTGAAATTCTGCAGCTTGCGGATGACCTGCGCTTCTTCAACCCTGTGTGTGCTGGTTGTAATGCAAGATGTGAATCGATGGGAAGGAATCAAGGATTCAGGTGTCGTAAATGTGGGCGGAAGTATCCTGATTCTTCAAGAGTTCCGGTCCTCCAATATAGGACTCTGGTTCCGGGCATGTATTTACCGCCTGTGCGGGCTCGCCGCCATCTGACGCGACCTATTCCGGAAATGACAAGCTTGGTCTTGCAGGATACTATTGGTGAAGTGACTACGATCGCTCTTAGCTGATAGTGCGAATCGAGGACGGTTCGTCGGAGTCTCAGATTTTTGGAGGTGGAGGTGGTTTACGCACCTTGATAGCGAGCAGTACTAGGAAGAAGGCGATGCCAAATATTGTTAGTAGGACTATTGATGAGACCTGCGATGAGGTCCCGGGAGCGTTTCCGATGTTAAGCTGGATCGTGTTGGTGGGCGTCAGTGAGGCATCGGCGCCCCATCTTCCCATGTCCTGACCCTGGTACGTGACCTGGGCCGAGTAGAGTCCTCCAGGAATCCGTCCAAGTTGGACAATTCCTTGACTGTCACTCGTGAACGTAATGGTTGTCGAGTTAGACAACAGGATGACCGTTACTTTTGCACCGGGTACCGGGTTGTTGCCCTTATCTACGATTTTGATTGTGGCCGGGTATGCCCTCAATTGTACCGCGGCTGAGCTGGTTGTAATGGCAATCGTCTGAGAGCCTAATACAGCTCGTGAAAATCCCTGCCAGGTGGCATCAGTCACGGTCCAAGGTGCGGCTATGATCCACTGGTTCGAATAGGAGGAAAGTGTTACCGTGGAGGCACTACCCTGCATAGTCAAGGTAACTGAACTAGGGGCACTAACTGGTTGACCGACTGAGTCTGTAAATGTCAGCGATAATTGTTTGTTGAACTGGGCTGTGAATGGCCCACTGGCTCCTGTGGTATAGTTGTAGATCATGATGGGCGTTTGCAATATTACTCCTGGATACTGGTTAGTTCCCTGAGTCCACTGGTTCCATTGGTATCGTGTTCCAGACGAACCAGTCGGTGAAGTGGTGAGCACCTCTATTGTGTGGCTGGTACCGTTTCGAAACGAGAACGTGTGTGGTAGCGTATACACAAGCGACGCGTTATTGTCTTGTCTTACCGAAATAGTTGCGTCAGTCGTCGGAATGTTTGTGTTGGCCTCAAGGAGGCAATTGGTGATACAGCCTGTTGGGGGGATAGTGTCGAATCTTGCAGTGAAGGGGCCATTCCACTGGCTCGGACAGGGCGTCGTGTAGTTGGCAATCATCAAGGGAGTATGGAACATAGGCGCAGTACCACCTGGTACTGGGATTCCACATTGCTCCCACCGATTCCAATTGTAGCGTGCACCTGACGGTCCTTTGAATGTAAGATTCATCACTTCTATTGAGTGTCGAGTTCCATTGTTGAAATCAAATGTGCGCATACCTGGAGCTTGAGGCAGAGTGAACATACCGGTTAAACTGTTGTTGTCTAGCCTGACCCAAATCGTCGCCTCACTGGCCGGCACGTTCGTGTTTGCTCCCAGATGGCAGTTCGGCTGAGGCGGATTGCAGCCACCTGCGTTCACATTAATAATAAAAATTGGGACTAGGAGTCCAACGACTGCGATTGTGAGAACAAGTAATGGAACGAACCTTCTCATGGAGACAGCCTAATTGTCTCTGGCTTTCTGAATCCGTGGCTTAGAACGTCTTGAATCGAATGAACCTACAGTCCAGTATCAGAAGCCTTAAAACCAAAGTCAGTGGCTTCGGCTTCTCCACAACCTACTCGGGCCCGCGCACCGGTTCGAATGAACATCGGGCAATGCGAGGTTTTGTTATTTAGCTTTCTGGGAAAGACTGTGTAAGAGTATTTTCACCCATTTTCGTTTTGCTTCAGCAATCCCTGTGTGACTTAACTCAGGGCGGTGATTTGCGTCCATAGGGCCTAAGCCTTTTAAAAGTCGTGTGACTTCGGGTCAGTTTCGTAGCGGGGTGGGGTAGATTCTCCAACCGGAGGAGCCTATCCAGGTTTAACCCGCAGGGCTCATAACCCTGAGATTGATTGACGCTTCAATCCTCAAACGGTGGTTCGAAGGGCCCGTGGGAGGACCCGAAAGTCCACCCCCCGCTACCAAAACGAACATGGATTCAAGCCATTTCAAGCCAGCAGCGATAAAACGCTACCTTGTAGCCGGATTTCGGCAGAAATTATCCAAACTTCTGTAGCGACTGATAGACAGTTAGAGGTATCGGAGAATATCCGCAGGCTGCACTAGCAATGGATAATTTTAAAGGGTTGGCGGCACGCGCCAGTCATGTTTCTGAGGTGCGTAGAACGCCGAACTCGTCAATACGGCTGTTAGTCATCTTCGTTCTCACGCTGTCCATGGCGTCACTCTCAGGATTTACTCTGGGACTTTCTCCGCATCTCGTGCGTGCTGATCCTGCCCCTCCGGCTCCATCGGATCCTAGCACTCAGTGGGCCCCGGCGGGTCCGATGATGGATAAGATACTGATTAGCACATACTCGAGTGAGACCGCGGAATGGAATGATCTTAGAGGGAACAACTTAGATTTGACGGACTGGACTCTTGGTCCTACTGACCTGCCTAATCCCTGTCCCAGTCCTCCACCTATTCCAGTTCCACTATTGTGCGATACCCGGTTCTACGTGACCGCAGCGGTTGCCGGCTACAACATGTTTGGAATCGACTTCAACAATGCGAACAACTTTTTCGGAATCAATTTCGGTAGTGGTAGAGATGGTAGTTCTGATTCTCTTCGAGCAATATACTTCCGCCAGGGCGTGGCTCATCTTGTCGATAAGGCCGCGTTCATCAGCAAAGTACTATCGGGGCTTGGACAAGCCATGGACAACCCACTGCCTCCCGGCCAGGGCATTTCCCACAGCGGTCAGCCCTATGATAGTGCCTGTGTCCCTCAGCCATCATGCACAGGTCCTTACACGATAGGCGGTTACAGGCTCGGTGGCATTTGCTCGTGGGATATTCTACATCCCACCGCTCCTTGCCTGAGTGCTTTCAAAATCGGGTCTGACACCAGTGACAGCGCAGGCATCGTCACGGCTAGCGCTTCCAATCCTGACTTTTGTGATGCTGCAGACCATTGGATAGCGGCTGGGCTTGGAACGACCAAGGCGGCCGACTGTCACATCGCAGACTTTAGCGGCTCGGGATCGATCAATTTTGTCGTTCGGAGCGACAATGCACCACGACTTGCTCTGGGAGATTCTCTAGCCGGTAGGATGTGTGAGTTGATAAATGGCGCGGGGGTTACAAGCTGTCCGCAGATTCTAGTAAGTCACCTTTCCATTCAGGACGCTAGGCCCATTGTCTTTTCGACTGTCACGCAGCACCTTGACTGGCATATGTACACGAAAGGTTGGGCTCTGACTGTCACACCAGATCAGATCTGGGCACTCTATCATAGCCAATTCGCTGGCAGGTGGTGTGGAGGTCCTGCAGGTTTCGTGGCACCGAACTATGTGTACTTCTGCAATTCAAAGCTGGACCACTACAGTTCGATGGTCGAGTTCAACAGCACTACTTCCGGGGCGATCGCATCCATGCACGTGGCCAATGAGATTTATGGGAATCACACTGTGGGCATTGATGTATATGCTCTGGGGCAGCAGTTCGCCTATTTGAAAGGCTGGACCGGAGTGAATAACGGCAAAGGAGTAGGGCCGCCTAACACGTTCACGCTCATGAACGTGTGGAAGAATAATCCGGCCGTTGTAGGAAATATCAGATGGGGCTTCAAGCAGGGAACCAACGAGGTGAACCCTCTGACCTTTTCCAGCCTTTGGGAGGGATTCATCGTTGGTTCAGTTTTTGACACTCTAGTCGTGGGGAATCCCTATTCGCCATCGGACCTCTACAGCTGGATGGTAAACCAGTGGCAATTCCTAGCACCACAACCGGGCGACCCGCCTGGCACCGCTGCAGACGTAAAGTTCAGCTTACGCAACGACATCTTCTTCCACAACGGGAAACAGGTTACTTCAAGCGACTATCTGTTCAGCTGGCTTGCCTTCGCCGCAACAGGCGGTCTTATCAATCCGCTGACCGCAGGTATTGTCGGTGTGCGCATACAGAACGACTTCAACTTCGTCGTCAACCTGAACAGCAACAGCGTCTTCGCACTCCAGAACATCGGGGGGATTCCTTTGATTCCGCAACATCTCTGGGCGTCCGACACGTTAAACAAGTGCACTACACCCGGTACTCCTGCTTGTTTGCTCGCCGCTGATGCTACCACGCGGGACCCCATAGCGACATACAGATACGTCGGCTCTGGACCTTGGGTGTGCCAGGATCTCAACAACCCTGCTCCAGCGGGGATAGGAGGCAAATGCTCCAAGACTGGCACTCAGGGTGTTGGAGCTCAGCTTGGTGCGTTCGTTTTGCAACGCGATGGTCTTGGGGTTGCAGGAACGACGAACTCTGCCTACTTCCGTGACAGTGCAAAGTACAAGCAATGGCAGTGGGCCGATGTGTTCAACCATGGCATCGTTGACATACTAGATGTGAGTCTCGCCGCCTCTTGTCTGGGCATGGCTGCCACAGGAAGCTGTGCTCACTGGGATACTCCGGCGGCCACTATTACCTGCGTTTCAACCGCGGGAACATGCAATAGTGGAAGCATGCTAGGAATAGGCGGAAACCGTGCTGGCATTGTGAGCTTCATAGAAATCCAGCAAGCGTTCCGATGGTTCAGCGTCAGTTGGACAAGCCCACTCTCGTACTCGCAGCTAGTGGGAGCACAAGCGCTCGCATCGCAGACATTGTACGAAGGCGGAGTACAGTACGCGCCCTAGCGCGGACGAAACAAGAGTTTTCGCATCCTATTTTTCCACGATCGATTTCTGCAACGCTGTCCAAGAGTTTACTTGTTTTTAATAGACAGGATCATTTGTCCCAAGACTGAGTCTGCTTGAGAGCGGTTAGGTTTCATGAGTTTGGAGGGATCGGTGTATTACGTTACGAGGATGCGCCGGAGCCTGCTGTTGGAGACGAGGACATACTTGTGAGGGTGAAGGCTTGTGCTCTGAATCATCTGGACATATGGGCTAGGCAGGGTATTAGGGGAGAGAAGATTACCATGCCTCACATTTCCGGTTCTGATGTTTCTGGCGAAATCGCCCAAGTCGGCCGCCTAGCCAAGGACAATGTTGGACAGAAGGTCCTCCTGGCCCCAGGCATTAGTTGTGGTCTCTGTGAGTACTGCTCTACCGGCAGAGACAGTTTGTGCGAGTCTTACAAGATCATCGGATATGAAACCCAAGGTGGATATGCGGAGTACGTAACAGTCCCAGCACGAAATGTACTGGCCATCCCTGGCCAGCTAAGCTTCGAACAGGCAGCCTCCGTTCCACTCGTGTTCTTAACTGCATGGCACATGCTGATGACACGCGCCCACCTTGTTCCCGGCGAGCTGGTCCTCGTCTGGGGAGCTGGTAGTGGCGTAGGAAGTGCTGCGATCCAGGTCGCCAAATTGTCGAGTGCAAAAGTGATCGCGACCGCAGGATCAGACGAGAAACTGGAGAAGGCCAAGCAATTGGGGGCTGACTGGGTCGTGAACCATTCCACCATGGACGTTCCAGCCGAAGTGAAACGCATCACTGGTGGCCGAAAAGTGGATGTCGTGTTCGACCACGTTGGCCAGGCAACCTGGGAGAAGAGCATGCGATCCATGGCTCCCGCCGGCCGCCTTGTAAACTGTGGAGTAACAAGCGGGGGAAAAGCAGAGATTGACATCAGGTTCGTGTTCGTCCGACAATTCTCTCTGCTAGGCTCGTACATGGGAGGTCATGGAGAGCTGTTGAAAGTATTGTCATTTTTCGAAGATGCGAGGTTGAGACCTGTTGTCGACTCAGTGTTCCCGTTGAGAGACGCGGCCAAAGCTCAGGAAAAGATGGAGAAGAGCCAGCATTTCGGAAAAATAGTTCTCAAAGTCTAGCCCAAATGCACATGAGAGAAATCGTTAGATCCTTAAGTCTGTTCCCAGGTCTACTCGGGGACCGAGTCTGATACCAGCTTGCCATTGACAACCTTGATGAAGAGAAACCTGTTATCGCGGAAGATTATTGTCAATTCGTTCTCGCCTTCGGTTACTGTGAGAACGTCTTGTCCTATTATTCCATCAAATTTTGCCAACCGTTGAAATCTCCCGTGTTGGGGACTTTTATTTTCCTTTAAAATTATTACGGACTATCCGACGTGGATTCTCACTGCCGGGCCTTTGGCCGATACTTCTCCACGCTCCGTGAATACGTGCTTGCCCCATTTTGCATGGATTCTCGCTTCCAGTGTGTGCTGTCCCTTGCCAAGAAGGGAGGCTGGGAGCTCGAAAGACCGGGTGACGTCGAAGAGCATATTCTGCGCTTCTTCCTCTGTCCTTGGATATAGTATTGTCTCGAACTCTGTGGCTATGGTAGCCCATACCCGGTATGGGAGTTCCGGGTTCCGGGTCCAAAAGAATACTCCTCTGCGGACGAACTTGTCTTTTCTCAGTTCGCTGCTAGGCAAAATCTTTGACCTTTGCTTGTTCAGTTCTACTCGGTAAGCCATTCGTAGTCCGAGATCATGTTCGTCGTAGGCTGCCTCCCACAGACGACGGACAAAGTTGCGTCTTATCCCCCCTTCGAGGTTGAAGCCCACTGTAAAGGCGAGGCTATCGCCGACTTTCGGGTTTTGGGGTGAGACGGACATTGTCACGTTTCGTATGCTGGCCCACTGTTCGCCTTTGACGCGTTGGAGTGAGGCTTGCAATCTTTGACTCTTCCCTGGGATGGACTGCCCAGTAGGTTTGACGGATAGAAAAAAGGTCTTTGGTGGAGGTTGTTATGTACCGGTTATTGGCTCTATGTGAACTGAGCTGCATCCGCAGCCGTCCGCGTGCTTTCCACGCCTCAATGTTCCGCGATATAGTCGCGATTCTAGTTTTTCGCCGCTCTGCTTTTCCCACTCCTCAACTGTGACACCGTACTTCTTCTGTATCCGGTCGCGGTACCATTCAGGGATCACGTTGAACGAGCAGAAGGGTATGATCCTCATGTCCGGTGTTAGATAGTGGATGTCGCATCGCTGCAGTCTTTCCTCGTCCTGATTGTACTTGTCTTGGAAGTGCATCATTCCGAGGAACATGCTGCGGACGTGGAACTGTCCCACTGAGCTGTAGTCGTGCTTCAATAGTGCGCCTACCAGGAGTTTGGCTAGGTTTAGTCCTGCGGGTTGTTTGTCTTTTTCGATGAAGCTGTTGAGTTTGGTGATGAATTTGGCGGCTACGATGTAGCGGTTCGACCCGCTGTTCAGTTCGTCTGTCTTTTCGTCCAAGTATTCGAACAGTCCTTTCAGGTCTACGAAGCTTGTTATTGGAACGAGTTTCTTGGTGTCCTTGTCTTCGAACACGTACGTTCCTGCGCCGCAGGCGAAGTGTATGGATAGTTCGTATTGTGGCCGTTTGGTGAATGCTTCTACGAAGTGAGTGACGGGTGAACAGCTTGGTACGGGGAACCATGCGTCTCTCGGGATTTCGCCGTTGGTCTGTTCCTCGATCCTCTCGATGCAGTCAGGTATTGTGATACGGTATTTCTCACGCTCTTGTTTCTTCATTCGCCCGGTTAGTGAGACTGGCTGGTAGCTGATCGCTCGTACAATGTCGATGTTCCTCTGGGCAAAGCGTAGTATTCCGCCTAGTTCGTGGTCGTTGATCGACTTGATGACCGTAGGGACCAGTACGACTCCAAGGTTGGCTTTCCTACAACTCTCGATCGTGTAGGGTGCTTCCCAGTGGTTCTTGGGGTTGGTCCTCGGGCTTACGCCGTCGAAGCTCATGTAGAGGTTGCTGAGGCCTGCCTCGCGGAGTTCGTTGGCTAGACCCGGGTTCAGGGCGAGGTTGATTCCGTTCGTGTTAAGCTGGATGTGGTCTACTCCTTCTTGCTTGATAGTTCGGACGATCTCCGTCAGTTCTGGTCGAAGCGTGGGCTCTCCACCGGTTATTTGTAGGGAGTTTCCTGGAACGGGCCTTTCCGCTTTGAGAGCACGGACCATTTCTCGGACCTGGTCCATGGTGGGCTCGTAGACGTAGGCTCCTTCAAGCCCCTTTTTCACGTAGAAGAAGCAGTACCAGCAGGTAAGGTCGCAACGATTCGTAACTATGATGTTCGCTAGACCGGTGTGGCTGAGGTGGTTTGAGCAGAGTCCACAGTTTGCGGGGCATGCACAGCTCTCGATTGGAACGTTCGGCGCATGGGTTCCTTTGCCGTCGCTCCAGTACGTGGCGAACTTCTGGTACATGTCGTACGAGCCGAAGTATAGCTCCTCAGTCTCGCCGTGTTCTGGGCATGTCTTCGTCATGAAGACTTTCTGGTCTCGCTCGAAAACGGTGCTCGGGAGTATTCGGTTACATTCCGGGCATACGCTCTGGGTGCGCCGGATGAATTTGCCTATCTGCTTTGGTAGCTGTGGCTGTAGTTCCACCGGTAGCTCAATTTCTAATAGGGCCATTATACCACTCTGAGTAGTGAATACCCGGGCCACACCGCTAATAAGGCTTCTGACACTAATTCGAGGGTGAAACTGAGTACCGGTCAGAGGGGTGATTCGGGATGCCTGTGCCAGGGACGCTGAGAAAGAGACCTGTAGACGAGGTGGAAATCGCTAGCATGCTGGAACGGCAGTTCAACCTTCCCCGCATCGAGACTCTCGCTTACCTCAAGCTCCTTGCCAGGGCCGAGCTTACCTTGCAAGAGCTGGCGGAAGAGCTTGACGTAACCGGCACGGAGTCCGCTAGCCTCGCAGGCCGGATGGTTGAGAAGGGCCTAGCCATACGAGCTTCCGGAAGTGTGGAGACATTGCTGCCGTTACACCCGAGGTTAGTGCTGACTAATATCTTCAAAATGTTCGAGAAGGACCTTGTTCAATCTCTGCGCGATCGAAGGGCGACAGTGGATAGGGTCGTAAACCTTCTGACGCCCATCTATGAGGAACAAGAGAAGAGCCCGGAGGCCTAGTTTGACTGTTCTGTGGATTGCGGTTTTGGAAGCGGGTTTGGGCTGTACCTCTTCTTGTCCTTGTTCTGCATAATGTCCGCGAAGGGTTCAGCCTCTTCCTCGGACTCGTCACGCTTCTCATCCGTAACCGCTGGTAGCTGCTCCGGCGAAGATTCCATTGTTTCTGGCAGAGAGGGCTCGGATGTCTCGGACTCTCGTGAAGGACTGGTTTCGGGAGCCTGCCCTGCTTCCTCGGTTTCAGGTTTTGGTTCAACTGGTTGGGCGGTTTTCTCCGGCAATTCCTCGCTCGAGGGTTCAGGTGTAAGCTGTTGTTCTATCGTCTCTGGTTCTGAAATTCGCGGTATCTCCCGATCACGTGGAATTATGGCTCTCGGGTTTTCGACACCATAGAATACGTCCGTAAAGTAGGAGTAGACGTCGATCGGCTGAGCAGCAGGGTGGGCTTGAAACTCGCTTTTCAGGTTGCAGAGGGCGCATAGAACCGTCGCCTTTCCTGTATCCTTGGCAATCGTGACCCTGACTGCCTCTTCGCCACATCTGGGACAGACGAAGACCGTGGGTAGCTTCTTCTTGACAATCCTGACTACTCTACGTCTTCTTCTACCCAATGCGTACTACTTTGATGCTTGTTAGTTCGTAAGCCAATTCAATATTTACCTTTGCTAAGGAGGCGTTCGCTTATCGAGCTTGTCTTGAATGGTTCCTGTCTCGACCTTGACGGATATCTGATCCTCTGTCTCTGTGACTTCCGGCTTAACTCCTAGCCTCTGGAAGAGTCCTCCTATCGCAGGGGCGAGATATGCAGAGGTTCTAGGCCATCAGCTCCATCTACGTGATTGGATTCTTCCATACGTCTAGTGGAGGCAGGCGGACATAACTGGAGGCCGCACATTCTCGCTCTCATACGCTCATCTCTCCTGTTCATAATTTCGCTCTGTTAGGGCTGTTCTAGCGTTATGCGATGGGTTCTGATGAGGAGCCGGTTCCTCCGTGGAATTTGGTGGAGTATGTTAGAAACCTGCGGGTTTTTCGCAGTGCTGATAGGGCTCAGAATCTCGACAAGATGAAGGAGCTGATCGATGAGGCCTTGAAGAATTCCAAGTCCAAGAATCGGCCGGTAGGTGAGAAGATGAGGTGGATGGCTTTGGCCGGTAGATTGATCGTTTTCAAGGACCACATTTTGAAGAACCAGGAGAATGAGCTTGGATCGCTCCAGCTAATGGAGTTGAAGGAGATGGTGAGAAGCCTGACGCAGAAGGAAAGCCGGGAGGAAACGCGGACGGCAGGGACCTAATAACAACTATTCCGAGTAGAAAAAGTATAGTTGGACATAACAACCCCTAACCCACCCAACAACTCCGAAACAAGCCCAGAATCGAGACCCAGGCAACCGCAAACCCAACCATTAAGCAGCCAAGGGGCAGCCTAGCGTACTTTCCGACACACAGACTCGCCCAGAACAGCCCCAAAACCAAGAAACACACCCGAAAAACCCTCCGGACAACCGACAAATTTCTATAAACCAGAAAAAAATGTAGAGCCAAAATCACGCGGGAGCGAAGAAATTCTTGGGCCATGTCCATGATTGAGGACGAGTAGCCTGCCTCTTTCCATCGAAGCTTGTTTCGAAAGTGTACATCCTGCCGTACTGTCCGAGTATCTGCACCGTCTTCATGAGTGTCATAGTTGTATTTCTGGAGTAGAAGTTGATGACCTCCGTACCTGTATTGTTTGCTGCTTCCCTGCCGAGGGTTCTCGCCTCCTCATCCGTAAGGCGGTCGAATAGTTTAGCCACCATTTTGGTTCCGGCCGGTTAGAAAGCCGAATCTTTCTGCGTGAACGTCCCATTCTGCAGATCGTCTCAAAGCTTTGCTGATCAAGTGGTTTATGCTGGTCTTTTCCTCGTCTGAGAGATTCTGAAATATTCGGTCAACATCCTCGTCCAATCGCACAGTGCGGGTGACACTTCGGACACGAGGCCGAAGGTTCCCTGACAATAATGTCCGGCTGGATCGAGGTCGTCTTAACATCATTGACAAGCTCAAGACTCAATCAAGCATTACGAGAACAGGAAGCTCTGGTTTTAACGACTGTACAATGTGAGAATTAAGTACACATCTTGACAGCCACCCCTTGAGACAACAGAGTCTTATGCGTCCCGATCAAGGATCAGAGATCCACAAGCATATTCGCGCGCGTGGAATTATTGGAAACTCGGCACTAGGCGTATCTGACGGGCTTATCACAAACCTTGCCTTTCTCAGCGGTTTTGCCGCCGCGATACAGGACCTGCACCTCATTCAGGTCGCCGGGTTAGCTTCAATGATTGCGGGTGCAATATCCATGTTTTTCGGAGGCTTCCTAGCCGGACGATCGGAGTACGAACTTTTCGAGGCCGACGCTAGACGCGAGAAGCGTGAGATCGAGCTCGAGCCGGAAGAGGAAAAATCAGAGCTTCGAAATTTCTACATTGCGAAGGGACTCAGCTCTGCAGAGGCTGAGAACGTCGTTGCAAGGATCGCATCTGACAAGGAAAAGTTTCTCGAAGACCTATTAATGCACGAACTCAAACTGCACAGGGCGAGACTCGAGAGCCCTTTCAAAGTTGGTCTCGTGCTAGGAGCATCATTTCTTGCCGGGGCATTGATACCTCTTCTCCCATTTCTGATCCTTCCCACGCGTACAGTTTCGATAATCGTGGCCGCTATCGTTTCAGCACTGTTCCTATTCTTGGTCGGCGGATGGAAGGGTCGGGTAGTTGGTAGAGGATTTCTGGTTAGCGGGCTAGAAACCTTCCTGATAGGAGTCGCGGCTTCCGCGATCCTGTATCTTATTGGTATCCAGATTGGAGTATTCTAGCCTGCTCTTACTCAACAAGATACATTTCTCGTAGACTGGTTTTGGCAGAACACTCTGGTAACCCCCGTCGACTTGGTCGAAAACTACTTGGCGGGAATTATTTGTTGTCCGTTCATGTACTTCTGCAATACAAGAGGTACGCAGATGGTTCCATCCGACTGTTGAAAGTTTTCTAGAATTGCAACTATGGCCCGCTCGCTCGCTACAAGCGTACTGTTCAAGGTGTGGGGATATTTTGCCGGTGTAGATGGTTTGTCCTTGTACCTGATTTTTGACCTTAGACTTTGATAGTCAGTGCAGTTGCTGCAGGAGGCCATTTCCCGATATTTTCCTTGACCAGGGAGCCAAGCTTCGAGATCATACTTTTTCGCCGCAACGGTACCAAGGTCTCCGGTACAGACGTTCACTATCCGATACGGGATTTTCAGTGTCTGCCAGAACTCTTCCAGGTTAGTCAAGAGCTGTTCGTGTAACTTCCAAGATTCATTGGTGTGGGAGAAAATGAACTGTTCCACTTTTTCGAATTGGTGCACTCGGAAGATGCCTTTTGTGTCACGGCCATGCGCCCCGGCTTCTTTGCGGAAGCACGGACTTACTCCTGCGTATTTCAGAGGCAACTTGTCCTCTTCCAGGATCTCACCTCTGTGGAATGCGAGCAGCGCGTGCTCGGCGGTTGCGAGGAGGTAAAGATCTTCGTTTTCTATTTTGTAGATCACGTCTTCGAAGTCTGCCAGTGCCACTGCTCCTGCTACAACGTCTCGGCGTAGAAGGTAGGGAGGTTGGAACAATTCGAATTTCTTATCGTTGATAAAGTCGATGCCGTAGTGCAACAGTGCAATATTCAACCGTACTAGGTCTCTGCGTAGGTAGTAGAACCTGGCGCCTGCGACTTCGCCGGCCTTTTGAACATCGATCAGGTTGTTTTTCTGGCCTAGTTCTATGTGGTCGAGTGCCTTGAACCCTAGCTTGGAAATTGTTCCCCAGACCTTGACTTGCACGTTGTCGTCTTCACTTTTTCCGATCGGTACTGACTCATGGACAAGGTTTGGGAGATTGAGTAGGAGGCTGTCCACTTCTTCTTTGTACTTGTCAACCTTTGATTCCAGTTCTTTGATCTGGTCTGGAATTGATTCGGCCTGTTTCATTAGAGCTGAAACAGCCTGGCCTTTCTTCCTCGCCTCCGCAACCGCGCGCGTGATCTCATTTCGCTGCCGTCGGAGTCTGTCTACTTCAGCCAAGGCCTGACGCCACTGCTCGTCTAGCTTTAGCAGTCTGTCAAGGTCCTGGACTTTTTGGGGCATTCCTCTGCGAGTGAGGTTTTGCCTAATGCGATCTGGTGCTTCGCGGACGAGTCGAATATCCAGCATGTCTCATTCACTAATCGGGTTCATTCGACCATTTCAAGCGGGTAGAAAAAGAGATTTCTTCGCGACCAGCACGGCCAACGGCGAGACCATAGGCTTTTTCTAAGCCTGGAATTCTGGGGAGTCGATAAGGATCGATTTGCTGGCGTCTCATCAGCATGACGTCGTGTACTACGGGGCAGTGAACCTGGTGCATGACAGTAACATCATAGGCGCGGTTGATGTGTGGAGGTGTCGCTCATGTTCCCAACTCTTTTGCGAGGATAAGCGCTTTGGTGTGACCGACCTTGCTCCTGAAGTCGGGCTACCCAAGGTAGAGCCTGATAGTAAGTGGGCCGCTCTGATCTGTACGCGAAATAATGATTCAAACTGGACCTTGGTTCAAGTGAGGCCCGGCTTGACACTGACGCATTCGTGCACACCTGACACGAGGTTGGAGTTGAGGGTTGGTAGTGACGACAACCTCGAACCGGGAATGTCGCAGGGAGTAGGCCAGCATCGATTAATAGTGCTGGAGAATTTTGTCAATTCGGCTGTTGACGTCCAGACGGGCAAGAAACACTTGACCACGACCAACGCTTACCAGGCACTCGGTAAACCTTTCTCGTTTACGCCTCCTCTCTCCGCAACCGTCACTCAACCATCTCGATACAACATTCTGAACATTACTAGCGCACTCTTCATTGCAACCGGGATTTGGACCGGCGTCATGGCCGGACTGGGGGTTGGCCCCTCCTCGAGCAATGCGACTCTCGTCAGGGGTTTGCTAGCGGTTGTCACCGTAGGACTACTCGCAGGAGCGTTCTTCGTATCGAGAAGAAAACTCTGGGCTCCACTCCTCGGACTCGCATTGTCTGCTGTGGCAGTGATACTCTATGCTACGTTTCTTGTCACGACGGGTGGCGCTGGATACATCGACTACGCACTCTCCGCCCTGCTGATTATCGATGTGGGCGCAGGCTGGGCGGCTCGCACTAAGATCAAGAATCTCATTGAACGCCAGTGGCATCCTCTGGACATGCCCGCATACGGGTAATCTTCGAGGCTATCGATTGCAACCGAACCCTTACAGGCCAAGCCAGACCGGGGACGAGATCGAAATGGAAGTCATTATTGATTATATGGACGAGAGTGGAGAGGGCGGAGGAGTGGCCAGTTTCCTGACAGGATACGTAATGTATCATGGCGAAAAACTGCCATTCGAAGCAGTCGCCTATGGCAGAATCGGCGGGCAAAACGTGAGCCCTACCTTATCGAGTATAGCACTTGAGAAGCTGGAAAAAATGGGTATGAACCCGGAAGTTTTCTCAGCGAGTCTCCAACGAAAACTGGTGGAGGGCGAAATAACCGTGAAATTATCCGACCAAATTCCGAGGCGCGAGTAGCCTCGCATTTCCTGCTACTGTTTCAGCGGCACTAGTTCTTCCCCGAAATAGTATGCTTTGAGGTTGCAGTGTCCACACCAAGCCCCGATCTTATTGTCTGCCTCTTCGGAGTAGTACACGTTCAAACGTTCACGTCCACAACGTGGACATGAATGGTTCGAGATGGTCTCCACGCAACTCCCCCTAGCAAGTAGGGGGGAAGTGTCGCTCATATCCAGGAGACCCCTCGAAAAGTAATCTTCGATCGACGAACCCCGGCGTGCTCGGGAAATTGCTCGAAGAATTTTTTTGGGCGGCGATTTTCTTGGGTATTTAAGAAGAGTGTTACTCTGCTTTTTCGGGACGGGTAACAACCTCTCGATTACACGTGTATGCAGAGTGTTTGTTTGACGGAGAGACTGGGAATAAATGAGCCAATGCATCGTTGTGTGTCCGGCGTGTGGACAAGAAATACTGAGCATGGACAATGTGTACCATGCCCCGAGTGGACGAGTCCTCTGTGAGGAATGTGCCAGGGACACCTGCACAGACGTCTCACTGATGTGAGAGTGGACATGTTGGACGCAACAATACTTCAGTTTATGGTGGGAATAATGGCCGGAACCATGACCGGGATAGGGATTGTCCGCAGGCGCTCATCGAAAAAGACGAAAACTTGGTCAGGCTCTGTCAAGACACGATCAGTTTCCGGAGCTGTGAAATACAGGGTGATTGCAAAGCCCTCAAAGATCCGTACCACTCGACAGAGAGCACCTGCGAAACTGCGTGGCCGAGGTATCATGGCAGGCAGAGGATTGGGCCCTGTGACGCCCACCGTCTCAACGCTCGCCGTGGCTATCAGTGCACCGTCGTTCTCCGCGTGTCCCGCGTGTGGATTGGAGGCGCCCGAGACTCTGATGGCCGAACACTTCGTTCAGAGCCCCTCACACCAGGCCGGGATAGCTCCAGCACCACCGGCACTTCAAAACACGACAATATCGCCGGTAGCGTTGTCTGAGGAAGAGAGGTACCGTGAAGATACACGACTCTCCTTCAGGAACCTTTTACAGATGCTTGTCCCGCCAAGAGCCTTTGGCCATCGCCACCAGCAGAAGACGGTGAATCCGCTATCTAGGCTCGTCCATGAAATCGAGGTCCCGAGTCTACGTCCTCGTCCCGCGCACTCTACTTGACAACCATTTCCAGCGGGACTAGTTTCGGCTCCGGTTTCGGATACGCTGTCGAGTGCCGCAGATAGGCTGATGGATCGCGGAGTCGCTTTCTCTCGCAGAGTTTCTCCAGGAATTTTGTGCCCTTGCCGGCCGGGTCGAGGGTTTTCGCGTCTATGTAGCCTGCTTCTACTGCGCCCTTGAGGATGTATTCTGCCCGAGGGGTACGGGTGAGCACTGTGCTCCAGCCCGCGGACGAGCCTATTGCTCCAACTGCGATATCAGCTAACTCAGCGGAGTAGTCTACGCAGATATTGCATTCTTCCCGTGCGGCGTGTGCGACAACTTCAACCGGTTCGTCAACTGCCAGTCTTTCCCCCGTGTAGACCAATAGACGGTTTTTCTTTATGTTAACCTTGGTGACTCCCTTCAGGTCGATTCCGCGTTGTCCCTGGACATAGTCAACCATCATCTTTTGATAGTCGAATACTTTGGAACAAAACAGTCCAATTGTGAATACGAGGTTCCTAGTTATTTTCGGCGTCGCAATCCAATGGGTGCTCATGCGCCACATTCCCTGCAACTCGCATGGAAGCCCGACTATTGCTAACCGTTCTTCCTGGAAGTCGATGGCTGACCGATTCGGAATAGCAACCTCGGCAAGTCCCCCGACTTGCCCTCCCGGAGTGTACAATGATCCTGCTGTCTGGATTAACTCGTCTCTCGTTCGAGCAATCTTGGGTCCCGGTTTCCAAGGGTCGCGCGAAGAGTAGCCGGATACCATGCTATAATCAATGATTTTCTTGTCGAGCGCATACAGTAGCAGGCTGCTCACCGCACCCCCGTCCTGGCCATGTTTCAGAATCTCGGGATCCTTTGACCTTACCGAATATGCTCCCAGATGTATTCCAAGGATTGCTTCGTTCGCAGTCCGTGTCCGGCCGAAAACCTGTTGTTCAATCTCGCCCAGAGGCAGTTCTATGCGTGGACAGCTGTAGTAGCAGACCTGGCATGCGGCACAGGTTCCGCGCATTATCGGTTCCTCGTTGTCGCTGTGGAATAGTATGTCGATCGGGCATGATGCGATGCATGCTCCGCAGTACATGCAGATTCCCTTGTGGACGACTTCTGCGACCAGGTTTCCGAAAATCTTGAGCCGGATGGGCCTAGCCTTCCATCCTTCGCCTTCCGCAGTGTTCTTCATTGTCTGAACCTGTGGAGCCGCTGCCGTCGAGGCTGGGGGCGTAAGCTGTGGACGTGATGCGTTTGACGGCTGGCTTGACATTTCTCTTATTCTTCTTTCATGGGGACCTGTGATGCTCCCCTAAGTCCTTCGACCTGGAAAACATACTTGTCATCTTTTTTCGCGGGCGGTTTTGCCAATCTCTCGGGGCTCCAGACTAAGCGTTCCCGGGTATATTCTGCGATATCATACTCAACGGTTTCTTCCAGCGCATATTCTGGGCAGTAGTCTGTGCAGAAGTGGCAAAAACAGCATCGGCCGTAGAAGTATTGTGGGAACCATCGGTCGCCACGTGGTACTATCGTGATGCATTTCTCAGGGCATATCCATGCGCATATTCCGCAACCGGTGCATCTGTCAAGGTGTAGCAGGTGTCTTCCCCGGTACCCCTTTTCCACGGCATACCTTTGCACTGGAAAGTTGAGAGTGTACGGTTTATGGAACAGATGGCGCAGACCTGAGAAGTAGGCTATCCAGATGTCGAGCAGTGATCTAAGTTTTCCCATGACCCAACTCACTCGTCTTTCACCTGTCCGCTTCCACGGGCCAATAGTCAAGGCTCCACCATGAAGTGGGCATGTCCGCGAGTCTCACGCCCTTTAGCACGACTGGAATAGATGCCATGTTCCTGTAAGAGGCGGTTATCCACCGTGCCCTGTATGGCTTGTCACCTCCTTCACCGATCATGTAGAAGCTGCATTCTCCTCTGGCGGATTCGATCCTGCTGTAAGCTTCCCCGCGTGGGACCACGATGGGTGCCTTCCGTCTTATCGGTCCTGAAGGCATCTTGTCGAGGATTTGGAGAATGAGATGGCAGCTCTCGCGCATCTCGTCCATATGTACAATGGCGCGCGAATATGAGTCACCTTCTGTTCGCGTGTGAACCTTAAAGTCCAGTTCACCATATGCCGCATACGGATCATCCTTCCGTATGTCGGCATCTATCCCTGAAGCCCGAAGTGTGGGGCCGGTGGCTCCTAGTGCAATCGCCTTTTCCTTGGGAAGTATTCCGACTCCTTTTGCTCGAGAGGTGAATAGTGGATTGTTGAAAAATATCTTGTCGTATTCGTCAAGTCTCTTCTCGAAATATCTGATTCGTTTGACTGCTTCTTCCTTGAACCCGATCGGGAGGTCTCTCCGGACCCCTCCGGGGACGAGGTGTGAGTAGGTGATTCGTGCTCCTGTCATTCGCTCGGCCAGGTCGATGAATAATTCCCGGTCTCCTAGGGGCCACATGAACATGGTTGTATGTCCGAGGAATACGCCGTAGATTGAGAGCCAGTAGAGATGGCTCATTATGCGATTCATCTCGTTCAACAAACATCGGAGGTACTGTCCTCGGGCGGGTGTCTCCACTCCTTGTAATTCTTCTATGACTCGGACCCAGGCGTGGTTTAGGTTCGATGCGTCGATGATTGTCTGACGCTCGAGCACTGGTATGCACCGGATTATGTTTCGGGCCTCGAAGATTTTCTCGACGCCTCTGTGAACGTATCCAGGGTCAGGTTGAGCACTTACGATAATGTCCCCGTTCAACTCTACGATCAGGCGCATGTGGCCTGAGCCGGAGTGCTGTGGTCCAACGCTCAGGGTGAGAGTCTTGGGCCCAGGCTCGTGTGGCTCGGTCTGTAATTGTGAAACTGTGGCCAGCTTCTCTGTGGACATTATGCTCAATCCGTGGGGAACCTAATTTCTTTCCGCATAGGGGGAGGGCCCTCCCAGTTGTCGTTCAGGAAGAGTTTTTCGAGTCGTGGATGACCGTCAAACTGTATTCCGAACATTTCGAAGCATTCTCGCTCGTAGTTTTCGACCCCGGGCCAAATGTTGACAAGGGAAACAGCTCTTGGAGTATCCCTCGGAACAGACTCCTTTAGGGCGACAACGATGTCCCGATTCGCCTTATTGCTCATAGGTGATAGGTGGTAGACGATTTCGAACCGCGCCTCTCGGTTGTAGTCGACGGCAGAAACTCCTGCGGGATAGTCGAGGCCTAGATTGTCGCGGAGGAAGAGCCCAATCTCAAGAATCTTGTCAGGAGGCACGACGATCTCGACCCTAGACTTTCTTTGCGTCTTTGCACTCTTGACATTTGAAGGGTACGCGTCTCTAACTATCTTGACGAGCCCTTCCTCTCTCGGGTAGGGAAGGCTCATTCTGCCGGATACACCTTAGATTTTCGGATTTTTTCCTGAAGCATGATGATTCCATGCTCCAAGGCTTCCGGCCGTGGTGGGCAGCCGGGAACATAGACGTCTACTGGGAGAAACTCGTGAACCCCGTTGACGATGCTATAATTGTCATGAAATAGTCCGCCTGATATTGCACAGTCTCCCATCGCGATCACGTAGCGCGGGACGGACATCTGATCGTAGATTATTCGCAGCCTCTTAGCCATCTTCTTCGTCACTGTACCTTCGACAACCATAAGGTCGGACTGTCTCAGCGAACCGATCGGGAGGACACCGAACCTTTCAAGATCATGTCGGGCTCCACTGGCAGCACCGAATTCTGCACTGCAACAGGCCGTGGTAATGTTAACTGGCCAGAGGGAGTACATTCTTGCCCAGTTGATTACGTTTCTGATCGGAGTTGCGTCGACGACTTGGTGTACAATGTCGCTGAGTTTGCCCACCCAGATGTTGAGGGAATCTGCCAGCATCTCTATGGGATCGTCGGGCTGTGCTGTTTTCTGGGTGGCCAACTGGTTCTAGCCTGTTACTCTTTGTACCTTGCCTTTTTTCTATTTTGTCCGGCGTCTTGCCCGTGGAAGCAATACCTGATCAGGAGTAAGATTCGCTTTCGAGGGTCTTAAACCCATTAGCTAGATTATACCTGGAATTGTCTAGGAAGACGCGAAAGGTACGAAAAAAGGTTGAGTTTGCTACGTTACTTCGACGACTCGTCCCGTCTGGGCTTGGTACTGGTACCTGATAATCCTCTTTACACAGTCGCCGTTGAGACACTGGTAGAAGCGGTCTCCGTTGGTGAAGAATTCACGTATGATCATCGGCTTCCCGCATCCGATGCATTTGAATGCGCCATTTCGGCGTTCGTCGATCAATAGTCGGAGGTCTATTTGGCGCGTGTCAGCCTCTTTCTTCAAATATTGTCGGTACGCGAGACTCAGCGTGTTCCAGTAGGCGGCGTTATCTGCGCTTGTTTCGTATTCGAAGCTACGGCCAGCTACGACTGGGGGTTTGAACCCATCTGCAACAAAGACTGGATTTTTCGAGTAGGGCACCTTGATTCTGGGACCCGTGCTGTGTGAAGGGGTGTGGGCACTCCCTATTCCAGCATGGTGATGGGTGCTCACGGATGTCACGGAACTCGTTTGTGGAGCCGGCTACTTCTTTTTGCTGGTACGAGGCTTCTCATTCGTCAGGACTGGTACGGGCAACGGGACCTCTACAACGCCTTTCGGAGTGACAGTGAAGGTTACCCAGTACGTTTCATGGGGAGCACCCTTCATCTTCCGGATCCTGAACTGTTTCACGAGCAGACCCCTGTCGGCGAAGCCAGGGTTGAATCTAGTTTCAAACAATCCATCCACAACATAGAACAGAAGATCGTCCAAGTCGGCATATGCCCGGAGAGGAGTATGGTGGGAGCAGATGAATGGTACCAATCTTTCCTTGGGGCCTCTGGCCCTCCAGGCTTTGACCCCATCAAGGACATTGAATACGAGTGGGCGTTCTTCCTGGACGATCGTGAACATCTCTGTCAATGAATCAATGAATACGGCTCCTCGTCCGATCATCTTCATCTCGTCCATCATATTGAACAATGCGCTTGTCACCGAGTTCAACTCCTTCGGATCTCTTACGACGTGCACGTATGGCGAGCTCTTCGCCGGTCCCATCCGAAACGAGAAACAGTCTAGAAACTTGAGCTGGCCAGTATCGAGGAACTTGGAAATATCCCAGCCGAACGTTTCCATGTCCTGTTCCACTGCGAGGGGAGGACCCTCAAAGTTGACGTAGACGCATGGCTCTTTCAAAGTAGTCAACATGCTGAATAGCAATTGCTCCATCAACACCGATTTCCCGGTGCCAAGGTCGCCCGCGAGAATGGTCATGCCATTGCGTGGGATACCTTTCGGTAACACCTTGTCGATCGCTTCTATTCCGGTGCTGAAGAGTTTTGGCTGCATGGAGATTTTACCCGTCAAGACTGTGCCTGTTAAGCCAAGACGGTCGTAGGCGATAAAGAATGTCTTACCAAGGATCAGCTAGCGCGTTTTCCGGATTGTCGTGTCGCTGGACGAGGTAGAGATTACTGGACTCTTGCGGCTATGGTCCTGATGAAGGACTTGTCCAATGCGCCCGCTTCGTAGAGGTTGACCATCGTATTCGTGCTCGCTTCACCTGACAGTCGTCCCTGATCGCCGCGGACGTGACGCCACTTCAACTGTGTATGACCACTCTTGGAATTGTAAATGATTCCCAGAACATAGTTCACCTTTGCGAAGCTGATGTCGTTGACGCGTCCCAACGTGAGCTTGTCCTCGGCTTCCACGTACATGGTTCCGAGTTCTCTAGACCTTTCGGGAAAAACCTGCATGTCCAACTGGTAGTCGTTCGGTATGAAGGATCTGCAAGTGCTAGTGATCATGAACCTCCGAAATGCTTCCAACGAACAGGTTGTTTCCAGTTTTGGCAACTAATTGACACCACAGGGCTATGTCTGCCCTAGGGACAGTTAGGATCAAACTTGACCTATTAATCTGACGCCGTTCAAGCACCGACTCCCGCATGACCAACGTGGCTGGATTCCAGTCCACGTTGCTTTTTATCCGGACCAAGGATGGTCAACTCGATCCGATACTCTGGCGCGTTAAGAAATGGCGATCCTCGTTCGCGTACCCGAAGGACTACTGGACGAACTGGTAGAGGCTGCCATTTCAAAACAAGGAAACATTTACCGCGCGGAATTGGCAAGACTGATTGGCGCTTCGAAAGAGTCGCTTGAAGGAAAGACCTCCCTCTACTTGATCAGTCTCATGAAACTCTGCGGCCTAGCCGAGGCGGATATGGCCAAGGTCATGAAAAGGTCGAAGATAGTCAGCCAGCGAGGCTCTGTTACGAGGGACATTTCTGCCGGGGAAGAGCTGAAAGGGGTAATCGACAATGCGCTAGAAGGATTCCAAACTTTGATTTCGGAAAGCTTCAAGCAAGGCACAATCGAAGGCGAGAATCGCTCCGACAAAAGGTCTCAAGAGAAACCGGCAGGCAAAACTCAGAGAAGATAGAGAGTCGCCTATCCTCGATAGAGGCCAAAGAGCATGGGTTTGAAGCTGGATTACATGCCGGAGATTCTTAGCGGCTCAATTTTCAGTACGACACGTTGTTCGCCGGGTCTACGGTTTGGGTACTTGTCCTGTCCCGTGTATTTTTTCGCCATCTTGTCGATGTGTTTCTCGGCCGTGGGCCCCGTAGTGAAGTCGATAACCTTTCCCTTGATCATGACGAGATTGTAGGGATTCGTCTGATCGTAAATGGCAAGGGCTACGTTTGGATTCTTTTTTACGTTGCGATGTTTGATACGGCCAATGGCAGTATTGATCAGCACGTACTTGCTGTCAGTATCGACCCAGGTTGGAGTGACCTGCGGGGTCCCGTCCGGGTTTACTGTTGCAATAAAGACGAAGTTCTTTCCTTCCAGGATCTTCTTTGCCTTATCTGTTAGATTGACCATTTTGGATCCGATGCTGTAGAGTCAGTCTCACTTCTTATCGGTTTGCCTCAAACTACGGCGAACTCCACTGCTTTTTCGACAAGACCTAGTCTCTGTTCACCGGTTATGGTAGACGGAGTAGCATGGCCTGATCGGATACTCTTGAGCGGAATAGAAAGTTACGCGACACTTTTGTCCGATTCCACCTTTCGTGTCTCACGATTCCTGGTTCTCGAGGAGGCATATAGGTGCGACATAGTAAGGCGACTCGTTATGCTCTTCTGCTTCTAGTTGCAATTCTCGCTTCAGTCTTCGTCTCCACCTCGCTTTCAGCTCATGCGGCCGTGCCCCAGCACTTTCTTACCCCCGTCCCAGTTTTCACTCAAGAGGGACTAACTATTACCCTCGTTCTTACCGTAGTGAACGCTCTTCCAAGTACAGCGTATCAATTTTCGTTTGTCGTTAGGGATCCAGCGAGCAGGAGTTGGACATCGAGCCCGCAAAACCATACCACTGCCGCTACTGAGACTCAGTTCAGCATACTCGTCATATATCCGAGTACGTCTTTTGTCGGAACTGGGTCCAACTCTCTTGTCGGGCAATATAATGCCCAAGTCAATCAGACCAGGCCTCTGGGTGTAGTAAATCCAGTTGTAACATCATCTTTCTACTTCATTCTAACGAATGCTCTCGAATACCAGAGGACTGAGACCGTCAACATTCAAGGGAGCAGGTATAACGCGTCGGAGAGCGTAACTGTCACAATTAGGACTCAGACGAATCCAACTGTTGTATTCTCGAGAACGATCCTGGCATCTTCCTCGGGAGTTGTCGTTGCCAATTGGAAAATACCTCGTAATGCAACAATAGACAACTATCTTGTAACACTGACGGGGACTAGCACGGTAAAGAATCCTCCGGACATTCAAGGTTTCCCTGTCAAGGCGGCCTCGATGTCTGTTTCTTCTCTTGCTTCGGCAAAGCCTAGCTATCAAAGGACGGAAACAATGAAGTTCTCATTTCAAGCAGCTTATCCTGATGGCACTAGTGCTACGACAGGGGCTGCATTGCTTACGCTTGCCAATCCATCGGGCGGGAGAGTAACCCTCACTGCTTCATACAATGCGACCTCTCACAATTTTGAGGCCAGTTACCAGACGACGACAACGAACCAGACGGGGACTTGGACGGCTACTCTCTCAGCAAATGCTTACGGTGACGCTTATGGCAACACAGGCCCCAGTTCCCAGCTTACAAACAGTCCACAGCTAATACCCGCTAGTCTTACCATTAGCGTTCTAGTAAATACCTACTTCCCGGTCGGCCAGGCAATCAGCTTCAATGCAAGTATAACCTATCCAGATGGTGTGAGGCTCCAATCCGGCACTGTCGGTGCCTACATGCTCTACAGTGGCACGCCATTTACCAATGATTCGATAGTGATGGTGTATGATACTGTTCTGAACCTCTGGGTTGGCAATCATCCGCGAGGAGCCAACGACCCGGGAGGATTATGGTCTCTCGTCGTGAATGGAGTAGACACGGCTACACCTGCGAATCGAGGAACTGCCACACGGGCAATCAACCTCCAAGACACCCCGCCCGTTGCACTCTTCACATCGACGAACCCGCCAATCCTAACACTGGTTCCAGTAGTCTTCAACGCGACTACCAGCTACGACCCAGACGGAACCATAGTAACCTACAGTTGGAACTTCGGCGATGGAACAACCGGAAATGGTCAGGTGGCAAGCCATTCATACAACACTGCCGGCCCATTCACTGTAACGCTGATTGTGACCGATAATAGCGGTTCAACCAGCTCCACTTTTTCACAGATCACGATCACTGATCGTCCTCCAGTGGTAAGTTTTACTCGATCACTGACGACTGCGAACCCCGGTCAAACGGTAACAGTGTCGATCACTGCCTCAGATCCTGACGGAACGCTTACTAGTGTGACGGTCGATTGGGGCGATGGAACGGTGCACACTCTACCCGGAACACAGACAAGTGACAGTCATAATTATTCTTCCGCAGGTCCTTCCGGCTCGAACGTCTATACGATAACCGTTAGAGTTACGGATAACAGCGGTAATTCTTCTTCATCTAGCTCTACTGTAACAGTTCAAACAGCTTCGCCGTCTCCATCCTCTGGCAGCCTTACTTTCCCATTGTACTATTTCGGAATTCTAGCTGCTGTGATCGCAGCTCTCTTGATAGGAGCATTTCTTGCCTTCAGGAGGCACAAGGTTACTCATACGAAACTAAAGATTGATCTTGAAGCGGTCAAGAGCGAAGCGGGACGTATCGAAAACCAAGAGTTCTTCCAATCTGTTAAAGACCAGTTGAAGAAGGATAAAGAATGACCAAAGTTATCGCAGTCCACTCGTTCAAGGGAGGAACCGGCAAAACCACCCTAACCGCTAATCTAGCAGCAACGCTAGCGCTCAACCACAGAGTCGGAGTAATGGACCTGGACCTTTCCGGTCCGGGGCTGCACGTAATTTTCGGCTTGAAGAAAGGCGAGGTGAAGGCGACATTGACCGATGTTTTCCTAGGAGATGCAAACCCAAGCGATGTGATTCTCGATCTTACTCCGCGATTTCCACGGCTCAAGGGCGGACTATTCTTCTGCCCGGCCAGCAACAAGGTCGAGGACATGCTCCGGCTGTTGAAAGCAGGCCTCGAAGTATCACTATTCCAGGATACCCTGCAAAAGGTTGGAGAACAATGTAACCTGGACTATATCATAGTGGATACTCATCCCGGCGTCGAGAATGATACAGTGTTAGCAATGGGCTGCTGCGATGCCCTAGTTCTCGTCTCACGGGTCGATCAGCAAGATCTGTTCGGGACTGCGGTAATGGTCCTCTTGGCGGAAACTTTCGAGAAACCGACGTTTCTCACGTTGAACATGGTTCCCCCAGGTGTCAGGATCAAGGACGCTGTCAAGGTCGGGAGGGAATTGGCGACACTGTTCAAGTCGCAGTTCTTAGAAGCCTTCGAGTTCCAATTGGACGTCATCAATAACCTGAGCAGATCCGTCTTCGTAATTGACAATCCAGACTCCCCCTTCGCCAAGAAGATAAACGGGGCTGCAGAGTCATTGATGCACATGATCAGCGAGGTGCCAAAGGCTGCAAACTAGTCCAAAGAAGCCGTCCGGCTTCGATCTGAGGCGACTTGTCGGGTCGGTGAACCAGCTACGGTTCAACGACAACCGCGGAGAAGTATCATTTTTCGGCCAGAAAATGATCATCCTCCGACGAGACGTGATCAGAGTTATGCGGGAAGCACTGGAGAGAATGGTTGGAGACCAAGCTGCACCATTCCTCTCATTCCTGGCAAGCGGGATCGGTGTTCATGAAGGAAGCATCTTCAGGGACAGTGTAACAACGACAGGGAACGAGGCCAGGGCAAGCCTCGACAATCTGGTTCACTCTGCGTTCGAGGACACGAACCTAGGTCTCGGCAAGATACAGATACGGAAAGTAGACTTTGACCGCTCCCATGCGAACATTGTCATCAGCAACTGTTTCGAAGCAATCGAGAACGGCCAGTCGGAAGAGCCTAACTGCATGTTCACCAGCGGCTTCCTAGCCGGATTGTTCGCGGAAGTGTTTGACACAACGCTCCAGGCGAAGGAGACCCGCTGCATCTCGCAGGGATCAACGGAGTGCGAATTCTCATTATTCCCGGTAGATCCGGTCTCAGGCGAACCTATCGAGCAACCAGAAGCTAGAGTGGAGACGCCAGCGACGAAGTCAGAGCCGGCACAGCCAAAGGAGCCACCGGCATCACCCAAGCAAATCGTTGAAGCGCTAGGGACTACGAAAGGGCCTCCGGAAATAGCAAAGCCTTCGTCCAAGATCGAGATTGTGCAAGAGACGAAGCCCAGCGACAAGCCAGCCGCTCCCATCGCAGTGGACCCGACAAAGAAGGAGCCGGAGAAGCAGGCTTCGGAAACGAAACGGTCCGAGGTTGATGCTGGTGTCGAGCGTGCTTCTAGGATTGCAAAGCGGAAACAGGGATTCTGGGAAAGGCACTTCAAGAAGAACTGAGTCTACGCTGTCAATCTAGTTCGCGGAGTATTTTTTGCCGCAGAGATCGCGCTCTCGGTCGATAGCATTTCTCAGTCCATCAACAGAGACGAAACCCGTTCTCATGGTCACTACTTTTTAATTGAATTGACGTTTCCTGTAGACCTATGAAAAAGTATGATGCTATCGCGATAGGCTCAGGCTCAGCGATGAACATCATTGCTGCAATGATCCAGGAGAATCCCAAGATTCGAGTTGCGGTGATCGACAAAGACGAACCTGGGGGAATATGTCTCACTCGGGGATGTATCCCGTCCAAGATCCTACTGTATCCCGCTGATCTAGTGCGAATGATCGGAGATGCTCGTGCTCTAGGGGTCGTGGCTGAAATCAAGAACGTGGATTTTCCATTCATAATGGATAGGATGAGGGAGATTATCGGTAGGGATATTGAGAACATACGTGAAGGCCTTTCAACCTCTGACAACATTGACTACTATCCCGGTGTTGCAGAATTTGTCGCTCGTTACACGCTGAAGGTCATGGATAAGGAGATATCTGCGCCGATGATCTTTCTCTGCATTGGATCCGAGCTGATCGTTCCCCCGATCAAGGGAATCGACAAGGTCAATTATCTTACCAGTGACAATGTCCTCAAGCTGAACGAGCGGCCAGAGAGTATCGCGATTGTTGGCGGCGGGTACATTGCCGCAGAGTACGGTCACTTTTTCTCGAGCATGGGCTCCATGGTGACGATAATCGGGAGGAATCCAAGGTTCGTCCCGGAGGAAGAACCCGAAGTCTCGGCGCTTGCGAAGAAGAAACTGTCAGAGCACATGACCATACTTACAGATCACGAGGTGAGAGAAGTTCGTGAGATAGGTGGTGGGTTGAAGGAGCTGGTGTGTGTCGAACGGTCAAGTGGGAAGAGTACAGTGGTCCAGGCCAGGGAAGTAATGATCGCTGCGGGGAGGGGACCGACAACCAGCTTGCTGAAACCAGAGAAGGCCGGGATAAGAGTGACGAAGGATGGCTGGATAGAGGTAAACGAGTACATGGAGACATCACAGCCTAACATTTGGGCTTTTGGTGATGCTTGCGGGAAATTTCTCTTCAAGCATGTAGGAAACTATGAGTCGGTAGTCGTCTATGAAAATGCGATCCTGAAGAAGAAGGTCAAAGTCGACTATCATGCTGTCCCTCATGCAATCTTTACGGATCCCGAAATCGCGGGTGTTGGACTTGGGGAAGAGGAAGCAGTCAAGCAGTATGGGAGTGATAAGGTGCTAATAGGCTTCTACAGATACGAGGGGACGACGAAGGGCATCGCTATGAATGTCAAGGACTATTTCGTAAAGGTGATCGTGGAAGATGTGACGAACCGGATTGTGGGAGCCCACATCATCGGACCACAAGCGTCGGTCTTGATCCATGAGATAATACCACTGATGTATACAGTCGACCAGTCTTATCAGCCGATACGCAACATGATGCACATCCACCCTGCGCTCAGCGAAGTCGTTGATAGAGCATTCCAAGACCTAATGCCTCCGGAACACTACAGGCACGCTGTAGAACACTCGTATGAATTAGTCGAGGCGTGAACGAGAACTAGAGGCGCTCCTGAGAGCTCTTCAAGAAAAATGGAGAGTTACTTTCAGAGTTTCATGAAGATTGTGTCTGGTGTACTTGCCTGAGACAGGCATTCATGACATACTGGATTTTGTTGTCTGACAGGATTTTTCTTGCTTCGTTGTTTTCGAGTCCGAGCTGGGCCCAGAACACGTCAGGCTTGCCATACTTTTTCTTCATCTCAACCACTTGCCTGGCCACATCAGGCAGCTGTTCGCTGGGCCGGAAAACATCTACTATTTCGACCTGTTTTGCAATTTCAGGCGGAATATCTGCGAGGCTCGGGTAGGATTTTTCATCTAGGATCTTGTCGACTGTCGGGTTCACAGGGATGATCCCGTAGCCATGTTGTTTCATGTACTCTGGGACGGTGTACGCGTCTTTTTCCGGGTTCTTTGAAGCGCCTACCACGGCTATCAGTTTATACTTTTTCAAAACATCTCTTGGGGAGACTGAAGCGCTGGACAAGTGTGTCTGAATCATCTCTCTCTAAGCCATACTATCCGATGACAATCTAATGATGTTTTTGGCCACGAGAGTCCACTTTGTTCCGCTGTTCTCAGGGATGGATTGCTATGAGTACTTCTTGGGCCTTACTCCTTGAGAATCTATTCATAAACCCCACAAACTTAGCAGTCAACCCGTATTTTTTCTGCAACATCGAAAACTTTTCCTCGACCTCCGACCCGGTCCGTATTTCAGCAGTCGCGTCGACCCAGTCTCCTTTTGGGGTGCCTTTGAAGTTACAAATGGCGATGCGTATCTTCGGGTTCCGCTTTATCTGTTTGACTTTGCCGGCAGTATCATCTGTCCGAACGTACAATATTCCATTGTCCTCGACAAACCATACTGGTCTTCTAACCGGTTGACCATTTCTACGATAGCTTTCTATGGAAATGTACTTCTCGCGTTGAAAATCGCCGAGGGCAGGCTCAGGGTTCCCTTCAGAGCGTTGCTGGAAGCTCATCTATCTCGACATGACTAGGAAGCTTCGTCGCCGCTTATATGGTTGGACCTCGGCTACAACATAGTAGGTACTCTCGAATTTTCTATCGTAAAGCCGAGACTCGTAGAAGAGGCTGGGTTTCTATCTCGTCCTGAATGGTCTGAAGGGTCTGCTGCGTGAGGGTCGATGAGAAACTGCGAAGCCGATCGTTGTGAAGAGTTCAAAAACTCTCTCTGGTACGCCTTCTTTCACGTTCAGTCCAAGTAATTTGGCCGAGTCAATGCCTAGCGGCGTGTCATGTGTAATGTATCCGCCAGTGAGAAATTCTGCGCTCTTCTCCGCTTGTTCCTTGGACATTTTGTCCGAGAGTAGTTGGGTGACGAGGAATTTCATGTTCTTGACGGCCATCTCCGCGATATGTGCCATCATTATGGTCTGGTCAGCTATCGTGTCGGGTTTTTTCGTTTGAAGGACTATCTCATATCCTGACGCCGGGAATTCATCCAGTTGTGGATCCACCGGACCAAGAACGCTGAATTTTTCCATGTATATCTCGTCAGCAGCCAAGGCGCACAGTGTTCCGCCGGACATTGCGTAGAATGGTATAAAGACAGAGACCTTTCCAGGATGGTCGTAGAGCGCGGTTGAGATCATTTCTGCAGCGAGTGCCAACCCACCCGGCGTGTGCAGGATCATATCTATCGGCTTGTCCTTGGGAGTCTCGTGTATCGTGCCGAGAATTTGTTCCGTGTCCTCTATTGTGATGTACTCTTCATCCTGCGGGTCTGCCCAAGGTTCCTTTCGGTGAATCATTGTAATGACCTTGCTTCCACGCTCGGCCTCGATCGCTCTCACTATTCGGGCCCTTTCGGCTAGAACTCGCTGTTTTTCCCGTTCCTTTCTGCCATCTATTGCTCCTCCAGATTTGGCAAGAACTAGACTTCCCGAACGGTGGATAGATGCATAGAGTCCGATCACTATAGCAGCGATGAGGCTTGTGGCGAGCACTATCTCGAGGTCCGTCATGTCCCGCGGGCAGGACTTGATATGGAGTTAGAAATAGCCTTGCATTAGAATCAAGTGAAAGGATGGTTGAGAAATTGTCCGGCTTACGGTATACCCATCGTGTTGCCTATTCCGGCGAGTATTACAGTGTCGCCGAATTTGGTCCGTGCCTGAATGATGTTCTTGACTCGTTTGATCGTTTCGTCAACGGCAAGTTTTACCTGCTGAGTCATTGATGAAATTGCTTCTTTGTTGGACATTTTCACGACTACAGCTATCATGGGTATTTTGCTGTTGGTAGCGGTCTGTTCGATATGGTACCTGTCGACTCCGGGTCCTCCGATGGCTGCGCCGACTCCTTCCATGATTTCTCCACTGTTTTCTCCCTCGAACTTGAGGCCTGCGTCAACGGTGAGCACTAACGATACCGGCGAGTTTTCCAGGATCAGTTTCTCTACAGCGACTCCTGGTTTTCCTACGCTACCGCCTGGTCCTTTCGCCCGGACGACTAGTAGGTTGCGACCGTCGAGTTGGGCGTCGTACACGAGTGTGTCCTGTTCGATTTCTCTGGGTGACTTTCCGTCGACCATCTTGCTGACCACGAGGGGTCCTATTCCGTCCCCTATCGGGTCGCCCTTCGCGAAGGACTCTACCGCAGAGCTGTAGGCTTCGGCTTCCTCCATGATCGTCGGAAGAGCCATCTGTAGCTGGTAGAGTGCGAGGATGCCTCCCTGCTTCTTGGCGAGGAGGTAAAAGTGGCGTACGACTCGGTACATCTGATCCAGTCCAATCGAGATTTCCATCTGGTTCGAGAGCGTGTTGACCTGTGCCTCGGTCGCGCCTGTGGCTATCGCCTTGACTTCGGCCTTCAGGTTGTCGTCATATGTGTTGATTACATGTTCAAGTTTTCTTACGACCCCGGCAGGGTCCATTGCTACTGGGGTGATTGCGAAGCTGCTGGTTAGACGATTGACTCGTGTCTCGACCATCTTCGGGTCACCTTTGAACCCGAGTAGCGAGCCCATCACACGGTCGTGGGCTACCTTTCGTAAATGTTCTAACTTGCCGAGGTTTCGTTTTACGCTGACAAGCATCATCTGTATCTGTATTCGTTGGCCATAGAACATTAGGATGAAGAATGATCCGAAGTAGATGAGTTGGATGATTGTGCTAAAGTCGAGACCGATTCCGCCGATTCCGATTGCCATTAGTTTACTCGCTTCCCCCGAGGGTCATTGTCGGGCTGGTTATTTGGATTGCTTGAACCCATGGAATAGATAGGCTAAACCTGCTTATCATCTTATCTACGAACCATGACTGGCATCGGTGGTTCTCGTAACCGCAACCGCGTGGACCGCTTGCTCCCGACTCGTATGAAGGCTACATCGACCTCTTCGCTGATCGAGTGTTTTGACAAGGCGGCCAGGATGTCTTTCATCTGCTTGATCTCTTGGCTGCCTATTCCTATGAGGACGTCGCCGACTCGGAGCCCTGACTCGTACGCTGGACCACGGGGATCCACTTCCACGATTAGTACGCCTGAGTCTGCTGGGAGCTGGTATCGTCTGGCTAGCACGTCGTTGAGTGTTGTTCCGTAGATTCCGAGCCACGGTCGAACTACTCTGCCCTTCTCCCGGATTTGTTGTACGACCCATTTGATCGTGTTGACTGGAATTGCGAAGCCTATGCCCTGAGCGTAGGGGATCATTGCGGTGTTGATTCCGATAACGGATCCGTTAATGTCGGCTAGTGGTCCGCCGCTGTTGCCGGGGTTGATTGCGGCGTCTGTCTGGATGAGTCCTTCGAAGATGAAGTCTGCTCCTGGCAAAGGCCGTCCCATAGCACTGACGACTCCTATAGAGACTGTTGGTCCGCCTTGTAGTCCGAGGGTATTGCCGATTGCGAGGACTATTTGTCCCACCTTGAGCTTCTCGGAGTCGCTGAGTGTTGCCGCCGGTAGATTGTCCGCGTCCACGTGAATGACTGCGATGTCGGTGGACTCGTCGTTGCCCACTACTTCGCCGATGAGCGACCGTCCATCTTTCAGGTGTATCTGTACCCGAGCGGCCCCATCGACGACGTGATTATTTGTGATAATGACTCCTTTCGGATCGATGATGATACCCGAGCCCTTACCTTCGACTGGGACCATTCCATAGTTGAAGCTACGAGCTACACGCATGCTGTCGATGAGTACTACGCTCTCGCTTAGTTTCTGGACTGCAGAGGTGATCTGGTTCTCAAATTCTGTTAGAGCTGTCATTGTCTTATCTAGAATCCCCAGCTGGTTTTATTGACTGGCTTAATCCGAATATAGACATAGTCATCTTCCTCTTTCGTCTCCGCTTCACCCATGACTTCTATTCCTCGAGGAGTCCAAATGGAAGGCGAATTGATGTCGTCTACGAGAAGAGTTACACTGCTTGAATTCGGTACTTGATTGAATCTCTCGCTGTACTTTAGATTCCAGCCGCTGAGGTAGAAGTAGGAGCCGTCGAATTCGAATAATACTGGCATGATGTGCGCTTGCATATCTGAACATACGAAGCCTAGGCGTCCGAGGCTTCGTTCAGCGAGGTATCGCAATTCTTTCTCGCTGAAATCTGCGTTTGTCATCTTCTGTTTCATCATGTTCTTCTAACATGTCTAGCTACCGGTCATGCTTATATACTTGGTAGTCGTATCCAACCAAGTAGGTGTGGATTAGTTGAGTAAGTTAACCACAGTTAACCAGGACATTACAAAGGAACAAACAGAAGAATGCCTACTTCTCCACTCCGCATGGAACGACCTCACCAAAGTCTGGACCCTACCAGTCATACATGCCCTCGGCCTAAAACAGCCTGCCAGGTTCAACGAGCTGAAAAGGAGAATTCACAATATCAGCGCGACGAGCCTAGCTGAACGTTTGACAGAACTTGAGCAGAGAAAAGTGGTTGAAAGAAGGGTCTATCCTGAAACACCACCTAAGGTCGAGTATGAGCTGACGAAGAAAGGCGTTGAACTACTGAAAATACTAGGGGACCTAGCTGATTGGGTGATAAAATGGGACAGAGGATCCCCGTCGACAATGAAGGCCGCAGTTGAAGAAAAGCTTCGGCCAGTAGTTCGCGCGAAATAAAGACTCTAGATCTATCCTTTCCTTCGGACTGGTATTCGTCGTGTGATCATGTGACATTTCGCGCATCTGAACATTAGAACGTCCTTACCGCTGGGAGATTGTACGCTGATCTCTTCCCAACTTGTCGGTCCATCGCATTCTGGGCAGAATAGTGCCCCGCTGAAGTCGTGGCCGAACCACTCGTCTGGAATGGAAACTACTACTGGCATTGAATGTGGAACTCTTCTTATCGGCACATGAATTTCTTGTATCTCTCATGACCAAAGGGCGGGATACGGCATATGACGCATGTTCGGCTCAAGTTTTCTGCACGTTTTTCCTATGGGTTTGCGGCTAGCCAGTCAGGAATAACTATTGCTCTGACTAATTCCTGAACGCTGACGCCTCGCCCTTGCATTCTCTTCGAGTCTGCGATAGATCTCTTGGGTGACCATTTGCATGAATTTCGTCCGAGCTATGCTGTTAGGGGAAGGACGAGTCCCTCTCGACAATATTACAATCGATTTATTCACTAGAAATACAAGCAAACGCGATAAAGGCCATCGGCCCTATTGAACGTTGGTACGCTCGCCGGCTATGAGGAATAAATCATCTAGCTCTAGTTCGCTCAGCGAAACTGTTCCAGAATGCGGCTGTAGCAACTGCTACGATGACTACTACTATCGGGCGATGTAGTTGTTGAGGAAGAACCCTGAAGGCGAAAGGTTCTGGTCGACCCACGCTTTGTAGCTTGGGCTAGACTGGTATTCCGACGATAAGCCAGCCAACAATATTATGATAATCGCAAACTGTGCGAATATTACAATGGCTAGAAACTGTTCGAGGCTTAGTCTTCTACTCTTGGTTGGCGTGTTGGACGAGGCTGCTCCCCTTCAGATGTCGTTGTAGCCGTAGCTATTTCTGGTGCGACCGCCTTTTTAGGCGCTTCTGTTGCCACGCTTCGTGCAGCGACTTGTTGCTTGAAGGATCCCGTGATGAAGAGGCTTGCGACCACGGCCGCTATCGATACTAGGAAGCTTAATTGAAAGACAGGGATGAGAGATTGTACAAACGCGATCCTAAGCGGGTCTATCAGGGGGGCGAAGAATGGATAACGTGCCAGGAAGTTTGCCAAGTCCGGCGGAGAAGATAGTATCTTCCCGACCAAGTTAGGATCCAGTGAATTGGACTGTCCCGGTGGTAGGAGGGTAGCTAGCTTGTTTCCAAAGTTGTTGACTTGGATTGCGCCCAGGATTGCCAGTCCGATGGTTGCACCTAGGTTTCCCATGAACTGGGGAAGGGACGAGGCGATTCCGATGTGCTTCCTCTGAACTGAGAACTGGATCGCGATGAAGACTGTTGGGAATGTTATGCCTACGCCGAAGCCTGTAATCGCAACTGCGATCCCCATGGTGAGATAGTTTGATGCCTGGTTCAGGAGACTCACCAAGAATAGGCCTGCTGTCATTACTGATAGTCCTGAAAATGTGATTCCTCGATAACCGAATCTAGTGCTTAACTGGCCGCCGAGGACTGCTCCGACTATCATAGGTATCAGTAGTGCGTTGAGGATGTTTCTCGAATCATCAATAGAGCCTGCTAATCCTGCCTGGATGAACAACGGGATGAACGTGATCACGCCGAAGAATGCTACTCCTCGGAGGAATGAGACAGCAGAAGCTGAGGATACGGTTCTGATCCTGAACATTGAAAGGGGAAGCACAGGCTCGGCCGCCCGTCTCTCTACGAGGATGAAGAGAGCAAACAGAATCGGTACGCTGGCGAAGACGGCTAGTTCCTGCCAGGAGTACCAGGGGAAGGTAGATCCGCCTCCGAGGAATCCGAAACTTAGCAGTGCGACCCATGCTGTCAATAATGATATGCCTGTCCAGTCGATGACTGGTCTTTGACCTGTCGACTTTGACTCGCGCAGTCCAATGAGAACAGCCGCTATTGATACGATTCCGAGCGGCAGATTGACGTAGAATATCCAGCGCCAGCCTATCGAGTTTACGATAGCCGCACCAGCTAATGGTCCGAGTACGGCTGCAATACCGAAAACTGTACTGAATATGCCCTGGACGCGTCCCCTCATTGCAGGGGGAAAAACTACACCAACGACAGCAATTGCGACTGGGAAGAATGCTCCACTACCAATTCCCTGTATAGCCCTGAAAATTATCAGTTGGGTAATGTTCTGGGACGCGCCGGAGAGTATTGATCCAACGAGGAAGATTACTAGTCCTAGAAGAAAGAATCTCTTTCTTCCGTAGAGATCGGACAGTTTTCCGAAGACAGGCATTGCTACTGTCTGAGCGAGAATGTAGGCGCTGAACACCCATGCGTACACGCTTAGTCCAGAGAGATCGGCAATTATTGTGGGACCAGCTGTTGCTACTATAGTCTGGTCTATGGCGCCTAGCAGGAGGCCCGTCATGAGCCCGCCGATTATGAGAACTAGATCCCTCTTTGGCGGCAGCTTCGTAGCAAACTCTGGAGCTACGGTTGATTCCGAAGGAACAGCTTCCATTCTTCTATTGCCTCAGTCATTTCGAACTTGCAAGTTTCTGAGGGTTATTAGTATACTTCGACGTGGTCGGCTGGAAAACCTAGCTTGACTAGCTCGTCTTTGATCCTGTTCCGATGATCTCCCTGCAACATGACCAGTCCATCTTTGACCGTTCCGCCGGTTGCGAGGCGTGCTTTTAGCTTGTGAGCTATTTCATCGATTGACTTGCCTGTTTTTGGTAGTCCCTGGATTACCGTCATTGGTTTTCCCCATTTGCGGAGTTCCATTCGTACGACGAGGTGTGTCTCGCTCTTATCCAGCTCTTTGAGCGCCGTGTCGAGGTTGAAGCCTTCACTCATTGCTAGACTCTAATTCTCCATCGGCTAGTTATTATTGACTGCCTGTAGGAAGTGTTTCAAGAGCTCCGCGAGTAATAGTCGATAGCTGTCTTCTGTGAGGTCTTGTCTCAGGTTCTTGAACAGGTTTTCGAAATATGGATAGTGCTGGGCCATTGGAATACTTGAGAGAAACTTCTGGTTGGCGAGTCTTGCTCGATTGTCTACGTCCTTTACGCCGTGTCTCTGCATCTGGGCCAATGCGCGTGCGTTGTGGGCCATGATGCTGGTGTTTATCCAGTTGTCCTTCTCTGGATCGCCAGTCTTGACCGGTTCGTCTTTGACCCATGATTGTAGAAAGTCGGTTGCCTGTACTTCATTGATTATTCCATTTTTCCTGATGACTTGGAATGAGATGTCGTCGGCGTACAAGTCTTGGATGTCGTTGAGTAGATCGAAGAGTATCTTCTCCTGGTAGGGTTCCATTTTTCCAAGCTTGTCAACCGCTTCCTGCATTACCGTACCGTCGTGGGATGAGTGTCGTGTTCGTATTCGGTAGACGTGGCTCATTTCATGGACGAGTAATCCGTCGAGTAGTCCAGATTCCAAGGACATGCCTGAGACGACTATTCTGAAGCGTCCGCGTTGTGGGACTGTGAATCCCATGAATGGTAGGCTGGGATCGACGTCGACATCAACGTCTTTGCCAATGTCGTAGCCGGCGTCATGCATCATTGCTAGTGCTTTCTCACGGGCCTTCCGGACTGTTTCGACTGCTTGGGGACTGACCTGTGGGGTTTGCGCTTCTGTTGCTTGCGTGCTCTTCTTCACTCTAGATGCCTAGTAGGTGGTCGATGGAGTATATTCCGCTTCCGAGGAATGTTATTGCTAGTGCTGCGAGGAGTAGTGTGATGTCGATCTCGTATCCACCTGCGTATTTCGCCTTGATCTTGTTGACCTTGAACCAGGTGGTGGACAGCATCCATAGTGCGGAGAGGAACGCTATGAGCGGCGTGAGTATTCCGAGGAGTAGTGCCAGACCGCCGAAGAATTCGACGATTCCGGCGAACGGGACGAGGGCGACGGGCATGCCGAAGTTTTTCATCCAATCGCCTTTCCTGCCGGCTTTGAGCTTGGGATATCCGTGGATCATGAAGAGGCTGCCTACGGCGAGCCGTAGTATGAATGTGGCTAGATCCGGGTAGAAGCCGAATAGGTCCTGTATCATAGCATACAATTCTGTAGGTGTCAGGTTATAAGGTTAGTAGTCGTTGGCTACCAAGTAGGTATTACAAAGCGTACCAAGTAAAGCAGGCTAATCCTCAGGGCCGAAATAGCAGGACTTGGATTCTGCGAAATAACGAACGGTTGTCGCAATCACAATCGAGCCTCCAACGTTAAATTTGAGATAAAATGGCTGACTTGGAGATGCAGTGACTGTTCAGTTCAAGTGTAAGGATTTCCTGTTGAAAGATTGCGAATTTGAGATCAAAGGAGTACGTTCGATGGATGAGCTGATGAAGCTCGTTGAGGTTCATGCGTTGGAACAGCATCGGATTGTCAAGCTTCCGCCGGAGACGCGTGAGAAGATTCGTAGATCCTTTCAATGATTACGAATCATGTCGGGTTCTATTTGGAATAGAGTATGAATAGGCGCTGATCCTTGCGGTTTTGGGATGTTTTCTGAACGGACTCAGACGCGCGACATGGCCACCCCCCCCCCCCCCGGACCCCTAGAAAAAAGAACCCTTATTTTTTGTGAAACAATTATCATGGGAATTCCTGATCTTCGGTTTTATTCTGGTCGAGAGCGAATTGGCGCGGGCCCGGTATGATCCCTGCGGCCACCAGCGTGTTTTCTCTGTGGGCTCGAACGCACGATTGTCGTATCGTAATGCCTCCTCCATTCTACAGCACGTGGAGAGTGGAGCACACTGATTTTCGGAGAAAGAGAGGAGAAGTTTTGGAAGGGTCTGATTACATTGCGCTTGTGGACTCGAAGAGAGCGAAAGTGTTTCCGTCAGGATCCTCTAGTATTGCAAAGTATCCTACGTTCGGAATCGCTTCCTTCTCTCTCTTGACCTTCGCGCCCAATACGCGGGCCTTTCCAGCGGATTCGTCGATGGATTTAACCGAGAAGTAGTTGATGAATCCCTGATCAGGACCCATGCGTTTGAAAAGACCCCCAATCGTTTCGTTTGGTGCCGCATCCTTGTGGGAGATTAGCCAGTATTCCAGAGGACTTCCTTCAAACTTCGCGAACTTCCAGCCGAAAAGCTGCTCGTAAAACTTGCGAACCTGCGCGGGATCAGAGGCAGGTACCTCGAAGTGGACGATGGTATGGAGCTTTGGTTGTGGGCGAGTTGTGGTTGTAGCTGCTTCCATTTTTTCAGCGATCCCGACTGTTTGGTATCCTTCACTTAAACGTGGCGCCCGCCAGCGCAAAGCAATGATCTTCACTCAGAGAAAAATCGTCGACTTCCAAATCACAACAATGTAGGAGTAACTTGTCATAATGTCGTGAGCAACGGGAGAGCAATCATGGGTCTACGACACGATGCTGTCAACAATATTCTAGGCTCTCAAAGAAAGCAATTAGCGACCGCTTAGACCAAAGGAAGTGGCTCATCGAGAATGTCGCCAATTGAAGAACTAGGGCTTGCTGCTCTTTTCGCTCTAGCATTCGCCAATGGCGCTAACGATGTAGGAAAGAGCGTGGCGTCGCTAATGGTTCCTGGACCGTCAGGCCGGCCCGGCCGTAAGCCCTTGCTCTGGGGAGGCCTCTTCAGCGCTGTTGGAAGCTTCTCGGCGATTCTAATTTCAAGTAGGCTGTTTTCTGTCTTCGCGCCGCAGAGCCTACTACGGACGACTCCAGGGTCTACATTCGTCTTGGCAGCCCTTGCTGGCGCAGCCTTGTGGATCCTTGGCGCAACTCTCTTGCGGCTTCCGGTATCTTCAACTCACGCAATCGTGGGAGCCATTGTGCTACTAGCGGTTTACCTGTTCGGATTTTCAGGAGTGGAATGGAATTTCCTCCTCTACAGGGTTGTGCTGCCCTTGGCCGCAGGGCCAATAGCTGCGATGATAGGCGTCTATATCCTAGATCGTCTGACGCATCAAGCTGGAATGCCGGGCAGGGAGAAGCCAAGGCTGGCGCGTATAACACATTGGGGATCGGCGGGAGCTACTGCTTATGCGAGAGGAGTTAACGATGCCCCGAAGATGGCGGCTCTAGGCGCGTTCTTTCTATTGGCGAACCCTGCAGAGACCGTCTGGCTTCCCTATTCTATTGTTGCCGTGGCGGTATTCCTGGGTTCACTTGTGCTGGGTCACCGGGTGGCCGTGACCATCATGGGGAGGATTGTCTCGCTAGACCAAGTTCAGCGGTCGAAGGCAGGCGCAGCCACGGCACTGCTAGTATCTGCGGGAGCCTTTTTCGGAGCCCCCTTGTCTACGACCCAGGTTCACGCGGGATCAACTGCCGGGATTCATGGCCATAGAAGCACAGTCAACTCAGCTTTGAAGGGAATGATCCTCGCTTGGCTAGTAACATTGCCAGGAGCCGGCATCCTCGCCATCGCGATCTCCTATATTGGATCAAGGCTATAGCAGAAGATCAATACTCGATCTTGCATGCCTAGTGTTAGTTACGAAGTGGCCTTGCTAGGGGACTGGTGCCGATCCGGGTCCCAAGGTTGGCCCGGGCGTAGGGGTAGCGGACGGAGCGAGAACTGGAGTTGAGCGTCTTCTTCTCTGATAGAGAATGGCACCTGTCACGGCACCAACGGCCGCTATGGCTTCCAGAGCTATTCCTAACGGAGAGGTAAGTGCGTCGAGGAATGAGTTGGAGCTCGATGAGCGTTGTAGTGTGAAACGGACCTCTGAGAGCGTTGATGCGTCACGTAGATTCGTCCATGTGACCGAGTTGGCAGTCTTACTGCTTGGTTGAGTAGCACTCGCGGGGACGACGATTTTCACGGAGTAGGTGGCGTTTGATCCTCCTACGATGGTCAGATTGAGTCCAGGGGCTGGGATGGTGCCTATGGTTTGGAATAGGCCTGGGATTGTGAAGTTAGTATTACTTCCAACCGTTGGAGGTTTCAACACGAGTCCCTTCAGGCTTGTCTGACTGGTTCCAGTGCTGAGGTTGAGATCATTGGTCGCTGAGATCTGGCTTATGACTAGGGAGGTCGATTCGAAGAAGTGCACGCTAGCCGGGATGGTTGTCCCTGCTGGTATGTTGGAGAGGAGTAGTTGGAAAAACTGGTTTTTCAGCTTGTTAATTTGCGAGTCCAGATTCAGGACGTATATAATAGTCGACTGAAAGAGGATGGTGTGTGTCGAACCGGTATAAGTTACCGTCGTAGACTCGCCTGTGACAAGATTGATAGCTGATCGGATTATCGGGCCGAGTCCCATAGCAAGAGGTCGGGCTGAGTTCAGAATACTATCAAGCGAACTGCCAAAGCTGGTCATAGGAGCGGAGTTTTGGCCTACGAATCTTATCGAAAAACGAGCTGAACCAGTGTTGATGGAGTCTAGCTTGGCCTCAAGAATCGTAACGGTAAGAGTATGGCCAGTCGCGATCTCGATTCGAGCAGCCAACGAATGCAACCATGTCATGTCCCCGAGAGTTGATGACCATTTGGACTGGAAAGCTGCTTGGCTTGAGAGAAAGCCTAGACTTGTTCCCTGAACTAGTGGGGAGAAATAAATCAGGACCGAGGCGTTGAGTTGAATCTGAGATGGAGTATTGTGGTATGTGATGGCGACGTTGCTGATAGGAAAAATCGTGGCGATCCTGAGAGAACCTTGGCTAGTCGAGCCAGCTTTGGTATCTGTCAGACTAATCGAGTCGATAAAGCTCAGAGGAGGCTGGATTAGCTGTGCTGGGAGTTGATACTGGGACGTTGTTGTTTGAACCACGGAGTTTGACTTCTGCGAGAAACTGGACGAAGAGTGGACCGTGCCCAAGTAAGAACCGGCAGTCGGCTTCGGAATCGTAAACTGGTAGACTCCGACAACACTGTCGCCGGGTATTCCTCCACCGACTGCATCCCAAGAGTCGTTGGTAGCGTTCGCATCTCCTTTTGTCCAGAAGAAGACCTGACTAGTCGGAGTAGCAGGAAATACATGGATTACTCGGTGAACGACGAGATACTTGGGATTAGAAGAGTACGGTCTAAACACTATGATTGAATTGTTGGTGATCAGATTCGGGTTGACTCCACGGATGAGAATCACGTCGCCCACGGCGAGAGTGCAAGCGCTCGTGTTAGGGTTGTTTACTCGTTGACACATGCTGGGAGAGGAAACGACTAGTATCGGAGTGTGGGTGTTAAGAGCGAGACGAAGACTGCTCAACACGGTAGGCGGGAGGTTGCCGGGACTTGTCCCGGTGTTGGGAGTGGAAGTCGTATTCCAGCCAACTCCTACGCTGGTGTCGGGATTAACGGTCAGAGCGAGAGAATCATGTTGGACTGTAGAATACGAAGGCGAAGTTACCTGACCTCTGCTTATTGGGTTGAGAGAGGACAACAGGGCCAATAACAAAAGGGCTGAGGCGAAGAAAAGGGCCCTTTCATTGCGTGAATTGGTCAAGGCTAGAAGACTGAACCCATGATGAGAATCCTCGATTGTTAAGCGTTACGCGGTAGCCCTATCTCGCACTATGGCCTCTTCCACATTACAGTCCACATTTCGATATTCACCGCAGAATATCTAGGTCACGATGATTGTTCTCACTTTAAAACTGGAACGGGGTAGATTCTAGGGACGGGGAGGCTTGACAATATGGTAAAGGTGGGAGTCTTGGGTCTTGGCAAGATGGGCAGTGCGTTTGCGCTAAATCTTCTTTCGAAGAGATGGCAACAACCTGATACTGTTCGCTAGTCCAAGCCTCGCATCAACCCTGATAAATCAGGACTTGATCGACGAACACTGGGTTCAACATCAACCCCATCGTTCTTGGCAAGGGAATTCCTCATTTCAAAGACATTAACAACATGCATAAGTTGAAACTCTTAGAATCCAAGACTTACAAGAACGGAGTCGTCAATGTTCAATACGGCACCCGCTTTACCGGACAAGCGACTGCCCGATAGTATAGTACTTCGGCCGTTTCGGAACGAAAATCGAAAGTCGTTCGATGGAGCTCAACCACCCTAAAGAAATCACTTCTCGTAGACGCGGCCTCCACCGCCTCCGCTAGACACGGCGAGGATCATAAAAGTGGCGAACATGCTAATTGGGTGGATAGTGCAGAAGTAAGTGTAGGAACCTGGCGTGCCCGCTGTGAAGCTGAGGCTGGTATTCGGAGGGAACTGAACTGAACAAGGATCGATAGTCGGACAAGTGGCAGTTGTGGAACCATCCTTGTCCATGTCCAAGAGAAACAGGTGAGGAGCACCGTCGCTGCTAACCAGGCTCACCGTAACCATGTCACCTTGTTTGACAGTTATCGTCGGATTGGCGTTCGTCGAAAAATTCCAAGCACTAACGAATCCGTTGAGATGGATCACAATGTTTGTGGCCTGAATCCTGGTAGCGGTCGGGCGAGCCAAAGAAGCCCCGGATGGTTGAGCAGGCAGGATTACAATTACCAGTAGCGTTAGTGTGAGCATGAGGATTTCGAGTCTTCGCATAGCAACCTATCCCTCCTGGAATTGCCCCAAAGTCATTTAGGGCCGCGACATCCACTCTGTTTCATAGTGGACTATAGGGCTAGACACAAATTCAGCCATAATGACCAAGGGTTCGCGAGGAGACATTGCTCGAAACGGACCTACTGTCAGAGTCTAATGAAACCCGCAGGCGCAGTGGATCCCAGAGAAGTCGACTGGCATCTAGATGATAGTGTTTCTAGTTGCTGAGAGGCTATCAGGGGCAGCCTATGCAGTCGTGGTCGGTCCCGGTGGCATCTGGCCCGCGGGAAGCGGAGCGATTCTGGCGAGGTTGGAGTAGTAGTAGACAGTCATTAGTATAGGAAATAACGGTTGGTAGAATGCCGAAAGGATGCCGTTGACCACAGGGCCTACGACGCCTAAGGGTCCGGTTATCGCACTTACGATGAGCGAAGCTATTATGACGATTATTCCAAGGACAAGGAATGTTGCGAACGTCTTGAGCCACCTGTGGCCGACCAGCTCACGGCTCCTCGACATGCTGTCGAAGACTCCTTTGTTCTCGATTAGGAGGACGGGAAGCACGAGAGAGAACATTATCGCCAGAATTATCCCGGGGACGATTAGAGCGATGACCCCCAAGAAGACGATGATGCCGACCACGATACTTAGCGCCCACATCCAGAGCAACCTTGAGACTGCCAATTTGACTGCTGTCCCGAGGTCAGCCTGCGCCTTCTCAATCTGTTCAGAGGCTAGTTTAATTGAGCTACCTTGTGCAATGGGGGAGAACACCACGTTCACAATAAAGATAGAGGCGACGAGCGGAACAATGGCTCCAAGGAATCCGGGGAACCAGTCGCGGAACTGTTGAGGTGTCGGGTTGGAGGGGAGAGTCGGGAGGACGAAGGCGTTCTGCGCCAGCGTCGTGACGACCCCGATGATTACCCCTACCATGGCGAAGAGAAGGAAATACTTGATGAAGTCTCGTCGGTACACCTGGAAGGTCTTCGAGATGATCTCTCCGAGGCTCAGCTCGCGTTCGATACCCTGCTCCGGCCGCATTGTAATATCATCTCATCTTGAGACAGTGGTATAAGAAGAAGATACGATTCTCAATCTCAATAACAGGGTATACCGTTAGAATTCAAGACCTCTATCTTGCTACGAGCGGGCAGTTTTTCTGTCCGGTAATACCAGCTATGCGTGGTTTCAAATTGTTCGCGCCATTATGATTGCATCTCTGAATCTTTCGTTTCGATAGACCTTCCCCGGAATTGCTCCAAATTTTTTGAAGCCAGCCTTCTCGTAAGCTGATACAGCTTGCTTGTTACCCGCTAGGAACTCGACATGAACATTTCTCAATCTTTGCCGTCTAGCCTCGGCCAAAAGTGTGCGTATCATTTCGCGTCCAATACCGAGGCCTCTGTGGGTCCCGTGGATTGTGACCGCTAAGCGACCGTGATGCCTTGTCTCCTTGTACTCACCGCGTACTATCTCGCCGTTTCCAACAATTTTTCCATCCACCTCTGCAACCACACTGATAACCTTCCCATTACGAATCTCGGTGAGAAGCTCACCCAACCATGCTTTCTCCTGTTTCAACGTCAGCGGGGATTCAAAACCGGTGTATAGTTGCGAACTCTTCGCTCTTCCTTTTTCATTTACAAGTCCATTAATGAAAACAAGCAGTCTCTCTGCGTCACGTCTATGTGGCTGTCTTAAGACGACCGTTCTACCATCGTCGGTTACGAATCGTTTGAACAATCTACTCTGCATTTTTCTTGTCCCAACTCTCGGTCTTTTGTACCTCTCTGTCGGTCGAGTAGTGACATTCATCTTAAGGCTCAGCCACGTCTCGAGACCTTCGACCCCTAATGCGAGAGACTGTGTTCGACGAGTCATACAATGTACGAGAAGTACTAGACGATGTTATCGAGAGGGTTGCTCTCCGAGAGAAACTGTTGGGTACAGCGAAACAGTTTGCTGAGAAGAAACGAGAAGAGAGGTTCACACTTGCCATCAAACAATTCGAGAATCTCATGGTTGATTTTCTCCGGCTCTACCAGCCCATACTCGATAGGCTTCACAGCTACCGCGAGGCGATGCAGAAAGAGATCACTAGTCTCAGATACTCCCTCGCCGCCGTCAACGGAATGCTCGAAGTGTCCAAGGGGATAGAAGGACTAGCAGCACGAGCACAGCAACTGGAAGCCGACGGGCAAGAGCTTGACGCTAGGATCAATGAAAAGATGAAGGTGGCGAACAAGATTGATGATCTGTTCAGCCGGGTCCGGCCATACCAGGCAGGAATGTCCACGATGCCAGGCTCTTCACAGAGAGACTCATTATCCGATGTTCTATCAGGAATGCCGAAGGACCTTTTCCCGGAGACCCCTGAGCCGGCGAAAGAAATCACCAGGAAATCGGGCTCGCGCTAACCAGAAGCAGATCGACCAATTCCCGTTCTTTGTCGAGAATTATTACACTGGTTCATATCCGGCCGACTGCCCATACGACAAGCAACAAAGCCAAGCAGCGCGCTCCTTCCAGTCCCAAGCGATTTCGTCCATGGAAAGTAGACGTTAGGTCGATCGAGTGATCTGCACCTCGGCAAATAGCCGAAAAACACCAAGACAAAGCTGCTAGTTCCGCAAGGATGGCCCTCTCATAACGGCGACAAAATGCCGCTCATCCGGGATGAGGTGATTTCGGCACCTTCTTATTTCATGATGCCGTGTAATCTGGTGATGGGCACGACTTGGTCAGATTCCCACCCCTCAGATTCGGAACCTTAGCTCTCACAACGCTAACGGCCTTTATTCTCTCTACTTTGGTTGTACCTCCCTGTGCCAGTCTTCGACAGTTTACTCCTGTGAATGGAATCTCAGTAACAGGAGAGAGCACGGTTTTCAATATTGAGAATGGGACGAGCGTGTTCGGGTTCAGGATACAATCGCAGATCCCGACGTCTACTGTTGTTCTTGGTTATGTGCAGCGTAGCGGGGCTGTGACGAATGCTACACTAGCGCTGGCGCCGGGGAATTCGTCAATGGACGGATGGTGGCAGGTCAGAATAGAGCCTAGATATGTCCAGCAGACTTTTCCAAACGGGACCAGAACATACGTGTCAGAGGCTATGACCCTCTATGTCTCAAACAATAACGGGACCACAATGTTTCAGATTGAACAGGGAGAAATGAGCAGGACCAGCGTTTCCAGCTTCAGCTCGATCAATCCGTTCCAGCCCACAGTGCTGACCGCTCTAGTAATGGTAGGAATCATTGTAGGTGCGATCGTGATCCTTTATTCGCGACGACAGTCGAGACACCCTCCTACCACTACAACACAATCATAAGTCTGTGCATCTATCAGAATGCTGGTCCAAGATGTTTGAGGTAGCGGCATCCAGAGCTTCTTTCGACGATTGGGACACTTCAGAGAGACAAGCCTACGCTGTCGGATAGGGACGATACGCTAGAAAGAAGAGGAAGAGAATTGCGAGACCCGCCAGTATCAGGAGAACAATGATAAGCAATGAGTCCTTCAAGTCGTGATGAACTGATCGTGCTTACAGTAATGTGTTTTTAGGAATTTTGGAGCCGGACAGGATCCAATTTCCTCTTCATGAGGCATCCCTCTAATCGCACAACATTCCAAGAATCATTAGAAACCCAATCGTAACCCTTTAGGATTTCTTGTATAATTCCGAAAAGTATTACGTTGGGACAATGCTCCCGATTCTATCTGCGAGATGATCGTCTGCCATTCTCTAAAGCACGCAGAATAGGCTCTAGCATATCGCGGAGTCTTTTCTTAACGCAAGAAGTGAACTTCCGAATACGATGATTGTTGTTACGACGGCTATACCGTACACGTTGACCAAGAAGGCGTAGTTGGGCGTCGCAGCACATACGTCGCATCGGTCGGGACCCAGATCGGTCGGGCTCGCCCTGACCGATAACAACAACGTTGGCCCCAGTCTCGACCAACCTCCGGTATTCTTCGATGAGCCGTTCTGCTCCACCAACGCCGCATCCGCAGCCAAGAGTGTCTCCAAAAGATCAGGAGCGCGGGACGACCGGTCCAAAACTCGCTCAATGAGCGTGTCTGGTTTGAATGGTCCCGTAACTGAAAATCGGGCGCCTTGTCTCCCACTTGGACTGGTAGAGAGTCCCATCTTCGACGGGTCGGCCCTTGCTGCCAGTTCTTGAGCCAGCGTTGCTCCGCGGCCTCAAAATAATTCCAGTTTCTGCATCATAGGTCTCGCCGATCAAGACGATTCCATTATTTTGTTATTTAATAGTAGAGAATGATTCGGATTGGGACAATGCTTCTTGAACGTCAGGTCGCCGAAACTTTAATTAAGCATGGACTTAATTACGTAGACGCTGAAATAACATGAATAAGACCAAGATTACCGCAGAACCGGGTAAACATGAATTCTTCATCACGAGAGAGATAGACGCGCCGCGAGAGCTCGTGTTCAAGGCCCACACGGATCCGAAACTGTACGTGCAATGGCTTGGACCGCGAGGGTATACAATGACCCTTGAGAAGTTTGAACCGAAAAGCGGTGGCAGTTGGCGATATCTACACAAGGACAAGGCTGGAAATCAATTTGCCTTCCACGGCGTCAACCATGAAGTACTCGCGCCCGAGCGACTCATTGACACGTTTGAATTCGAAGGCCTACCGGAGAAGGGACACGTAAGCCTCGAAACAGTAAGATTCGAGGAACTCCCCGCTGGAAGAACCAGAATAAACGTTCAAGCCGTCTTCCAGTCCGTCGCCGATCGCGACGCAATGATCCAAAGCGGCGCAGAAAAAGGAATCACCGAATCCTATGAGCGCCTAGATGAACTCCTGGAAGAAATGAAGACCCGCAACAAAGTGGTCGCCTGATCGTATAGCCCACAGTACAGCAGCGAGACAGCAACTGTTCAATGCCCTCGCTGAACCCACAAGACTCAACATCATAGAACTACTCGCGAGTCACAGCGAACTATCCGCGACCGATATTTCCAACAAATTCACAGTAAGCCCTCCCGCGATCTCTCAACATCTCAAAGTATTGCGAGAAGCAAACTTCGTACAGGTAGAAAAGAGAGCCCAGCAACGAATTTACAAGATCAATCCTGCCGCCATGTCAGAGATTGAGGGCTGGATAAAAGAAATGACCAAGAGCTGGGATGCCCGCTACAATACTCTGGAGAAAATACTGCGCGCAGAAAAGAGAAAAACTCCTGCAGCCGTCAAATCTCGACCCACTCATCGCAAGAGATCAGGTAGCCCAGATTGAAAACCCTGACCGTCGATTCTGACCATCGCACGCAACCCACGAAGGCGTATCTCCGTATTAGAAATTCGCAGGTATACTATGAGACCTCAGGAGAGGGCGAACCTTTGCTATTGCTACATGGAGGCTTTGGGACTGTTCAGGACTTCGCTTCCCAGACGCCCAAGCTAGCCAAGCACTTCAAGGTAGTTGCCTTCGAGCGGCTGGACACGGACACACCGCTGATACCGACGAGCCGTTTAGCTTCCCTATAATGACACAGGACACTGTCGACTTCATCGAATCGCTGGGACTGGGACCCTCGAACGTTGTCGGGTGGAGCGACGGAGCGATCATCGCTCTCCTCGTCACCATCTCTCGCCCAGACCTAGTCAAGCGACTTGTTTGCGTAAGTGATCCCCCCAATGCTAGCGCCATGCCCGTCAGAGAGCGGGAGTGGCTTGCTTCGGCCACGCCGGAGTCTTTCAGGAAAGGTCAATCGGCGCTGGTGAAGCGCTACGACGATGCCACCCCAGACGGTCCTGCCCACTTCTCGGTAGTATTTCATAAGACGATGAAGATGTGGCTCAACGAGCCTGACATTCAGAAGGAAGAACTAGCAGGAATCGCCGCACCTACTTTGGTGATGGCAGGAGACAGAGACGCGGTCATAGCAGAACATACACTCGAGCTGTTCAGGTCGATCAAGAACTCGCAATTGTGCATCATCCCTGGATCGACGCACTTCCTGCTCTCCGAGAAGGCGGAAGCGACAACCCGTGCGATTTTGGACTTCCTGCTGGCGCGCCTCTCATAAGAACGATGCCCAGCGTCTAACCTTCACGTATGCGCCTTGAAAAGACACGGGTTCACATAGGTGTTCATTTTCCAGTCTTGACCATCCACGATGTCACCAACGCGAACGAACTGGAAGGAGATCCAAGAACAGACCTACCCCAAGCACGGATTGGGATTTGCAGACTATTTCAGTGAAAGGATGAAGAGGAAGATGCTCAACCTCGCACGGCTAGGGCCCAGGGACGTCTTCTACGACCTGGGTTGTGGCGATGCTAGTGTGCTAATCTTCGCAGCGAAAAAGTATCACGTACGTAAGGCGGTTGGCTTCGAAAACAATCCGTCGCGAAACGCGCTGGCCAAACGGCGCGTGTCTGACGCGGGACTAGCTGATACAATTTCACTACGTGGCGACATGAGGGACGCAGATCTTGACAAGGCCAACGTGATCTTGTCCATGCTGTCCGAGTCGGAGGAAGACTACGAAGAATTGTTCAAGAATAATATTCGGCCGGGGACCAGACTCATCAAGCACGACCTACCACTTATCGGATTCGACTACGACAGGGTCGATTATCCCTTCTACTTGACACGGTTTCCGCTGAGAAGGATAAAGTCACCTGAGGATTGGGCGAGCCGAGTCATGAAAAGACCAGTTAAACGACTCCAAGAATTGTGGCATGAACTATTCTATTATCAGGAAAAAGGATATGCAAAAAGCGACATCAAGAGATTCGAAAAAATCCTGAGATTGCGAATCCCAGGACCACAGGTCCGATAGAGCGTTGACACATGTATGTCCCCCACTGTGCTTCGATACGCCTACTATTCGGACCCACCCTTCGCTGGCTTCGGTGAAAAACGATCGCAATATTCTAAGCAGAGAAATGACTATTCAATGACGAGACTCCGTTGAAGAAGATCTTCATAATCGACATTGACGGTTGCATCTGCGAGCACGTGGACAATGAACATCCAGAATTAATGTGGAGTGCACCGCCCTATCCTGACTCGATCAGGAAGATCAACGAATGGTATGATCAGGGGCACTACATCTGCTTCTTCACTGCAAGAAAAGAGGAGCACAAAGAAGCTACTCTGGCATGGTTGCAAAAACACGGAGTGAAACATCATCAGCTAATCTTCGGCAAGCCCAGACGCAACGAAGGAGACGAGTACCACTACATCGACGACACTCCAATACGAGCCACCCGCTACAAGGGAGTATTCGGCGACCTAACCAAGAAGACCAAAGAAGTACTGGTCTTCGAGAACGATTAACTCACAATCATCCGAGATCAAGACAAGTTCTAGCTTCGCTGAAATGGCAACCTGAATCGATTCTATACTCTGCTTAGGACCTAAGGGGTATTGACACGAAAAAGAAGTATGGGGAGTGGTGGAAATGGTCGCTTTACATTCGGCGTGCGCTTTGCCAGAGACCTACAATATTGCCTTCAGTATCTTTGAAATAGGCTGTGAATCCCATGTCTCCGACGGGCTGCTTCTTCCGGATTGTCTTGCCGCCCAGTTTCTCAATGTTCTTTAATGCAACCTCAATGTCAGCAACATCGACTGTGATGACGGTGTTCTTGACTTCGTTGTTGCGTCTTGTCAGTCCGCCGTTGATGGCTCCTGGCTTCGTGGGCATCTGGGTCTTCTCATCAGACTCTGTGGTTCCGACCATGTGGTATTCCATTCCGGGGTACTGGCTGATGTCCCAGCCGAAGGCTTTCTGGTAGAAGCTCTTTGCGCGTTCCTCGTTATCGGCTGGTATCTCAAAGTGTACGACCCTAGTGTGGTGCATGTTATTCACGTACGACGGCCCGCGAGGAAACGGGCTAACTAAACAATCCCCGTACTCTGCTTGGCGCGAGATGTCATGTCCCCGCTTGTACTCATCACTTGGCTTGCGAAGCCGATTACCCAGAGGAGGGTAGGGTAAGCTACGATTCTCTCAACTGCGCCATAGGGTAGTCCGAGCAAACCGAATAGTTGAGGAATCGCCAAGACGGCAGCTGCTACGAGAGAGAGTGTACCCAGTGAGATGGAGAGGTACTTGAAGAGTGAACTCTGCAGGGAAAGTGTGACGAAGGGCGTTAGACTGGCAGCGAAGAATGATAATATTGAAAAGGCCAAATGTATGTTGTACACGTCCTCCGGAAACAAGGCAGCACCGATCGCGCCGAGCCCTCCCACAGCGAAGAAGATAGTTGCTGGAATTTTATGGAAGGATTTGTGGAGGAAGTATGCGGCGACCAAGACAAGGGTTCCTTCCAGGAAAAGGGAAGAGTTGAAAATCAGTGCAGAGGGACCTGGCCGACCGAGACTGCTAATAGTCTGAGAAACCCTGTAATCTGCATACACTTCCTCTGCCAATACTAGTCCCAACAAGAATTGGACGGAGCCGACGAATAGGAGTAGGCCAGAAATCTTCTCAGGAGGATAAATCGGCAACCGCATAGTCTCTAGACCAGCCGGCCCTCACAATAAAACTTCAACCGGCCAACAGTCTAAGACACGGGCGAAAAAAAAGTGAGGAGCCAAATGAATGATGACGACTAGCTGGCTTGCTTGCTGACTAGTCGTGGTGCTAGGTCAAGAAGCAGTGACCGTCCACGATTTCCTGTGTCAAGGGCTGGATTGTAGGCTGTCAAGTCCACGACCTTAAGCTTGCCAGTGGACTGTAACGCATGAAAGATTTCGAGAATATCCTGGGTAGATAACCCCCCGGGCTCTGGAAAGTCAATCCCAGGCATCTGGGACGGGTCGAGAACGTCCACGTCGAGGTGGGCAATGATCCAGTCTGATGAGTCGCCTAGGATCTTAGCAGCTTGAAGGCCCGTTTCTCGCGGGCCTTGCTTCTTCACGTCCTTTGCGGGGATGAGTTTGACAGAGTTTTGCAACGCTTCGTCTTCGCCGGGGTCGAGGGATCGAGAGCCAACATGAACGACCCGTTTCTCTTCCAGGAGGGGTCTCAGTAATTCAATGTCGTCCGTCAGCGTAGGGCCGCGTCCGCATGCGATGGCGAGGGGCATGCCACCGATGAAACCTGATGTGCTCGTCGTTGGAGTGTTGAAGTCGCCGTGGGCATCCAACCAGAGCATTCCTGGTTTTCCCTTGTAGACCGTCTTGAGGCCCGCGAGGCTTCCAGGCACAAACGCGCAGTCCCCGCCAAGACAAAAAGTGGTTTTGGAATTATCGGTTTGCTGGGAGAGCTTTAGCCTAACTCTCCGGGTTCCTTCTATGAACTCTTCATAATTCTTGTAGTTCTTGGGGCCATGGTCCCGGTGGATTACGGGACAGTCCACGTCTCCCATGTCAGTGAGGTCGTTCGTCGTGGACTTTATTCTTTGAACGATGCCTGCTTGTCTCAAACTCTGCACGGCGTCGGCCATCGGTCGATACCTTACGAGCGTGTAAAACGGAATCCCGACAAAGACTACTCCCAACAATGTATCACCTGAATCTATGGCACGTCAACGAGTACCATGCCGTCCTCTACCTTCACCGGATACGTCTTCACCTTTAGCGTCGGAATGACCGTAAACGACCCATCTCGCACGTCGTACTTCCAGCCATGCCATGGACAGGTCACTTGGTAGTTGTCTACTTCGCCCTCGCCCAGCGGCCCGCCGCGGTGCAGGCAATTGTTTGCAACAGCATAGTAAGCACCGTTCACCCGAAACAACGCAATGTTTCTACCATTCAATCTCACAATCTTCCGACGCCCATCTTCCAACTCATCTTTCATAATGGCCTTGACGAATCCAGTCAATTAGCTAAACCTCGTGTCCACCTTTCACTAGAATCGGCTCACTACGACTCTCAACGCCCATCTTCCTTTTCTTAGTATATCCTATCAGCCATTCTTCCAGTGCCTGTATCTGGGTGTTCTCAGTTCCCAGAGTCTCCAATTCTTCCTTTGTCTCTTTTACAGTCTTCAAGATCAAGTCTTCAATGTGGGCCGCATGCGACGTCGTCGGTCCCTTCGGGTGGATTTCTGCAAGATATTCGAAATCCTCTTGCATGTGTTCAATGTCGAGAATTATTCGGCTGGTAAGATGAGTCGTATCAACTTTCAAGACGTGATTATAGACCCCGAGTAACATTTCAAGATCTGACTGTGCACCCTTCAACCTTTCAATATGCAATGATAACACTTCTTTCGGTATCGGTCGCCTCTCTTCGATCGCGGTCTTGACGTCGATGACGAGAGTGATGAGAAATGTTGTGAGAAACCCGACGCCTAGCTTTGACTTTATTCTCTCACGAGCCAGCTTTTCTACCGGTGCGAGTCTCTTCTTCTCATTCTTCCCGATAATACGCTCCACTACCAGGTATGTAACCGGAAGCGTGAGTGCCAGTCCGATAAGACCCGCTATGAGGCTGAGAACAATATCATCAACTGTGATTGGCAAAGGGTAACGATGGTTCTCGCGTGGGATTACTATATGTTGACTGTGCACTCAAGTACTTGAGATCCAGCCCTGGACTTTAGGGGAAACTTTAGAGCAGTCATCTTTGTAGGAGTAATTCGACAAGCAATGGGTAATGCTCCTATGAAGAAGTCTCCTTTCAAGTCTGCTCATCAGTCTCGAAAGGTGACTTGTGAGAAGTGTGGTGCAACCTTTGATCGCGTCTTCTATGAAAGAATCCACAAAGGCATTTGTAATGGAAAGATGCGTTGACTATTAGCGCCTAACGGTTGCGACGAGTATTGCGAATTTGAAAGAATCCATTACTGATAGTCTTGAGAAGATTCGTAGTAAGTGGTTTGAGGGAAGTCCATCTGAGAAGCGTGGAGTGACTGAGAGATACGTTGTTTTCGGAGAGGCTCGGCGATGGATTATCGAACAACTCAGTGAGCATCTACATGGGCTAGTTCTTGATCTTGGGTTCGGCCACGGGTTTCTATCATACGAGATCGTTGTAAGGGCGCGGGCTAATGTTGTCGGAGTCGATTTTCTCCGTGGAGACCAGCTGCGAATCGCGCAGCGGGGAGCCTACACTGGACAATTACGGGATAGAATTTCTCTTGTAGTGGGAGACGCTAGCAAACTCCCATTTGCAAAACAATCTTTCGATTGTATCGTTTCTTTCCTGTTTCTAGAAGATGTCAGCATGACGAGTGGCAGAGAGGCATTGTCGAACGTGATAACGGATTCACTACGGTCGCTCAAGCCCGGTGGCATATTCGCTTTATCGGACAATATGTTTCCAGAATGTGCGAATACTAAGAGTCAGAGACTGTATTACAAAATTCAGAACGAGGTGTTCCATGCTGGGCTACCTTCAAGCGACTCCATCATCTCCATTCTAAAAGCGCATGATCTTCATGATATCAATGCGGTATTCCATGATCCCAAGATCCAGCTGACAAGCGATGAAGCCAGAATAGAACTCCAAGACATTGTGGAAGCAGAACCGTTCGGGAAAAAGTATGACTTTGGTGAGATTTGGCGTAAATATCGTAAGATAGCAAGCGTAGGCCTTGCATATCCAAGGGTTTTACTCCTTTCCGGTCGAAAATAGATCCTGAAACACCATTAGAAATCCTGGTTATTCATAGGATTTTTCTGGAAGCAATTCAGGTCCGGGCGACAAGTCGAAGACTCGGCCCAAATCCAGCAGCGTCTTAGATGACTATACCGAAATGGGCGTGAATTCACGAAATAAGCGCGCGATTTTCTAGATGCCCTTACGCACGGTCTAACCTGCATAACTCGCACACTCAGTTTTGACAACTAAAAGGGACTTCTCCGAGTGTAATCGAGATAATCGCCTGCAATCAGCCCATCTGGCGAGAGGCCTCAAAGAAAAAAAAGTTCTGGAAAAATCAGCCAATCTCGTGGGCGAGAACTAGGCCATTAGGGCTCTGTGATCTTGATGGCCTGGACAGGGCATTGTATCTCGCAAGCACGGCAGAATATGCAGTCCTTCTCCCGTGCCGGGTCCGCCTTCCAAGTCGCCAACGGAGCCTTTCCACTATCGTTCGTGATACCCTTCTCCATCTTCACAGCCTCACCCTCAAGCTCCATACGATCAAAAACATTCACCGGACACACAGTAATACAGATACCATCAGCGATACAAATGTCAAAATCAACACCAACCTCCGTCCCATGGACACCGTACTCCTTGCTGGCCCCCTCCTTCCAGTGAACCTTGTGCTCAATGTGCTGCTCTTTGACCGGCCACTCCCTCGGAAAGGACGGGTCTTCGATCAGCTTGCGAACGTTGCCTTCTGCCATTATGCCCTGAACGCTCTTGGAAAGAGACGGCCTGCACGGGATATAAAATGGTTCAATACATAGTTGCACCGATCCCGTCTAACTCGAAATAGATCTCAGAACCGACGGCAGAATATCAGTCAACGGCAATAATGCCCATTAGGTTTTCGAGGATCCACTCATTCCGAGTCCCCAATTTCTGTATCATGCAAACGATGTTGTTTCACTAATACAAGAACATCAGGGGTACGGTTACACAATGTCAAACTCCATACGGGTCTAGATTGTTGAATGGAGGAAAACTGCGCGGTAGTTCAAATATTGCCCAGACTAGTATTCAACAGTCTCCTACTACTCACCGTTTTCCTATCGCTATCCCTATGGATTGAGAGTGCACCTCTAGCCCACGGCGCAGGTGAAACATTCAAGCTCAACATGTCACCCGCCCGGACAACCGAGGGAAACTCGACCGGAGTAAGCTTGGTCGTCTCAGTAACGAATGCAATGACACCAATAACCTACAGTTTCACTTGGACAGTCAGAGATCCAGCAGGAACCTCAACCGTTGCGACAAAATCCGTACTCTCAACAGTGCCATCATGGTCCCTCGTCGCAAAATATCCCTCTGACTTCTCAGGTTCTCTCAACCTAACCGGAACCTACACTGTCAACGTTGCAGAGAACCTGCCCTCGGTCAATGCCAGCATCGCCACGGGACAGTTCCAAGTAGGTCTAACCGACAATACCTCGTACCAAAGGACCTCCACGGTACGAGTATTCGGCAGCGGCTACCTTCCATCCGACAACGTCACTATTACCCTGCTTAGAGGAGTTACAGCGGTTCCAGGGTTTCCAGCGTCGAAACTTGCAGACTCTAGCGGGAGAGTCTCATTCTCATGGCAGACTGCTCCCAGCACGCTCACCGGAACGTACACCGCCAGTCTCTCGGGCAAGAATACTCCGGCAAAGACTCCTCCAGACCTGCAGAGCTTCATTGTTAACATAGCGAATATGTCGATAACTCCTCTCTGGGGGAGCGCTAGTATCCTCCAGCGGACTCAGGTGGTAGAATTTCGTTTCAACACAACATATCCCAATGGACAATTGGCGAATATCGGGATTGCTTTAGTCAGGCTGACCGAACCTGATGGTACAACAATCCACATCGTTACCGCAACTTACGATAACACCGTGAATAGTTTCCGCGCGGTCTACGCGACTAGCCTAAGCTCGACAGCGGGAGCCTGGACCGCGAACCTTGCTATAGGCAGTTTTAACGATGGCTTTGGAAACGTTGGACCAGTGATCGCCAGCTCCGTAGGCTTTACGATCAGGACTGCCTTTCTCACAGTGATAATCGACGGGTTCAGCGGACCATACAATCTCGGAAGCATCATTCCGATCGGCGTCAGAGTCGTAACCCCAGCGGGAGGGAACTACCACAGTTGGGAGCGTGAATGCAACGCTGACCTATTCCGGTGGATATGTCACGGCCCCCTTGATTCTTATTTACGACCAGACTCGCGGCAAATGGACAGGCAGCTACAGAGTCAATAGCACAGACCCATCCGGCATATGGCTTCTAACAGTAAACGCCGGAGACGCGTATGGCAACGGAGGAAACAGCAATGCCTCGTTTAACGTCAGTGTCAACAGCTCAGGCCCAACACCTCCCGGTGGCACATCCATCTTGACTGGCTGGTTGCCCTGGATAGTATTACTCGTTGCATTAGGACTAGGTTTCGGAACGCTAATTTCCAGACAGCGCGGCGTAACCCATCGGGAAGTCAAGCTTGACGTTCAGGCAATCAAAGAGAAGGCTGAGCAGGTGAAGGGGGAGGACTTCCTACAGTCTATCCAGGCCCAGTTGAAACGGAGAGCTGAGAGATTAGCCGCAGAGAAGGAACAGAATGACTAGAAGCATAGCTGTCCACTCGTACAAGGGTGGAACAGGAAAGAGCACTCTCACAGCGAACATTGCCGTGGCGCTCGCGTTGAAGGGACGTCGAGTAGGAGTCATGGACATGGACCTCGAAGGGCCAGGACTGCACGTATTCTTCGACATAGACCCGGACAAGCTACGGTTCACACTAAACGACGTACTAGCCGGAATCTGTCCCCCGGAAGCCGCGTGCGTCCGCATGAGCGAAAAGCTGAGCCTTAACGGTGGGGAATTGTACTATAGTCCCGCAAGTGTCAAAGTCTCAGAAATAATGCGCACACTCAAGACGGGCTTCGAATTGGACATGTTCGAAAACGCGATAAGGCGAGTACAAACCAAATTTGGACTACACTATCTCCTAATCGATACTCATCCGGGAATACAGCATGACACGCTTCTAGCTCTCGGGGTATGCGACCATCAAATAATAGTCTCAAGGGTTGATCAACAGGATATTTTTGGTACGGGGGTATTGATCGAGATCTCAAGCACTCTCGACAAACCAGTCCACCTTATCATGAACATGATCCCACCAAGGATCAAAGAGAGCGAAGTGTTGAAATTTGCCAGGGTTCTCGGGGCACATTTCACAGTTGACATGTCAGGCTGGGTCCCCTTCTCCGAAGAAATCATCGGCTCCTTGAGCAGATCTGTCTTAACGCTAAAGAGTCCCAAGAGCCAGATAACCAGTCGATTCCGACAACTAGCAGAAAGCGTAGAAGGATATGCGTAAGCCTAACGCTTCAGACTGTATCATAGTCTTCCGTCTTGCCTGAGAAGGCTTTTCCTCCAAGAAGAATCACAGCTCTTACGGCGATATGCCTGCTGTGGAAAACTGAGAAAGAATAAAAGCGAAAAAAAGCTGGGGGTTTTTGTTGCCAGTGCTACTACTAGGCCAATAGTTCTTTTTCTTGCATCCAGAGTGGTCGGCGAGGCGGTTCCTCAACTAGGTCTGGAACTGGTTTGGCAAAGTTGTAGACAAGGCTGCACCCCTTTTCGTCGATTTGAAAGTCGACGGTGCAGACTTGTGCTGTCATGATCGCGAGCAGCTCCTCGCAGTCTCTGGGGACGCGCAGGTAGGTTGCCTGACCTATTCTCACTGGTTTGCTCACGAGAGCCATGTTTTTTCCTCCAGATTAGATCTGTGCAGCTCTAGAAGCTTGGCGTTTCGGAACTAGATATTGTGCGATGAATTTTGGCTTTAACAAAACCCGTGTTTGAGTGTGTGTGTGCTAGTAGCGGAGATTGCCTAAGACCTGCTTCACAGAGTCCCTGTCCCGGAGAACGTAGTGTGTAGCTTGTCTTGTCTTCAGATTGATTCTTGAGATTCCCTCAGTCACCAGTCTAATGAGCTTCGTGGGATGCGTTTCCACATCGCTCCACTGCCAGCCCTGATAGTTGAGATAGCTTGGCACTGCTTCTTCATGGGCTACGGCTAGCCCGAGAGTCTTCCTATATTCTGGAAATCTTTCCAAGAATAAGGATAGTTTGTTCTCGGCGAGTTCTAATGGCTTGAGAACGAGGCCGTTCAAGCCGGACCATCGAATATGAAATGGGGCATTGCTAGCAAAAAAGAGACGCGTATACGGTGCTAGGAGCGGAAGGTAACATGACTCCGTTGCCCGCTAGTACTGGCCGTCGCGTGTGGTCAACATAACGGCACTACTTTCCGACAACCATTCACAGCTAGATGTTCCACTAGACAACGGTCGCATCCTCTTTATCTACCAAACAATTCACCGCTGGCTCTCGATATCGTTGAGAACGGCTCGAAATGTGAAGTTCATGCAAATGCTGAGCGATGATTGCTACCGGCAGCTGGAACGGATTGCGCGGAAGAGAGGTGCAACGATCCAGGAACTGCTGCGGGCAGTAATAATTCCAGACTGGCTTAAGGAACAGCGGTATCGATCCCGGGCTGAATAGGCTTCCATTGTCAATCGTGTTGTTTCAAGAACTCGGGACCATAGTATGCAGCCCCCGAGCCTAGTTCCTGTTCGATCTCTACGAGCCGATTGTACTTCACAGTTCTTTCGCCTCTCGCTGGAGCTCCCGCTTTGATCTGCCCAGTGGCCAGTCCCACTGCTAGGTCAGCAATCGCATAATCTTCTGTTTCCCCAGATCGATGACTCATCACGAGGCCAAAGCCTGCGCTCTTCGCCTTTTCGATCGCCTCGATCGTCTCTGTCAAGGTTCCGACTTGGTTCGGCTTTACCAGCAGAGCGTTCCCGGCCTTGAGGCGTATTCCCTTCTCAAGCCGCTTTGTGTTTGTAACATAGAGGTCATCGCCGACGATCTGGACTCGGCTGTTGATCCTAGTGATTTTTGCGTAGTAGTCGAAGCTTTCGTCGTGGAACGGGTCCTCGATCGACCTCAACGCGTAGCTTTCCAGGAGCAGTTGATAGTATTCTAGGAGTTGGTCGCCCGTCATTTCCTTCCCATTGACCAGATAGACCTCCTTCTTCGGGTCGTAGAAGTTGTCAGGGGCAGGGTCGATGCCTAGAATTACGTTCCTTCCCAGCTCGTATCCTGCTTCTTCGACACTGTCAGAAACATTGTCAAGCGCCTCCTCAACATTCTCAATGGGCGGTGCAAATCCGCCCTCGTCGCCCACGTTCACTGCACTTCTACCATATTTGGACTCTAGCCGTTCTTTGAGGGACTGATAGATCTCTACCCCACAGCGTAGGGCTCCGTGGAACGACTTGAACCCAGCAGGCAGGACCATGAACTCCTGAAATGCGAGATCGTTACCAGCGTGTTTGCCTCCGTTGAGAATGTTTAACATCGGCATGGGAAGAGTCAGGCGAGGCTGCTTGAACCCGAGGTGTCTGTAGAACGGTATTCTCTGACTGTCAGCTGCGCTCTTGGCGGTCGCAATTGAAACGCCGAGCAGGGCATTTGCCCCGAGCCTGCTCTTGTCTGGCGAGCCATCAAGGTCAATTAGGACCCTATCAACCTCTTCCTGGTTCCGAGAGTCCAATCCGATTATTCTCGGCCCTAGAACATGGTTGACGTTGTCAACCGCCTTTAAGACGCCCTTTCCGTGGTAGCGTTGACGGTCATCGTCACGGAGTTCCACGGCCTCGAAACGCCCCTTCGAAGCGCCTGATGGGACGGAGAATCGTCCAAACCCGGACCGGGTGGTAATATCCACCTGGACTGTGGGATTTCCACGCGAGTCGAGAATCTCCCTCCCAAACACCTTCTCGATCCTAAAGCTGCTCTGGCTCATAGAGTCTCAATTCGCACTCACAACCGGGATGGTTTTTAGTCTTGCAGAATGAGGCTGGTCGACCCAACATACTGGTACTATCGCTGAACCACAATGTTCTCCACAACAGTCCCGGTAGGGAAGCGGGTAATGTTACAACACACGTATCCGTCCGTCCCGACCCGTATGCCTTTAGAGAAGTCTGGGTGGTCCAGCCTTGAGAACATTGACCGCAGAGGCCTTCCACGAAACAGTGACGTATTGTTTCTCGAAGGTCTTGGAGACGATGGGTGTCAGTGTACGAGAGGTCGTTTATGCTCATCTCAACAAAAAAGGTATCACGGAAGCAGACATTTGCACAAAGTTTGACGATGTCTTCAAGGTGTTAACAGAATCGTTCGGCGGTAGTGCTAGGATCATCATCTACAAGACAATAACAGAGCTGTTCCAGCAATACTCATCTCGTGTAGACTTCACCTACCAGGATCCTTTGAGGGTACAATTCTTCGCGTTAGAGGAGAGGGTGATAGCGGATCACTTACTGCCGCATAGAGCTCGTGCACAGGGCGCTGACATGTTTGACACTCTAAGAACATTAGTACATCCAGCACCCTTGGCTAGAAGTCCATAGTAAACCATCGAGCCCGTCTGGGTGAGTTCTCTTCCTCAGAAATGGTTTAAGACAGAATCGGCGATTCTTGCCTTTGTGCCGGGATGGCTGAGTGGTTAAAGCGACGGCCTCGAGATCCCAGAAAGGTCAAGAAGTCGCGAAGGTATGACGTGACAGCCGTTGGGCTTCGGCCCTCGTGGGTTCGAATCCCACTCCCGGCGCCATATTACCAGTTAGTGTGCCATTCTGGTAACATAAGACCCGTAGCTTGAGCTGGCCGTTTTTTTCTTAGAGGAACGATGTCGAAGGCAATCCGAACGGGGAAAGGTTGGGCGGAGCGACCAACCAACGTGAAGAGTCAGAGACAAGATGGCGAAACCCGGCGTTTTGGCTCAAGTGGTTCTGGTTGACCGCCGGTGTTTTCGCCCGGCTCTAGTTTCTCTTCTCAGCTAACCGCTTTCTTCAAGAGTGCGGTGATTCTTGCCTCTTCGGCGCCACTCAACCTCTTCAGTGCGAATACGACCGGCCACATCTGGCTTTCGTCGAGTTTCGCCTTGTCGCTGAAGCCGAGCGTCGAGTATCTTGCCTTGAACTTCTGCGCTGATTGGAAATAGCAGACGACCTTGTCATCCTTGGCATACGCGGGCATCCCATACCAGGTTCTCGAAGAGAGGGCTGGCGCGGTGGCTTTGATGATGGCGTGGAGCTGCTTGGCCATGCTGCGGTCCGGCTCTCGCATCTCGGCGATTTTCGCGAGCACGGCGCTCTCGTCGTTGGCTTTACCCAACTTCCGTTCCTGGATGGTCTCCCTCATCGCGGCTTTCTCCCCGTCGGTGAGTCCCTCGGACTTCTGCGCGCCCTTCTTTGCCGGTTGCCTCTGAGTCATACTGTAATTTCGGGTTGGCGACAGCGGATATTTATCCGTATCCAAGTCTAGATACCTCGTACGGACATGGCCCCGGACTACTCGGCACATGAACCGGAGTTGCTATCCCACTCCCGGCACCAGATTACCAGCTATGATCCCAATCAGGTAACACAACACTCCGTAGCTTGAGCGTTCCCGTTTTATTTCTACCTGCATAGAAGATCTCCAGTAACCTGTCGGTCGTAATTTGGCTTGACTAAGTGTCAGGCTTTCCGGGTTTTCGAGGTCTCGGTTGGTTGGTGTGTCTTCGGGTATGGGCGTTTCTTCCACCACGCCTTCATTCTGTTTGCGAACCATGTCGTCGTGTCCCAGATCCATTCGTCCTTCATCCTTTTTCGCCAACCGTCTATGATCGGCTCCAGCTTCTCCCAGTTGAACCAGAACTGGAAGCCAAAGTCGAAGAACAGATCTTCGCTAAGCAGCTTGTAATAATCTAGGGTTCCAGCAAGTTCGTAGAAGCTGAGAACATTCGATACGTGGGCCCTTTCAGTGCTGCCCTTGGGGCACTTCTCTTCGAACTCATCGTATGTCTTGGCTGAGAAATTGAACTGGACCCATCTCGACGATTCGAGTGGAAAAATCTCGCGGAGCCTGATGATCAACAGCGCGTCGTCTTTGGTCGGCCTCGGCATGTTCATGAGATGGCGCCCACTCTAATTATGGGTTGGGCGCAGTGCTGGTAGGCATGGTTAGTCTGCTCCGATTTTCGTGTCAAGAATCAAGTGCAATTGACACTTCCCGAATTGTAACGGGTCTGGTAACCGTAAATGGTAACGGAGAACCCCGCTCGAAACGCCGAATGAAACTGGAGTTCAGCCTGCAATAGGCGTTAATCAACCCCGGACATTTTCTGTCGTCTAGACCAAGTTGCCGCTTCACTATGGAAGTATTGGGAGTCTGACCCGCGGTTCGGTTCCCTTCTGAGGCGCTGTGAGAGGAGTCTTCAACGATCCAAAAAATGCCTCCAAGATTTTCATTACCCCCGCTGTCTTCTCGAACAATAAACTGTTTGCTGAAGAGTCCAAAATGAGGAGAAAAAATCGATCTATTGACAAAGCAAGACTCCCAAGCTTCTCTTGATAGTGATTACAGATCGAGCCGGGGTGGTTCGATGTTTGCTATATGACAGGCGA
>DASRSU010000004.1:0-1690 GCA_035656295.1 Bathyarchaeia archaeon | reverse complement strand
TGTTCTACCTTACCGACGCCAACGGGTCGAATCCCTACGACGTCCTTCCATCATATTTCAGCTCCGAGGTGGCCGCGCTGTCGGCCATCGATGGGACTGTAACCACTACAACGTCGACTTCGATCACCAGCGCCAGCAGTACCAGCTCCACGACTTCAACAACGACTTCGACAACCATTTCCTCCACAACTTCCACAACCTCTTCCTCCACGACTTCCACATCGAGCACCACTTCCAGCAGTGGCGGTTCGTCTTCGGTTTCAGTGAGCTCGGTCTCACTTTCAGGCGCAGCGATCTCAGGACTGTGGACCACCTGGAACCAGGGAAGCAACGTTCTTGCCACCGGATACACGCCAATTTCATTCACAGGGACCAACGGAGGCGCCTACACAGTCACTGTCGCAGACTACGCCAACTACGTGTTCTGCCATTGGCAGGACGGCTCGACCAGCTCCAGCAGGACTCTGACCCTGGCAGGAAGCGTTTCGCTGACGGCCTACTACTCGACCACTGGTGCCTGTCCGGCTCCGCCAACCACTTTCACTGTCAGCGTCCGGTCAGACTACCTCAACGGCGCCGCCCTGTCCGGAATCTACACGTCCGTGACTTCAGCTGGTTCGACCGTTGCCAAAGGGTACACTCCTCTCTCTTTCACAGCCACGTCTGGTTCGACCTACACGGTCTCGCTGTCCAGTCAGAACCTTGTCTTTGACCACTGGAACACAGGGAGCACGAGTAACCCAATCACGATCACTCCGTCGGCAAACACTACGCTCACAGCCTACTACAGGTCCCCCGTCCAGCTCACGATCAACTCGGCCAACACTGCTGGAGGGACCGTCACCGGCGCTACAGTCAAGGTCTCTTTGGGCTCGACCACGGTCGCAAGCGGGACCATTCCGTTGAGCGCTTCGGTAATGACCGGGACCAAGTACACCATCGCCGCGACCGCACCTCAAGGATGGGTCTTCGCTCACTGGCAGGACGGAACCACCAATCCTACCAAGTCGGTGACCCTCACACAGGCGACGACCCTCACTGCTTTCTTCACGAAACCGCAGACCAAAGCTCTCGTCACAATCATCTCCAAAGACCTGTCAGGTAACACGTTCACTGGAATGTGGGTCGAGGTTTACAGCAACGGCAACCTGGTCGCTTCGGGCTACACCACGCTTACCTTCACTGCCACGGTCGGCGCCCAATACACGATATCAATGTCCGATTGGCAGAACTACATCTTCGCCCACTGGGCAGACGGGAACACCAACCCGGTGCTCACCATGACTCCTACACAAGACACGACGCTTTACGCCTACTACAACACCTAGACTCTGGAATTCCGCAAAGAAAGGGACCGCCCTCCCGGCTCACCTGTTCACATCAGCCGGACTCGAGTAAACGGTCCCCGCCTGAATTATTGCGCGCGGCGGAATGAACCTTCCAGGAAGAATCACCGTCCCTGCCCCGATTGCTGAACCGTACCCGAAGACAGCACCGAAGTGATTGACTCTGGTATCGACCAGCTTTTCGCCAACCTTGTACTTCACTGTGGCATTATTCAGGAGCTTGTTTGTCGTCCCAATGAACGCTCCCATCCACACGTCCAGGCCAAGGACGCTGTCAAGGATCACGTCGTGGTGGGCGGTCCTGTCTCTCCCTAGCATGTACGTCCTCGCCACCTCGCAGCCGA
>DASRSU010000003.1:0-1952 GCA_035656295.1 Bathyarchaeia archaeon | reverse complement strand
AAACTCTTGAGCCTTTCCGCATTGTCATCCCGAATGCTTGTGACCCGATTTCTGCGCATCTTTTTTGCTCCAACCTCAGGATCGCCTTGGCAGTCTTGGAGCGCCGTGCGAAGAATCCTCGGAAAAATCAACCAACCGCATCGCAACTCCCGTGACTTGCCCCACGATTTCCGCCTCATCCGGAAAAGCAAATTGTCGAATATGACATGGCGAAAGAGGATGAGGCACCAGCAATAAGAGATTTCCGTCTAATTCACACCAGGAACACACATATCCATCGCGAAGCTCCACGAAGTAAATAGGCCGATCCAGCTCCGATTTCCACGGTCCCGACTGCACTTGATCCCGGTCATCATCGATTTGAACAAATGAGCCCGGCCGAAGCAGCGGATAGAGCATGTAGTCTTTCAGCCCGATGTATCCATACAGACTGTGCTTCAAATCGAGATTCTGAATCAATGGAATCGGCACTTCGCCCCATACCTCAACCATTCGCGAAAGCAAGTTGCTCCTGTCCACGGTGAACCCAGAATCAAATCGAACCGGAAATGTAATCCCGCGAGTGGTAGGCGACGCTTGCATATTTGTCAGCCTGGTCTTTTCCAAACGTGTCGTGAATTGATACTTGCCGGCGTTTGCCAATTCGATTCCGAACAGGGACAAGAGGTCATTGTAATTCGCCTGGTAAATGACGCTCAGGCTGAACAATTTGTGAATACTTGGAATCGAACCTGTGTTTTCAATTTGGGTCAGCCACGCATTGGAGATGTAAAAATCCTCGCTGCCTTCTTCTTGCGCGATTTTTCTGCTGAAATCCTCCACGTCGCGCGTGGTGATCCCCAGCTTATTCCGCAAATCCTTCAGTTGCTCCCCAGCTCTCATGTTTCCGCTCTATCTACAGTCAATACCTGTTGTCGTTTTCGCTGCTCGCAATACAAAGCAGAGGCCAGTTTCAGAATGAACCATTCGCAGTCTACTACATTATCGATTTCAGGGGGCGCTTGGAGAGATTCATCAGTTTGCTTCCTCATAGGCGCTGAATCTGCCAGTGACCGAATGATTCGCGATATGCAACGGAGAAGATTGTGTACGCAGCCTTCAGTCCAATGACTGGCCAGACGAACGCCAGTACTGAAGATCAACCATGGGGCATGCATAGATGAGAGTCTTCGATCAAATTGATCGGGAAGATCTGGATCGCCGCGAGTTCCACCTCTGGACTCTGACAACAACCGTCTTGGTTGTCCTGGTCATTGGCGTTGCTTTCTTCATGTATCCCGCCACGCTTCCTCAGTCTATTACCATTGGCGGAAGCGCCTTACGCATCTCATTTTTCGGCTTTTGCGGATTGGCCGTGCTCCTAATCGGCTATCTGATTGATCGTCAGGCCATGATAGTTCAATTAAGAAAAGCTATAACGCGGGAAAAGGAGAGACTCACAGAGCTTCGCGTCCAAGCCAGTAAGGATTTCCTGAATTCTCTTGCCGGAATGAATCAATTTCAGGATCGATTGGCAATGGAATTCCGACGGGCGGCAAATATCTCGGCTCCGCTTTCGATATTAGTCATTCAGATAAAAACGGCAAACAATACTTCGAACAACTCCGCGGCGTCCTCAGCGGAAGCCCTCGGGGATGGCATCAAGGCAGTCGCCCGTAAACTTCGCCCGACGGATTCCTTGTTCCATTTCTGCACCACTCTTTTCGGTGTCATTCTTCCTCAGCTTGACCTTCAGGAAGCAAGACAATTCGCTGCGCGAATCGAGGAAGGTTTGCAGGATGCGGCAGGAATCGGCGGGCGATTCTCTGCGCTGATAAGTGTTTTGAATTATCCCCTTCAGTCGTCTACAGCACGGGAACTACTGCAAGGAGTCCAGTCACTCTTGCCTGTCGGACTGACCGGGGAGCCATCGCTCGACGAAGATCTGTTTTTCGCACAACTTCGCCGCTGAT
>DASRSU010000002.1:0-2028 GCA_035656295.1 Bathyarchaeia archaeon | reverse complement strand
GGGGCTTCAATTCGGGCCTCTCAGCCCTCCTCTTAACCTTCCGGCACCGGGCAGGCGTCAGCCCCTATACGTCCCCTTACGGGTTCGCAGAGACCTGTGTTTTTAGTAAACAGTCGGTTGGGCCTCTTAGCTGCGACTCCCGAATGCTTGAGATGCGAGATCTTACACACCCAGGAGCACCCCTTCTCCCGAAGTTACGGGGCTATTTTGCCGAGTTCCTTAGCCAGAGTTCTCTCGATCGCCTTGGAATCCTCTTCCCATCTACCAGCGTCGGTTTGCGGTACGGGCACCTGCATTCTCCCTAGAGACTTTTCTCGGAAGTTTGGGATCAGCCACTACGCCGACCTTGCGGTCAGCTCCCCATCAGCTCTCAGGATTAGCGCTCCGACGGATTTTCCAATCAGAGCTCCCTACAGCCTTGGCCGGACACATCCAATCGTCCGGTTGGCCTACCCTCCTTCGTCCTCCCATCGGTATAACGAACGCGAGGTGGTTCTGGAATGTGCGCCAGATGTCCATCGCCTACGCCTTGCGGCCTCGGCTTAGGCCCGACTGACCCTGGGACGATTAACGTAGCCCAGGAAACCTAAGATTTACGGCGGGCCGGTTTCTCACCGACCTTTACGCTACTTGTGCCGGCATTCGCACTCGTGCAGGCTCCACACAGACTTACGTTTATGCTTCACCGCTTGCACGAAGCTCCTCTACCAATCGCGGCTTGCGCCACGACTCCATGGCTTCGGTGGAAGACTTAGACCCGATCATTTTCGGCGCCACTTCACTCGACCAGTGAGCTGTTACGCACTCTTTCAAGGGTGGCTGCTTCTAAGCCAACCTCCTGGTTGTTTGTGCGAAGCGACCTCCTTCGCCACTTAGTCTTCACTTTGGGACCTTAGCCGATGGTCTGGGTTGTTTCCCTTTTGACCGTGAAGCTTAGCCCCCACGGTCTCACTGCTGCTGTATAACCTGCCGCCATTCGGAGTTTGGTTGGGTTTGGTAACGGGGGAACCGCCCCTAGCCCATTCAGTGCTCTACCTGCGGCAGCCCACAACAACGCTGCCCCTAAAGGCATTTCGAGGAGAACCAGCTATCTCTTGGTTCGATTGGCATTTCACCTCTACCCACAGTTCATCCGCTCAGTTTGCAACCTAAGTCGGTTCGGACCTCCACGGAGTTTTACCTCCGCTTCATCCTGACCATGGGTAGGTCACCAAGTTTCGGGTCTACTGCCTACGACTACAGCCTCCTTGCGGAGGTCGCGCCCTTTTTGGACTCGCTTTCGCTACGGCTCCGGGTGTAAACCCCTTAGCCTCGCCACAAACAGTAACTCGCCGGCTCATTCTACAAAAGGCACGCCATCAGCCCGTGCAAATTCCCGAAAGAAAATGCACCTGGGCCTTTGACAGTTTGTAGGTCCAAGGTTTCAGGATTCTATTTCACTCCCCTCCCGGGGTGCTTTTCACCTTTCCCTCACGGTACTCTTCACTATCGGTCACCAAGAGTATTTAGCCTTACTCAGTGGTCTGAGCGGATTCCACCAGGATTCCGCGTGTCCCGGTGTACTCGGGTGTCGCTACGAAGACCGGTCAGCTTTCGCCTACAGGGCTGTCACCTTCTGTGGCGCAGGTTTCCACCTGCCTCGGCTAACCGCCGGTTTTGTGTAACTTCGCTCGAGCTCGGCAGAGCTCGATAAACGATCCCACAACACCACGCGCGCAACGCCTGCCGGCTTGGCACGCACATGGTTTAGGCTGCTCCCTCTTCGATCGCCTCTACTAAGGGAATATCGCTTCCTCCGGGTACTAAGATGTTTCAGTTCCCCGGGTGCCCTCCACCTGGTCTATGTGTTCAACCAGGGGTGCTCGAGCATTACCTCGAGCGGATTACTCCATTCAGAAACCGCCGGATCATCGTTCGCTTCCAACTCCCCGACGCTTATCGCAGGTAGCCGCGTCTTTCTTCGGCTCTTGGTGCCTAGGCATCCACCTCGGACCCTTACTAGCTTGTTCGACCTATAACCACTCTTCA
>DASRSU010000001.1:0-392669 GCA_035656295.1 Bathyarchaeia archaeon | reverse complement strand
CCTCGTCTCGCCTGTTCCAGCCGATTTCTAACGGTCCAAGCTTGGACCGGGCGATCTCAGGGACCGATACAGGTACAGAAAGGAACATTTCGGGTCAATAGTCATCTTTTCTTTAAATGGAGAGGGGCGGTTTTGTCCCCTATTCTCAAACCTAGCCTTGATCTCCGAACTATTGTAGAACGCACAGCTTCAAGGAATGTCCGCGATTAGACTTGAAGAGGTTTACGAGCGTCGTACTCGTGAGCCGCTAGGTACATCGTGTTCCAAGACTACGCCCGGGCCAATCCAGGCACCTGCGCCTATCTTGACACCAGGCAGTATTGAGACGTTAATTCCCGTCTTGACATTCTCGCCAATGATCGCACCAAGCTTCCTCCGGTTTTTAGTGACTATCTGATTTTTCACTTTGGACTTGACTGGCTTTCCGTCAAACCTGAGGTTTGCCGTGATGGTCCGGGCTCCGAGTGTGGATCTTGGACCTATGATGCTGTCGCCCACGTAGGAGAGATGTGGAATCTTTGCGGCGTCCATCAAGATGCTGTTCTTCACTTCGCAGCCAGCACCTACCCTCACATCGTCTCCGATCGATGTGTACGCGCGCAAGTAAGCGTTGGGCCCAATCACGGAGTTTTCGCCGACATAGACGGGGCCTTCAATGTACGTCCCGGATTTGACAATAGTCCCTGAACCGAGAGAGAGATTGTCTTTGATGTGAACATTCTTTTCGACGTGGCCCTTGCGAACCGTTCTCTCTACTTTGATCGCTTGTTCGTTAGCGTCGAGTAAATCCCATGGATAGCTGATTCCAAACCATTTGCCTCTTCTGAATGGGATTGCACTTACAGCGTTTCGCCGCTGAATCATGAGCTTTAGAGAATCTGTTAGTTCGAGCTCTCCTCGTTTGGATCTGCGCGTCCTATCTATCGCGTCAAAGATGGAATTGTCCAACATGTAGAGGCCGGCGTTGACAAGACCGGGGCGGTGGTCACGCGTTTTCTCCATGATCCTGACGACGCGCCCCTGTTTTACGGTGACTCTTCCAAACGGGGAAGTGTCCTCAGCTTGCCCGGTTGCGAGAGCCATCCCTGCCGTGCGGGAGCTTCTTGTCACAAATGCGCGCAAAGCGTCGTCTTGATAGTAGTTGTCGGCGTAAATGACTAGGAATCGTGACTCTCCCATCAACCGTTGCCGGCACGCGCGAACCGCATCGGCTGTTCCGCCCAGCGTTTTTTGCTCGACGTACGAGACTCTGCAACCATACTGGGAGCCGTTCCCAATCCCCTTGCGGATCTTCCACGCCTGAAACTTGACAAGGAGTGTAATATCCCGAATCCCTGACTGAACTAGCGAGTTCAGGATCCTTTCGAGCAGTGACTTTCCGCAGATTGGCAGAAGAGGTTTCGGAATCGTCTCGGTTAGAGGCCAAAGACGCTCGCCCTTTCCCGCGGCCAGGACCAGCGCCCTCATTCTACGCTCTACCCTTCGCGATCCTTCTGACTAGAGCAAGGGTTTGTTTCATGATGCGACTCGCTATCGATGAGTTTCTCGACTCGATCGTTATTCGTATAACTGGCTCGGTGCCGCTTTCCCTAATCAGGACCCAGGAGTCTGGAGAGCTTACTCTAAGTCCGAATCTTGTGTCGACCGCCGCATCCTTTTCCACGATTTTCTTCAATTGTCGGGCCAATCCCAGCAGTTTTGATCTAGGAATTTTTTTAGAGAACGCGACACTTTTTCTTAACATGTGATATTCTGGAATGTCGCTTAGGATCTCGGAAACGGTTTTGCCTGCTTGTTCAAGCTCTTTAATGTAGAGCAGTCCTGAGAGTATTCCGTCAGGACACGGATGGATCTGGCCGTGAATCCAAGCACCGGAGGGTTCTCCGGCGAATCTTGCATTGACCCTTTTCATGTGTTGTAACAGTTTTGCATCCCCGACCGGCCCACGTAGAATTTTTCCCTTGTTTTTCTCGGCGAGCTCTTCGACAACCATTGATGCATCCACTGGAACCAAGAAGGGTCCTCTTGATTTACGCGCGAGGAAGGAGATGTAAGAGGCAAGGATCCGATCTTGGAGTGGCCGGTTTCCCTTTTCATCGACGATGTATACTCTGTCGGCGTCCCCGTCGAAGGCGAGTCCAATGTCCGCGTGGGATTCGACGACAATTCGGGATAGGGATGCGACACTGTCCGCAGTAGGTTCTGAGCCGCGTCCCGGAAAATTCCCATCAGGGTAGGAGTTCAATGCAGTAACAGCATTCAGTACCTGCGAGTATGCCCGGGGTGCAAGCAAGGAGGCTGCACCGTTTCCAGTATCGAGAACCACTCGCCATCTTTTCCTAAAAAAGAACGTCTCAAGCATAGCAGTGTAACTGTCGGGTTGTGCCATCTCAAGTCCGTCCTGGTTTGATGCGGTCATACGGTTCCGAGAGCCCAATCTCCTGGTTTCGGTCGGGCTCCCCTCCAACGACTCTCCGATTGCGTTGAATATCTTGAAGCCATTGTAGGCGGGCGGGTTATGGCTAGCTGTGATCATAATCCCTCCCGACCTTCTTGTAATGCATGTCTGGTAGGCCAATGCTGGCGTAGGAGTCAAACCATAGTCGGTGATTCTCGAGCCGGCTTCGAGGGCGGTCGACAAGAAGCATGCCCGTAGGACAAGCCCCGATTGTCTCGGATCGTTGCCGAGGGCAAGGTCCTTTCCAAGCAATTGGGGAAGCGTGCGGCCTAATTCGAATGCGGTGTCCGGTCCGACTACTTCCGGATACCTGCCTCGGATGCCAGAGCTTCCGAACTGAATTGTCAATCTCTGCTGCTACTGGGCGGCCGGCTCGGCTGGTGCAACAACTGCCTCTTCTAGAACGGATGCCTCCGAAGCGGGCGTCTCGACTGCAAGGGGCATCGACAGTAGCTTAGACTTGCGGACACCTACGTGTCTGAGAGGACATACTTTTTTCGCCTCGTTGTATACATCTGAACCCATTTTGCCCAGCACCATCTCATGGCATAGCTGCGAGTAGGTTAATTTTGATGCCTTCTCGGCTACAATTTTTCCCATGACCTGCCGGACCGCGTGTTCCTGTGATCCCTTTATTCGCCCGTGGCTGAACGCGACAACGTAAACTCTCGTAAGATAGTTATCGGTCGTATTTGCCGTGAAGATGCCATCCATGCGGGTACTTCCGCGTCGAACTAGACTCCTCAGATAATCCGTGGAGTATTCATGACTCTTCAGAATGGTATCAGCTCTAGTATCCGTAATACCAACGACGAGGAAGTAGAGTTTTGTAGACTGGTGGGAAAAGTCGTTGGTTATGTCGTAAAGTGTGGTTTCAACCACTCGGCCAATCAGTTTCTTGGAATCTTCGCAGGGAATGTTCGCCACGTTCTGTTCTCCAAAATAGCCTGGGGTGTAAACCGAGTACCATTCCTTGCTCCTCCACTTGTCCCGTACTTTCTTGCTGGCCTTCGACACGTTTTTTCTAGTCCTTACCTTGCTTACCTATATTGTGCAGGGTCACGCTTGCTGCTTGAATGCAACGAAGCATGTCTTCCATGCTGGATATGAACGTTTCAATCCTGCCATCATGTTTGATGATATATTTTACAGCAGAGGGAGACGTCCTGGATTCGACGGTGAGCCCTTTCATTCCAACATTATCCGGGGTTACTGACTGGGCCAAGGACCTTGAAACTGCAAGGGAGGATACACGTATTGTGAGTCTCGCCTTGATCATTCGAGGGCCGCCTGGACTGCTCGATCGAACTCTTGGAGGAACTTGTCCCGCTGTTCTCGAGGAATAGTTGCACCTGCTGCTATAGCATGGCCTCCTCCGTTGCCCCCGTATTTCGTTGAAAGACCTTGCAGGATCTTACCGAGGTTTACGCCCTTTTCGACAAGTTCTTCCGAGGCGCGGGTGGAAAGTTTTGCCTGTCCGTTCTTGGTGGTAGTCGTTACGAGTGTCACCTTCGATGGGCCAAATAGGCTTGAAGACGAGATTAGCGAAGATATGGCTCCAGTCATGTTTTCATCGATGAACCCGTCTCCCATTACCACGATCAGATTACGTGCTTTCTTGACTGCGTTAGGTTCTGTCGTTATCCAATTCATATATTTCGCGAGGAACTTCTTGTATTCCGCATACACCTCCTGGGCTTCGTCGAAAGCACTACCTCTGTCTCCTACGGTAAGCGCAATCCCCAGCCCCGCCTTCCCCATTCGGCCACAAGCGTTGAGGAATGATCCATATTCCCTAGCATCCCTCAGAGGAGTCCAAGGTTGTTCGTTCATTAGAGTGTAGACCGTCCCGATGAGCTGGAGGGCTACTTCGCCACTCGCCTTCGATGCAATTGTGTTCTCGATTATCTTATCCACGAGCCGCCGTTTTTCCTCAAGAGAAAGGTCGGAAATTGTTCTCCAGCGATCATCCACTTTCGTCTGAATATTTGCGGAATCAAGAAGTGCAAGACATTTGTCTTCTTCGCCGCTGAGACCTGGCAGGAATGGTGTAGTGGTCGATGCTATTGCTCTGTGGATTGGTCTAGTTTCTCTTCCGAAGAGGACTAGGTCTTTTGTAACTTGGATTTGTCTGGCGTCTAACGCGTCCTGGAGAATTTCGGCGTTTAGCCCTTTGAGAGTCTTGTCAGGCCCCTTGTCCTGCTGATCGGCCAAACAACCTACGATTGCGAGACCGGAAAGATCCTTGTTGGCTGCATCCATCGCCTTCGCCAAGAGATACGATGTCCCGGATCCGCTGATCTCTTCCGACCCGTTGAAACCGAGAAGGTGACTATTGAAGTGGTGAATGTTACCGGTCTCTTTTCCAAGAATCTGGTGGTGGTCGGCGACGACAACCTCTCGGCTCTTCAGGGTTTTCGAGATTATTTCCAATTGTCCGCTGCCGATATCAGTGAAGATTACAAGGTCTGACTCCACTTGCTCCAGTTGCTCAGCTACGTTTTCGTAGAAGCCTTCGATAGGCCTTAGATGCGGTGTCGCGCCCGCGCGGTTGAGTGCGCGTAAGATTATGCCTCCAGCCGTCAGCCCATCAGCATCAAAATGCGTCGCCACAAGCACTGAGGGGTCGTTTGAAACTGATTCACGAATGAACGAAGCAGTTTCGTGGGCTTGCTTTTCTAGTTCAAGACGTTTCTCGTGTCTGTCACTTGAGTGAGGCTGCAACTGGTTTGTATTCCCACTCCTTGGGCAGCCTGCCGATTCTAAGGTAATAGTTTGCGAGACGATGGATTTTTGATTCTAAGAGAGCGAGATCCCGTTTGTTTGGGTAGTCTTTCCGGTTTTTCTCGAGATGTCTTACTGTGCTTGTCGCCTTTTTCATCAGGGTCTCCAAGTCTTCAGGGATCTTCGGACGCGCCTCTGCCGGAAGCATGTGCTCAAGGCGCTTACCCGTAATCTGAGAAACCAGCGGGATACCGTATCTATCTCTTAGAATCTGGCCGATAATGCTGGGAGAGTTGCCCTGGCGGGCGAGTTTGAGGACAATGTCTTCAACCTCTTCTGTTTCATACTTGAACCATGAGGGAGGACGTCTACTGACAGGTCTCGTCGAACCGGAACTGCCCCTCTTGCCTGAGTAGAGCCTGGCCAAAGTTTTCTGACAGTCCTCGCTGTGTCAGTCGTGCGTGCCGGCTTTTATTTAAGCCGAACTGGCGAACGTGGTCGCGAAAGTTCGAGACCCGAAACTCTCCGCAGGGAGATGGTGGAGATGCCTTGCGACCTAAGCGAGGCACTTAGCGACCTGTCGAGCGTCGCGACAATGCATGGATCTCTCGAAGCGAGCGCGTATGTGATCTGGCTTGCGTCCACATCCGACGGGCCGTCAGAAGTTTCTATCACGTTATAGTTTCCTCCCTCGATCAACTGCAGAGCCGCGTTTGAAAGGGCGGTAACGCTCCAAGAACCAGTTCTCGCTAGTCTACCAACCTCGAACACGACTCGATCGATAACACAGGGCTCGATCGGCCCCTTCACTAGCATCCTCACCTCGTCAGCTACACTCCGATGTTGCTTGAGCATAGTCAGGAGGAAACTTGAGTCGAGTAGGAGCTTAGTACGCGGGTTTTTCAGCGAATCGTCCCGAAACCCTGAGCCTTTCTTATAGGAATCGGCTATTTTCAACCCGAAACTAAGACCTGTACAGAGGATCTATGAAAAGCCTGAGTGGCTACGACTACTTGGAGTGTGTGGAGTGTCATGCTATCCGTGTTGTGAACGGTGACCCCGACTTGGAAAAGTGGGCCCTGAAGCTCTCTCTTGTTACGAGAAAGCCGATTCTTGGCGTATTGCCTGCCATCTGTCCTGAGTGTCAGCTCCTTGATTCTGAGCTCAGGATTGAATCAACCGCTTAAACGGTTCCGACTTTTTTTCTGGCTCCTTCTTCTTCTTGCGAAACTCGAGACTCGAGATCCTCCAAACGGGCTTCATGTCCGTGTCTAGAATCGGCTTCAAGCCTCTCCGCTTGTGAGCCCTCCTTTCCCCTGTCCAGATGTCAGAAGCCCATTGGTGCAACCCCTTGGAATACTTTCGAGGAAGTCTCGGACGTCCAACCCTTCCACCGAACGCTTGCTGAATCATTGATTTGAGACTTGGAAGCTCGGGTGTTGCCGGGGCCGAGGGTGCATGATCGACCTCGTCCAGGTCCTCGACCAAACTCTTCTTCTGTCGAACAGACTTGTAGCTCATCGGATCTTCCTACACTTCCTTACGGGTTGTCAAAGCTTTCGAGCTCTCTTGCCTATTTTCCCTGAACGTTCAGGGCCCGTGATGTTGTGAATCTGACTATCAGAAACTCTAGGCAGAGAAGGCTTGCTTGGAGTGTCGTGAAGCTTGCGGCCCATGAAACTTCTGATCTCAGTCTTTCCAGGCTCGGCTTTTTCAATCTTCTTGATTTTCTCCAATCTAGTTTCGAGAGCTTTCTGTTCCCTCTGCAGATGTGTCACTGAGGATCGCCAAGCTTGTAGCTTTCTAACAGTTTCTGATTTTCCGATTTCCCTGGAAAGTAACTCTTTACCCACAATGTCAAACTGTCGCCAATCCCTCGAATCACAACCCTGTATCTTTCGTGGAATAGTTACACTCACCTACGCTTTCGGCTCTTAGACGTCTAGCGATCCTTCCGATTGATTCAGCCTTCCATTCTCCCCCTCCCGCTCGAGGGAAGTAACTGTTGATCCATCGGCGGAGATCATCCTCTTTTCCAGGTTGCGAAGGGGCCCCGGCTTTCCAGACATGCAAAATCATCTGCTCTAAAGTCGGACGTCCACTCATTGATGGGGCCTCTTTCGCAGCTCGACAAGGAACTCTGTGCTGCCTTCTGGGCGATAGACTCTGAAGGGCCCACTGCCGCAGGAATATTTCGGCCAGTAACGATTCTTGATTGTGTAGACGGAAAGCCCAATCTCTAATGCTGATTGATTGGTGATCTCTTCTTGTCGAGCGTACCCCTCGAGCTCTGACAATTCTCTAGTAACCCATTCAACCCAAGCAGGTTCACACCGCCTATTCTTGGACAGACTATCTTCCTCGCCCTGACTTGGCACACGCACACTAGCTTTCGCATACCGTTTTTTGACACCCCGAGCTTGGTTGGAGATCGAGACGTTGCACTTATTGTGGCTGCCTGCCCAATGGTTGGTGTTGCGACAACTATTGACATTGCACAGATGTGCTCCTACCCAGTCATTGTCTCGAACCAGTTTGCCGCAATAGATGCAATGACCATTCTGGATCTTGTAGAGTAGGGCCCGATCAGTGGCTGTGAACCGATACCGACTTTCGGTTGGGCACGCACACTGGTCTCTCGCCGGCGGAATTACGGCCCCCGGGTTTAGTGCCTGAAGGGCGATAGGTTCCGACTTGACGTCTACGGTGTCGACCGGGGCTTCTGAGGACATGGCCCCGTACTAGTCTAGGCTCTGGCAATAGTAAGTTACGATTCTGTTCCTACACCGCAAAGAGACGTTTTTCGTACTTTTCTCTGCTGAGTCTCTACGTCTGCGCCTCTACACACAATGAAGAATTTGCCTAGATCTATCTAGTAGGCCCAACAACTAGTGGTTGGTATTGTGTAAACAAGTCAGATGTAGATTTCCGTAGAAAAATAATCGGCAGTTTTTCCAGACTAGAAACTTGTTAAAACCCCTGTGAGTGGTTAGTTTCATACCCTGTACAGATTCTTCACTGGGTCTGAGTGGGGTTATCCGATTTTTCTTTCCTCGACCAACATGGGTTTGACATGTTTCTGTTGAAGCTGGAAGTTTACGTAGTCGGCAACAGCTCGAGCAGTAGGATAGCTACACCCCGTCCTTTGGACGATCTTTACTGGAAGGACATGGGGCTCTGCAACAACTCGGATTACACCAGACTTTTCGTCACGTCTTTCGTCATGGTAGCAGTAGTCTCTCCAGTTTTCAATGATGTGGGTTCTATCGACCATACCTTCACGCTTCTACTAGCCTATGGCTTGCTCCTTTGCTTCACTATCACACTAGTGATAATACCACAGTTAGATAGGTAATACCTTCATACGAAAGGAAGGATCTCCAAGCCTTGAACATGCGGGATTGAACGTGAACTTGCGAAAACCACGGTTTTCGCAAGGTTGAAATTCTGGTACGGCTACTTTGGCGTGAGAGGGCTCGAACAAGTGAAAATCGGTCCGACGGTCTTAGAAGTTGACCCGTCAACTAGGGTTTGTTTGTCAGATCTGGGGCATGTTCCAGCAAGAACTCAGCGAACTCTCTCGCTTTCTTCCTGGTCGGCTTGGACTTGCTACCCCATTCGATAACCGCTTTTAGAAACTCGTTGAACCAGAGGCCTTTCTCCTCTTGCAGTTGATCTTCTAGCTTCTGTATCCTGTTCTCGAGAGACACCTTTTCCAGCTGCCAGTCGCCAAGTTTGACCTCGAGCTCAGGATTAGAAGCTTCAGGGTCGATGAAAGCGTATGCTCGAGTGTAGTCCTCTCTTAGAGAATCCCATTCCCGATCCGTGTAGTGCTTGGACCTAGTGCCATCGAAATGTCCCTCCAACATCTGTTTGCGGTTCTGGTCGATTCCCGCACGGTCGAGAGCAGCCTCGAAATATTTCCTGAACCCGTGACTCGGTTGGATCTTGGTATCGATGCCTGCTTTCTTGCGTGCTAGGTTGAGAGCGAACTGAACCGTTGGATAAGTCATGCCAACGGATCGTCTGGGAACATTCTTCTTCACATGCTTGCGCTTGTTACCGTCCGTCTTTTTGTTGATGACCTCTAAACGGGCGATAATAGGAGAATCAGGGCCCGTATTGACCGTGCCTTCACGAATCATTTCTCGCAACAAGCTGACCGAACGCTGGCCGAGAAACGTGAATCCTGCTGACTTGTTACGATTGTAGAATTTCGGTTCAAGTCTGATAGCAACCGGGATCAAGCCGGCTTCTAGATCCTGTTGCACGTGTCTGTATCGAATGTCAAGAATGGTCTGGGCCCTAAGACCAGACTCGATCGCAGCGAGAGCGAACAGTTTGTAATGCTTCTTAGTCAGGTATCCGAGTAGTTTGTTGAGCTCGTCTTTCTTGTATCCTCTATGCCAGTCCTCAGGCACGTAGCTATTCTTCGAGGTCGGCAAGCTTGTTACTCCATTGTGACGAAGGAATGATCGGATATGGTTTTCAAAATTGACGGCAACGGAACCGTCGAAATTGTCTCGGACCTTCTTGATGAGGTCCAATGTCTCGATGGAATCGTGGCTCTTGGCAAAGGCCAGAAACTTGTCGGCATCCATACCCGTGAACCGCTCGAAGCGCTTGATTGAAAGTAGAGAATGACGTTTCGTATCCTCTGCAAAGTCACGGGTCCACCGCTCGAGCGAAAGGGGCAAATCGCTCATAACTGGGCATAAACAGCCCCAATTAATAGAGCTATATTAACGAATTGTCCCGAACCCTATTAGCCGCCAGCTCTCCCCTATTCGCCTACTGAGTGCCACCTTAGAGCCGGGATCGGCCGAGATCGGTTTCCGGAGAACCACATCAGCAATATTCTCCCTAACTGAGGAAACCGTGCCAGATGTAACGGCAGTACCAGCGTTCAGGACTAGAGGCTCGTTCATCTTGATCTTCTGGACAGATACCAGCAATTCCGTTCCCACAGCTTTCTCGAAAAGATCTACGTCGAGACTCACTTTTTCCAAGGTAGGTGGCAGCGTTCCAGCCCTCCCTACCACGTTACCCACTAGTCCATCAGATTTCGTCACCGAGGGATCCAGATCGGTTCCGACAGCGACGAGCCCTCCGGGCGCGGCTTGCTTGACGTCTCCTCCGCCTGCCTGCAGAGCTTTGACGTTGGCGATAAGCGGCTGATAGGTAGCTTTGTTACTCGAGTCGGATTTGATTCCGGGCCTTATCTCGATCTCGTCACCTTTCTTGAAGACTCCCTGAACAACTGATCCGCCCACTACACCTCCGACTAACTCCTCGACTTCAGTGCCAGGCTTGTTGACGTCGAAGGATCTAAGGATCGACATTCTGGGGTTCACGACCTCGTCGCGGACTGGAGTAGGGATTCTCTCCTGTATGGCGGCTATTAGCGCATCTATGTTGAGCTTGTGCTGGGCTGAAACTGGAATGATTGGAGCGTCGGATGCAGATGTCTCCTTGATGAAATCCTTGACCTCCCCATAGTTTTCCAGCGCCCTAGCGCGATCGACCACATCGATCTTGTTCTGAACTATGATGAGGTTGCGAAGCCCGATCATTTGGGCAGCTACCATATGTTCACGGTCCTGAGCTTGAGGAGCTTTGACATTTGCAGATAGAACAAATAATGCTCCGTCCATGATCGCTGCTCCGGATAACATCGTCACCATCAAACTGTGGTGACCTGGAGAGTCAACGAAGCTTACAGAGCGGAGTAACTTTGCCGGACTGCCACAGTTAGGGCATGTCTTGCTCGTAGAAAAGTTGGAAGGGGGCTCACAGGAAGGGCATTCGTAGAAAGTGGCATCGGCGTATCCAATTCGTATCGTAATACCGCGTCTAAGCTCTTCAGAGTGTCTAGCAGTCCAAACCCCTGTAAGGGCTTGGACAATGGTACTTTTTCCATTGTCCACGTGACCCAAGGTTCCAATGTTGACTTCGGGTTGGAACTGAAAACACTCCTCTTGTAAGAAACAAACACACATTATCCGGCGAAGTTTAACCTTTCGATGGAAAGTGTCTGGAAGTAGGTGATCACCTTGATCTGTCTTGGCATAGAGTCAACGGCTCACACTTTCGGGGCAAGCATCACAGATGATGATCAAATAATTACAAACGTTAACATGACGTACAAACCTCCGACTGGCATTGGAATCCATCCTAGGAGAGCCGCAGAACACCATACCTACGTCTCAGACACCGTTGTGATGAAAGCCCTGTCAAAACCCGACGGCAGCGGTTACTCCCCGGACGCAATCGCCTACTCTGCGGGACCTGGGCTAGGCCCTTGTCTACGCGTAGGTGCAACCATTAGCCGAGCACTTGCGACATATCTCGACAGACCCTTGGTACCAGTCCATCATGGAGTCGCACATCTCGATATTGCCGTATCGACGGGCCGAGCACGCGATCCTCTTGCTGTACTTGTGTCTGGAGGGCACACCGCGATCGCCGTTCATATGATGAACAGATGGCGAATCTATGGTGAAACTCAGGATATCACGCTAGGTAACCTTCTCGACATGTTTGCCCGGGCGGCGAAACTTCCGGCACCAGGAGGACGATCGATTGAAGCCGAAGCAGCCGAGGGAACAGAGTTACTTCCTCTCCCTTACACCGTAAAGGGAAATGACGTTGCTTACTCTGGACTTCTGTCGGCCGCGGAGAGGCTCTATTCCAGAGGAGAGTCCGTTGCCGACATTTGTTACACTCTACAAGAAGTTAGCTTTGCCATGCTCGCAGAGGCCGTCGAAAGAAGCTTAGCTCAAACGAGGAAACGCGAGGTTGTTCTCGCCGGAGGAGTTGCAGCTAACCATCGGCTGCGCGAGATGATACACTCCGTTGCTAGGGACCACAGTGCATCGTTTCATCCCGTTCCGTTAGAGTATTCAGGCGATTGCGGAGCGCAAATATCTTGCTCTGGTCGTCTCGCTTTCGAATCCGGAAGGAAAGTTGCTGTCAAGGATAGCATCGTTCAACCTCGTTGGCGCTTGGACGAAGTTGACGTTCCATGGATGCCTCGACCATGAATAGTGAACCATTTCACCGTGGAGCTGAAGCTGACCTTTACGCAGCCCACGCGGGACCTTGGAAAGTTGTCATCAAGAAACGAAATCCGAAGCAATACAGAGAACCTGTTCTCGATGCCTCTATAAGAAGAGAGAGAACTACTGCTGAATCCTCGCTTATCCACGAGTCTAGGCTGGCAGGAGTGAGAGTGCCGAGTTTGATAGCAGTGGACCTGGATAACACTTCGATCGTGATGACATTTGTTGATGGAGTCCTGGTAAGAGACGGTCTCGATGCAATGAGTCCAATTGGAAGAAAGCGGTTCTTCATAGAACTCGGACGCCAAGTAGGACTCCTACATTCTGGCGGGATCGTGCATGGAGACCTAACTACCTCAAATATCATATCAAGTCATGACATCCCATTCCTACTGGATTTCGGAATGGCCCATCACTCTTCACAGCCTGAAGATCGGGCGGTGGACCTGCATCTACTTCAAAGATCCATCTCAACAAGCCATACCAGCAAGCCGTCCGCCTGCATTAGCTCCCTGGTGAATGGCTATCGCAAGACTTTGGGCGACCGGGCAGCTAGAATAGTTTGGCGAAAAGCGACCGAAATATCGCGAAGAGGAAGATACTTTTCTGTCAGATGAGAAAACGGTCTGGTTTGTCACTCAGAATCCGAACAAGTTTAGAGAAGCAAAGTCGATACTCAGCAAGGACCAAATTCCACTAAAGTTATGGAACCAACCAAAGACTGAGATTCAGAGCCAGAGTTTAACAGCGATTGCGCGATTCGCAGCAGAACAGGTGGCAGCAAATCATAAGGGACTATTTCTAGTGGAGGACTCCGGCTTGTTCATTGCAAGCCTCAAAGGGTTTCCCGGGTCTTTATCATCGTTCGTCTTACCCGCGATCGGTTTGAGGGGAATCCTCGATCTGATGGAAAGGGAACGAAGACGCACTGCGTACTTCCAATGTTCCATAGCGGTATCTTCGCGTTTTCACGTGACCAAGACATTCTCCGCCAGAGCCTACGGCACTATATCACGTCAGGTTAGAGGTCACAAAGGCTTTGGGTACGACCCAATTTTCATTCCTTCAAACTCAAACCGTACATTTGCAGAAGCCGGGCTAGATTTCAAGAACGTGCATTCTCATAGAGCTGTCGCCTTTCGAAAATTCGCAAGGTGGTACAATCGCAATATTGCCTCCGTGGGCAATCACTAATCGTCTGGATGTGTTACCGTCCTAGATCGGATCTGAAGGTAATCTTAGTGAGCGATCTCTATGACCAGAGATGCCGATGAACCCAGACCATATTACTACTTCGGCTTAGCTTCGGATTTCGCGGGCGACTTGCTTTCCTTTGGCTCCTTCGCGCGCGGAGCTCCCGTAGTCTCTTTCTTCTCGGGCTTTGCTGGTTTGGCTGGCTCTGCCTTCTTCTCTGCAGGTTTTTCGGCTGAGGGCTTAGCCACTGCTGGTGCAGGTGCAGGCGCTTCCGCGGATTTCTTCTGCCTTGAAACTCTTCGTTCCTTGGGAAGGTTCCTATTCTTCAGATAGTCAGGAACTAGTTTGTCTGCAGTCTCAGGATTCTCGTAGAGATCTACTCGGCAAATCGCCGAGGATCCTCCCGTTCTCGTTGAAATGCTCCGCACAAAAACGCTCTCGATTTTTGATTTGAAATGTTCAGATGCAAGTTTTCGAACTGTGATCCTGTCCGGTGTTCCCTGGCCTTCGTGGTGCACGAGTAGTTTGGCCTCCCGACGCCCGAGAAGAGGGTTTACATGTTCTTCTAAGACTTCGAAGCTCAACTCTTGGCCCCCTCAGTTTTCTCTGCGGTTCCCCTCACCATAACGCTGTTGACCTGTAAGGTTTCTTCGGATATAGTTCGTCCTCTCAACAGCTTTCTCTGTCTTTCTCCATTGCCGCTTGTTCTATAGCCCACGCCCCCGCTCAAGATTGCTCTCTTACGGGCGGCACCTTGGATGTCGAACCGCATTGGCACTCCGTCCTTGTCAGTTCCGCCCGTGATTCGGAGTTTGACATTTCCTATTCCCAACAGTTTTCCATCTACCTCTTCTCCTATCGATTTGCCAACCAGGGCCTGAGCCTTGGCTCCCTCCAGAGAGGAGGCTTTCGACGTCTTTATCGTCGGATCCGACACAATGAGTTGGAACTTCGCCAATTCGTGGGCCTGCTATTGATCCCGCGAGGTTCTAGGCACCTAATAAAGTCCCAACTAGTCAAGGTGCCACTGCACTCTTCGAGGTCAGGTTGGCAAGTTCATCGAGGATTGCAAGTTCTCTCGGGGAAACGTAGTCCTTGAATTTTGAGGCTAGGACTCTTGCATGCTGTGGTGGAACATGGACGTAGAGGGTGTCACCTTCGAAGATGTGTCGTCCCACCATGGGCTTGTCGATTGAGACTGCAACCTGCTTTCCTGCACCTGCCTCGTCGACATCCTTTCCTTGATCCTGGACTCTGAGAATGAGTCCTACTGTTCGTCCTTCAGCGTTGACTAATGGATATTTGGGTCGAATCCTTCCATCGAGTATTTCGACACCTACAATAGCAGGATCGCTTCGACGAAATACAAACCCTTTCAAGATTCTCATCTTGCCGGGGCGTATCAAAAGATCCATCTCGGCCTTTACGCCTGCGCTCTTCTCTGATTGGACCCAGCGCGAATATTCTTCGAGAACCTGATAGATTATGTCGCCCCGGAAGGCTGGGATCTTAGAGGCGGTGAGCTCCTCTTGTGCGTCCGGAAGCAGTTTGACGTTGAACGCGAGGACTGCTCCTAGGTACCGGTCTTTGGCTCTTACAGCTTCCGCTTCTACAACGTCTCTCCTGGATACGTCTCCGATGTCGGCCATTCGTACCTGCACGTTGGATGCCGCAAGAGATGTCGTGAGGGCTTCTAGCGACCCGAGAGTATCCGCTTTGACAATGACGCCCGTAAGGTCTGTTCTTACTTTTACTGTTTCAATCTCGTTCAGAATCTTTGTTTCTAGTTGGTTCCTGCTTGACTGTTCCTGGACTATGTACAGTGGCGATCCTGCGATGGCGTCCTCGAGTCCAGAGGCTGCGATCTTGATTCCTGCCGCCGCGTCAACATACTGTGGTCTTGAATACTTGTCTCTCGGATCCTTGATTTCGTCCGGAGGTTTTGGAATCAGTAGTGCTCTTACTCTTGTCGAGATAATTCCGTTTCTTCCGGCCAAGAGGATCTCGTCGTCCAGTTTTATTCGTCCGTTGTAGATCATCGTGTCAATGGTTATTCCAAGGCCGGGTTCTTCCTTGACCTCGAGGATCGTGCCTTCGGCAGGTCCTTTGGATACACTTAGTTCTCCTTTCATGTAGACCTGTGTAAGGCCGACAAGCATTGCAATGAGTTCCGGTATTCCCTCGCCAGTCTTCGCACTTGCGGGTACAAGGGCTACTGTCTTGGCGAATTCTTTGATGCGGTCGAAGCGATCGGCTTGTATCCCATGTCGGGAAAGGGTCCCCATTAGAGTGTAGAGCCGGTTGTCCAAGTCGGTGAGGACCTCTGGCCGCTGGTTTGTCGTGTTCTGAAGGAATGATCCTTCCGCCGAGGTTTTCCATCCTGGGATTGCGTCGATCTTGTTGCAACAGACTAGGAAGGGGGTCCTTCTAGCTCTGAGAATTGTGAGCGATTCTATGGTTTGAGGTTCGATTCCTTTTGTCAGGTCTATGACTAATATTGCCACGTCAGCGGCCGACCCTCCACGCTTGCGAAGATTACTGAAGGTTTCGTGTCCAGGTGTGTCGATGAAGAGTATTCCGGGAACTTCAATCTTGAGGTTGAAACGGGTTAGTAACGGCCCGCAGATTTCTTTGATCGTTCGAGCGGAAATCAGACTTGCTCCGATCCACTGCGTGATCTGCCCGGGTTCCCGAGCAGCCATGGAGGTGCCCCTAATCCGGTCGAGAAGTGTTGTTTTCCCGTGGTCTACGTGTCCCAAGACCACAGCGATTGGCTGGCGGATGGGCATCGGACTTGCGCTCCATGTCGACCAAGATATCGTTGAGGGATCTATTAAATTGTGAAGGCGTAACAGATAGACTAGATTAGGCTGCTGCTAGAAAAAGAGTGTTGACTCTTTCTCAGCGTTCATAGAGCTATCGGAAGCATGGATTATGTTGGCGGTGATCGACAGCGAAAGATCTCCGCGTATCGTTCCAGGCTCAGCGGTTCGGGGATCGGTGTTGCCGATGACTCGTCGCAGTGTCTCTACCGCGTCCGGTGCTTCCAACAGCATGAGGACGACGGGCCCTGAGGTCACGTGGCTAACGAGTTCCTGGAAGAACGATTTGGCTTTGTGAATAGCGTACAGTTGCTCTGCCTCGTGCTTTGTCATGTGATGGAGCTTGAGAGCTTTGAGTGTGAATCCTTTCCGTTCGAGCCGGCCTAAGACTTCTCCGACAAGACGGCCTTTCACCGTTTCTGGCTTGAGGAAGCAAAAGGTCTGTTGGCTTGGCTTGACGCTCAGCGGCCCTTCTCTCTCTTTCCGTAGTAGGTGGTCCACTTGAGCTTCCGCGAATCACGGTGGAAGGATAAACTACTGACCCGGCAACGTCTTGAGCAAAAGTAGAGTATTGTGCCGTCATTCCTCACGTGTATGAGTCCAGTCGAATTCGGAAAATTCTTGCCGCAGAAAGAGCACTTGAATGATCTTGGCGTTAGCGGTTACGCCCTACCTTATCTTTTTTGCTTCTCGCTCTGTTTCTCTGAGCATTAGAACATCGTTTAGGCGGATGGGACCCTTGACGTTGCGCGTGATAATACGTCCCTTGTCTCTGCCCTCAAGAACTCTCACGCGAACTTGTATCACTTCACCCGTTACGCCAGTACGACCTATCACCTGGGTTACCTCAGCAGGAATGAGAGCTTCATCCGAGGCTTCCCTCCTGCTCACTTGGCTGCACCAGTTCGCCTAATGTTGTCTAGCGTCTTCGAGATTTCTTTGAGCGACTGTTCGCCGTCTCCCGCTTCTAGGACGGAGATTGCGGCTGAGCCAACGTCGAGTCCTGCGGAATTGCCAAGTTCAAGCTTACTTGGAACATAGAGGTATGGAATTTTCCTCTCTTCACATAAAATCGGGAGATGTGCGACCACTTGTGGAGGTTCAACATCTTCGGCAATGACCACAAGCTTCGCAATTCCTCGCTCGATCGCTTTCGTTGTTTCGTTAGTTCCCTTCCTAAGTTTTCCGGTATCTTTCGCCACCTGGAGCAGCTGGTACGTCTTGTCTACTGTCTCCTTAGGAACCTGGAACTTGACATATACCGATTTTTGGGCCATCTAGCTTCACTTTCATCCGGCTTGTTGTTCGATGAGCACGGCCGGGGCTTTTAATATGTTTCTCTACTTTGACTGCAAGCAACACTAAATAACGGCGAATGATCGCGACACGATCAATTCGCATGTCGCAAGCCCAGGCTCAACAGCCTAAGCAGAAACAGAAGAAGCTACGGATGAGGAGTTCGTTGTATGACGTCTCAGGAGCGGCTGCGAAGCTAAAGAATAGGAAGTGTCCTCGTTGCGGATCCGTCATGGCTTCCCACACCAAGCCGGTTCAGAGGTGGGTCTGCGGCTCTTGCTCACTTACGGACTACGGGTCAAAGTAACGAAGTTTCTAGAACAGGTATACGGGTATAGATTTACCTGACTCTAATCGCGAATCTTCCTGCGACCTTGATGCCCATGAGCTTAGCGACCTCCGAGTTGGCTGGATTTATGATAACAACGAGGCCCGTCCAGTCGTCGCTGAAATTCGTTGATTTACAATTGGGGCATACAGGTCCAGCGCTTATCATTCGACAATTCTTGCAAGCCTTGTTTGTCAAGTCTTGCGTTCTCCTTTAGCAGGTTTTCCACCACCCTTAAGATCCTCTTGTATCCATTCAAGTCTGCCGAGGAATGGCTGTCTTAGAGTTATTCCAATTTTTCCGCCAGACCCGCCTCTTGGAAAGCTTACGGCGATTATTCTTCCTCGGACTAAGTTGCCCTTTCCTAGGTTGCGATGACTTTCTCTGCCGGCCAGTACTCCGTGTTTTTCATCGTACGTGATGAAATCGTCCATTATCTGAGATACATGGAGCAATGCGTCTTCGGGCCCGATCCTGACAAATGCTCCGAAATCAGTAACTTCCACGATCTCGCCTTCCACTACCTCATGAAGTTCTGGAAAGAACGTCAACAGTTTGAAAACTGCCCTGTGATGAGTCGAACCGTCTCCAGGCAGTATTTTTCCGGTCGCTTCGACATCGACGTCTGTTACAAGGATAACGTATCCGAGTTCTTCGTCCACGTAGTTTTCGTACTTGAGTTTAATCTGTTCTCGTGCAACATCATCAATGGGATCCCCGAATTTTTGAGGAGGAATCCTGACGACGTCTTCCACAGTGACTATTCTGAACATACTCAGAGCAACGGGACTTGAGCGTTATTTTAGGGCTCCGCTCAGGAGAATTCTACGCAATGGGTCACTATTTTCTACGACTATCTGAGATGGTTGAGGGGATCGGGAACCTATCTATGACCGTAGTAGATCGAGACGTTACTATTTTCTTTCGAGTCAATTCGACCGAATCCGAACCGTACCATTTGGATTATAGTTCCTGTTTCTTCCCTCATGATGTTTTTCTCTACGGGTCCGGTTACTCTTGACGCGTCGGGCATTACAACTTCGCAGGGTATGTTTTGTACCTCTGGTAGCCAATTGATGAGTGGAGCCTTGTGTTTTCGTGCTTCCAAGTAGTTCTTGCTTTGAAATTTGGCTTCGACCCCCCTTTCATTTGCTTCACCGATTTCTACATTGAACAATTCCATCAATCGAACCATCTTGCTCTTTCTCAGAACCTCTAGATCCTGCCTAGCGATCATTAATCGTGTGATTCCGTTTATTGGATCTAGGACGAAATCTCTAGTTCCTAAGCTCGGGTTATCGGGATGAACCGGGAGATGTGCTTCGAATCTTCCGGGGACATCTTTCACGGTCATTGTTACTGGATTGGCGATGAAGTTGTACCTATGAGCGATCTTATCGATCTCTTTCCTGTTTGTAGCGTTTATGTTTTCCCAGCTTAGAGTCGCATCTACAGCCCGAGGTCCTATCTCGTAGACAATCTTCCTCAAAGCGGCCGGTGCATAACCTCTTCTTCGGAGTGCCGCGAGCGTGGGCAGTCTTGGATCGGAGTATCCTGACACAACTCCTTCGGACACTTGTTTAACCATCAGAGACTTGCTGAGCTTGATGTCAGTGGTCCTGATCCGACCATATTCGACGGTCTCTGGATATATCCAGCCAAAGTGCTTGTAGAGGTAGGTCTGTCTCAGAGCATTAGTGAGATGCTCCTTTCCACGAATGATGTGGGTAATAGAAAGGAGGTGGTCGTCGATTGCCGCAGAGAAATTGTACAGGGGCCACACCCGGTACTTCGAACCGACTCTCGGGTGAGGATATTTCTCAGGGTCGATTATTCTCAACGCGGGCCAGTCTCTGATGGCCGGGTTTGGATGTTGCACATCGGTTTTAATGCGGACAACGGCTTGTCCTTCTTGGAATGCGCCTGTAAGCATCTTGTTCCATTCCTCAAGATTCGTCTCAACACTTTTCGATCGACAAGGGCATTCTTGGCCTGACTCGATGGTAGTTCGGAATGTTTCTGGTTCACATGTACAAACGTATGCTTGTCCTAGCGAGATTATCTTTGCGGCGTGCTCATAGTAGATGGGAACCCTGTCGCTCTGGATATACTCCTCGTCCCAAGCGCATTCGAGCCACCGAACATCTTCTCTGACTAAATCGTAATAGGGTAAGGTGGACTTTTTGAGTCTTGGATCAGTGTCCTCGAACCTGAGGATGAATTTTCCCTTGTATTTTCTAGCATAATCGTGGGATAGGATTACCGCTCGGATCGATCCGAGGTGTATGACAAAGTCAGGGTTCGGTGCAAACCGTGTTATGATCTGTGCATATTTTCCAACATTGGACAAAGAGGGCAGGCGGTCAAAGGGATCCTGAACTGCTGCTTGCCGAATCTTAGCTGGTACCGGTTCCACCAGTATCTACTCTACATACTCCGCCATTCTATTCTAGAATAAGTGTTGGCGGCTAGTCTCTGCTGAACCGCCGGGCTCTGAAACGATTGTTTCAGCTATGGTTCGTATGCGCTTGTTTACCTTTGTTGCGTAGCGTTCAGTGGTGTTTACGAAGACGGAGGGTCCGGTGTCGAGGGAGAACCAGCATGGAGTGCCTTCCTGACGTAGCTGTCGAACTTCATTGATAATGGCGATTGAGATTGGGTTGACAAGTACAATTCCTTGTCGACCCGTCATTGTTACGGCATGGAGATTCAGAGTATCGACCTCAGCTAGTTCTGAAATCGTTTCAATGTTGCGCCGGATTATTGCTCTCCGCATCTTGGACAGTGCTTTCGCAATGTATGACAACCTACTTCGATAGAACAGGGAGGTGAGGCTGTCAGAGTGAACCCTGTCTGTCCTCACTTGAGATGGAACAGGAGCTATGACAGTCTTCAGTTTTATCGAGGTCGGCGGGGCTAGCTGTTCTCCGTACGACTCGCCGTTCTTGTTAGCGTACCAGATCGAAAACCCCCCGACCAAGCTTCGGGCCGCTGATCCCGCACCAAGTCGAACAATCTCTGACAACTCTTTCTCTGGGATTTCGAGGTCTAAGGCCTTGGATGCCGCTCGGCCGAGAGCGGCGAAACCCGAGGCGGAAAATCCTAGCCCCTTTCCGTTCACCCTCGGGTTTCTAGATTCAATGCGTAGCTTCGTCTTGACTCCCGCTTGCTCACGGAGGCGGTTGATGACTGCAAGAATCCGGTTACTTTCACGGGTGGACGGGATCTGGCCATTGATCCGCGTAATATCTCTGCCAAGTTCTGGTTGAGTCTCGACAGTAGTAGTGGTCGGCAGAGACTTCATGCATACGGAGATACTGTCATGATAGGGGATCCGTAGTTTTTCATTACGTAGCCCATGATACTTGATCAGGCCTTGAATTGCGTATGCTCGGGCTGTGGCTTTCAACTGGCAGCCTTATCCAATTATGCCAGTCGCGCGCGCTACCTTCTCTGCCGCAGCCTTGGTGACACCGGTCTCGCCTAGGATCGTGTATCGTTCGGGCCTGAGGCTGTGTGCCATCGTGAGGGCTTTGATAACTTGGTCCGGAGTAACCTTCAATTCCTTCGCCGTGGAGGGGGCTCCAATTTCCTGAAGAAATCCCTTGATTCCCTTCCAATCGGTGCCGTGGAGATATGCGCATAGCACTGCACCGACGCCAGTTCGCTCACCGTGGAGACTCGTTTCGCCGGCGACCAGATCGAGGGCATGGCTGAAGAGGTGCTCAGCACCGCTGCAAGGCCGGGAACTACCAGCGATGCTCATTGCCACGCCACAGCTTATGAGTGCTTCAACGACGGTGCGCACTCCGTCAACCTTCCTCTCAAGGATCTCCTTTGCATTCTTAGTTACGAGTTCCGCACTCATCAAGGCCAACTCTGCCGCGTAGTCGCCATAGTATTCATTCTTCAGCTTGTGCGCGAGCTGCCAGTCTTTGACCGCAGTAAACTTGGCTACTACGTCTCCGCATCCTGCTGCGAGCAAATTGTAAGGTGAATTAGCAATTAATTCGATGTCACCGATTATGGCGGCGGGTGCCTGGGCCCGAATTGAATATGGCTTCTCTCCTCCTTTGACAGAAGCGTATGGGCTTGCTATTCCATCGTGGCTCGCGGCTGTTGGTATGCTCAGAAACTGCACGGAGGCCCTTGCGGAACCAAGTTTGGCAAGGTCAATATCCTTTCCTCCACCTACGCCGAGAACAATAGATGCTTTGCTTTTTTTGATCATATCCTCTATTTGCTTTAGGACTGCCTCGGTAGATTCTTTGACCACGACGTGTTCGACGTTGAATCCCGCCTTAGCCATAGATTTTGAAACGCGAATGCCAGCAAGCGGATACGTGATCGGACCTGAAACGACGAGTGCGGTGCCCCGGAAGCCGAGTCTAATCGATACTTCACCGACTCGGTCCACAACATTTCTTCCAACGATGACTTCGCGGGGAAGCTGCATGTAGTGTACTGGATCTTCTAAGCTCATGCTGTTCACAACATGTACACGAGGTAGAGAAGAAGTATTCCGCCTAGGACTGTTGATGTTTCCAGTCGGACGAAGGAACGACCAATCTGTCGTCCAACTCTTGCTACGAACCCTGTAATCGACTGGAACGTGCCAATCCCTAGAACTCCAAGCTTGAGACTAAAGGAGGAGAACCCTGCGGACCCTGGCCTCATTCTAGAAAGGGCCATTCCAACCGTCTGGTCTATTCGGTTGAGCAATGACTCCTTCGATATGTGAGATCCTATCGGGTAGTAACCGAGGGGTGATCTTACTAGACCAGTGACCAAGTGAGTGTCGGTAGTCATTACTTCAGACTCCGAGATGTCCATCGGTCGAAGCGATTGAACAATCATTTCTCTGAAACCGGTTTCCATATTGTTCCCATCGATGGTAATATAGGCGGCTGACTGCTGCCCAATTCGAACTACCAGGACAGAAACTCCTCCCGGACCAATCCCATCTTCCAGCCTGAAATCTGCCAGCGGATCGTCGGCCGCACCGACAGAGAACGGCACCTGGATCTCATTCCGCAGAGATTCTAACACTTCAGTTGCAGCTCGAACGATTGCCTGCGACTGCAAGGCAGTCATAGCGGCTTGACCGGAGATACTATTATGGGCATCAATCGCGATCGTCTCGAACCCATTCCTAGAGGCGACCGTTTCGATTTCGCGTAAAACCGCTTCGGGGATATCTTCCATGTCAGCCGGGGCAAGGGAAATCGTCAGTAGCGCAAGCTTGCTCAATGCCTGCCCTGTGACCATCGCCTCTCCGATGGACCTTCTGATTACTACTGAGGAGCGATGAATGGAATGATTGGACGGATGATTCACTCTAGCTGCTTCCAGAAGCTTATTGATGTCTTCACGGGAGACAATGTTCAATTCATGATTCGAGATTCCGTGCGGAACATGAACTATTCCCCCGACTTTTCCTGTCATGAACTCTTTGAGTTTAGACGGTAGCCCTGCACTTCCCAAATCTCGATAGGGACCTGGATGGAAGTTGGAGACTATGATTGATCCGACTGGTTTCAACTGATCGTCAGAGAAACCTAGGATCTTTGTCTCTATTGCCCTCTCGTCGCCTAGGGGCTTCAATCGCGCTTCTAATGCTTCGGGGGTATTCGTCAACCAATGCCCCAGAAATGCGCGGAACAGCTCCATAGGAGAATCTCGCAACTCGATACTGCCTGCGTGCTCTACTTTTCTAATTATTCGCCAAGCTCCAGTCAGTGATAGCAAGATCACGAATATCAGGAACACTTCGATCCTCAGTGAAAAGGTCGCATTATAGATTGTCGGCAACAATTGCACGGTCGTCCCGGCAAATCCTCTGACAATTAATAGAGGCGGAAGAATTGCTGCGAAGACTTTCCTCCATGCTCTTTGTGACGACATCGACATTGTCGTGAGGAAGCGGATAGGAAGTGATGCCGCTACACCTAGCAGAAAACCCTGAAACCACAGCGTTGGGACAGCCACAAGAAGTCCAATGATAGCGGAGACCGTCATACTGAACGTGAGAAGAAGTAGCGAAACTAGGTCTACACCCAAGAGTCTGCGGAAGTCGAGCACCTTGTCTCGACTAAGGATGAGAGCTGCATTGAGAGCTGCTCCAAGGATTATCGGTATCGCCAGTCCGAGGGTCGCAAGCTGGAATATTCCCCACAAGTAAGGTATTGACTGCCCTACGGAGAGAATCGTCGCGAGAAAGCACAAGGCCACGAGTCCAGAAACGAGTTCGGGTGTGTGCGGGAATCCTATGCGACGTATGAAGTTGAACGCGCTAATTGTGCGGTCTACGCTGGTTGGACTGCGCATTAGTCGTGCACGTTTATGGCTTCCACGATCTCTCTGATTTTTGTCATGTCCTCGTGCTCGAGAATTGTGCCAGTTACGATGGCCGCTGCGCCAGCTTTGGCCAGTTTCTTTGCCTGGGATGCAGTTCTGATTCCTCCTCCGACAATGACGGGAACATCGACAGTTGTGGAGACTTTGGCTACCATGGTTGGGTCAACTTCCTTTTGGGCGCCACTTCCGGCTTCGAGGTAGACCCATCGCATTCCCAAGTACTGCGCAGCCAGGGCATAATTTGCGGCCATTTCAGGCTTGGAAAAGGGGATTGTCCTGGCTCGACCTACGCTGCTAACGGCTGTCCTCGCTCGTCCGACTACCAAGTACCCTAGGGGTATGGCCTCTAGATTGAACCTTTTCACGGCTGGCGCCCCCAGGACTTGAGCTTCGATAAGGTACTCCGGGCTTGACGAGTTTAGTAGTGACATGAAGAAGATTGCATGTGCGAAACGGCTTATTCCGACCGGACCGTTCGGGAAGAGGATTGTTGGAAGCGTACTTGAACGCTTGACCATTTTGACCGTGTTATCGAGCTGGGATGTTGATCGGATGGTGGATCCTCCGATCATTACTGCTGCTGTCCCGTTGGCTTCGAGTTCACGGAGGATTGACGGAAGGTTGTGATCGAATTTTTCGGGGTCGATAAGAGCGAGGTGAATGCAGCCTTTCTCTCCGATCTGATGCAGTAGTGAAGACTCTATGGGCCCCACGGTTCCAGGCGCCTTAGCTTGTCAACAGTTGGTATGCGACTTTCACACCGAGTAGTGGATGGCGAACGAGTAGACGGATGGCTTTTGAGGGGTTCACTCCGTTGGCCATTTCAACAAGGTCTTGCCCATCCAAGTATTGTGTTATGATGTTCAGCTCCTCGTCAGAGAAGCGTTCGAAGGATTCCAACGCTTTTAGGCTGGTGCTGATTCGTTCGCCGAACAGTGCCTGGAACCTATTCTTGTATTCGGAAAGCCTCTTGGACTTGAGTTCTCCCTCTTTTGCTGCAGCACCGGCGACTTCTCCAGCAATCTTTCCAGACACTAGGCCTGTGTGTATTCCTGCGCCCGTGAGGGGGATGACTTGTCCGGCTGCGTCGCCACATAGCATCAAATTGTCTGCGACATAGTTGTCAACTTCCCCACCTACTGGTACTGGCGCAGCAAGCGAGCGCTCGATGCTTGAGCCGCTAAAAGTGTCCGGGTGATTCTCGATGAATATGTCAAGTAGTCGTTTTGCGCCAGTGCCCTTCAAACCTATTCCGACGTTGGCAGTGTGCTTGGTCTTCGGAAATATCCAGATGTAACCGGCTGGAGCCTTATTTTGGCCTACAAAAATTTCGAGTTTGGACTCGTCGTGAACGTTGCAGTCGACCACGTTGTACTGGAATGCCGCGATTACTTGGTAGTTTGGTCTCTGGAAGAATCTTCTGGCGACGACAGATCCGGTCCCGTCGCAACCTATGACAATTCTCGCATCGAACGTGAAGGGTTGACCTTCACTCTTGGCTTCGATCCTGACTCCATCGTTTTCCCTCCTCAAGTCCGAAACCGCGATTCCGTAGCGGACTTCAGCGCCAGCGTCCTCGGCCCTTTTCGCAAGGACGTTGAGGAGGGCCGGCTTGTCGAGGATGTATCCGTCTCCTTTCACAGTTACTCTTTTGGATTCGTCAGGCCCGTAGAGCAGAGCCCCGTCGATCTTGTTTATCGCAAATTCTGGTTGGGGTCGGATTTCCGCATCGGACAGAACGTCTCCGAGGACCCCTTCGGCGCATACCTTCTTCCCTGGGTTTGATTCTCTCTCTAACAATATTGTCCTGGACCCTTGTTGTACTGCTTTCCAAGCAGCCATTACTCCGGCCGGACCGGCTCCGATTACAGCGACATCAAACTCTTCCATCACGAATCACCAGGTTTAGTGAGCACACTTCTTGGGATCGTGTCAGCGTCAAGTTCAGTTGGGTTGCTGATTCTTGCCGGTGTCATTGGAGTAACCCCATAGGCTACCTGATGGGGAACGACAGAGTCGCTAACCTCTCTCCGTTTTTCTACGTCCTTTTCAATCCGATACAGGAACCAGAGCGAGTAGATGGCCAAGCCGAATACCATGGTAACAACCTTTGTGGCAAAGACTAGATTGATAGGATTCCTCAACGCCGGAAAACTGTTCGCGAGAACATCTGGGGTGCATGGTGGGCTGGTGCAGACGTTTGAGAGCACTTCCAAAGCTGACCACAACATGAAGTTGAAAAATATCTCGTAGAACGCCCCGAATGCTACGAAGGCCGTGATGATGAAGGCGAACCGGCGCCATCGTTGCGAGAGATTTGTTAGCCGTTGCTTGTTTGACTCGAGCCCAAAGGCCCAGTAGAGGAATCCAAAATAGCTAAACCAGGTTATTGGCTTCGCGTAGAAGTATGGAGAAATCTTTGGGCTAGGCCATTCCGCGAGAACGAACTGAGCCCCGACCTGCGGACTAGTTGCGGCTTGGAGTCCGTAGTATACTATGAATGATATTGCCATTAATCCCGAGGCCCATGAGAGGATAGACCAGGGCCGTCTGTGGAAGAGTGCTTGCAGCTCTATCCAAGTGTACCTATTCGGTTTCCAGACTTTCAAGGGAAATACTGGCAGTATCACGCGTCGCTTTCGCGGGTTTTAGCTTTTCGTAGCAGACGACAAAAATGGAGAATTTGGGGAGAATTGTCGTCCTCCCCGTATGACAGCTTACTGTACTAGCTCGCCAGATGCGAAACGGTTTGAGACCCGTGTTATCTTGACCTTCACATGGTCTCCGGGTTTCGTGTTAGGCACGAATACTACGAGACCCTCGATGCGAGCAATTCCTTCCCCGCGCCGACTGATCTCCTTAATATCGACTTCGTATTCTTTGCCTTCCTCGACTGGTTTGGGTCCAAATCTATTCGAACCGCCACCGTAGCCCCTTCGTTCATAACCCATAGGCATGTTCCACCTCCGTTCGTCGTCGTTCTCTTTCCGGTTGCTACAGGAGAAAGCAGCAGTCGTTTCGGAAACGGCCGCCGGACGTTCCCCGGCGAGTCAACCTGTGAACAAAACGAGACCTGATGATAATATAAACTTACTTTCGGAAGTTTTCCAAGACCGCGGGAACAGTTCGCAGACGAATTTGAATAGGGGTTCGTCTGCTTCTTCAGATTGCTATGGAAACCCCTGTAGAAATAGTGCCAGTCCGGAGATTGCCACTGCTGAAATCTGGGGACGACCTGGCTCTTCTTCTGATCGCAAGTCTGAAACGGCAAGGGACCAGTATGCGGAACGGAGATGTCCTAGTAATTGGACAGAAGGCTGTGTCAAAGGTCGAGGGGAGAGTGGTAGACATAGACAAGGTCAAGCCATCACGAGAGGCAACGCGACTATCAAAGAGTACGAAGAAACGACCTGAGTTTATTCAAGTCGTTCTCAATGACGCCAAAAAAGTTCTCAAAGCCGATGAAAACGCGTTCATAGTTTTGACGAGAAACGGTTCGGTCTGCCTGAATGGTGGAGCTGACAAGTCCAATATTAAAGGAGACAGCATGTATGCCCTACTCCCCCACGACTCCGATGGTTCGGCTCGGAGGCTTCGAGACAGGATTGGGAAGATTACTGGCAAGGTCGTGGGCGTAATAATTTCGGACACTAGAAGCAGACCTTTTCGTCTCGGTCAGGTCGAGGAAGCAATCGGAGTGGCTGGACTAAAACCTCTGGTAGACTACCGTGGTCAAAGTGATCTCTTTGGGTACCAACTTCAGTTCAAGAATGTAAACGTAGCTGACGAATTGGCGTCTGCAGCCGAACTCGTAATGGGCCAAGGAAGGGAAATGACGCCTGCGGCGTTGATTCGAGGACTTCCGAGGATTACGATTGGAGGCCGGGGCTCGAGTAAAGATCTTACAGTATCAGCGAGCGAGGACTTGTTCGGAGGAACACTTCCCTAAGTCTGCAAATAAGGGTAATATTACAGGGAATTGGAGGCAAACTGCCACAAGCTGAGAGAGAAACCGTTTGACTTCTGTTCTCGACAATTACCTGCCACTGATAAGTTACCTGCTTGTTTGGGCACTATTATTCGTCGTCGGCTTCGTATTGAAAGCCGAGAAACATGGAATCATTGTCAAACCGTACTACCTCATGCTCAAGACGGTTGTCTTCAATAGCTGGATGGAGCGGTTGGGAGGCCGTTTTCGGAGATTCTGGCTCACCTACTTCGACATTGGGGCCGCCATTGGAATCGGCCTGCTGATTTTCGTCATTTACAGCTTCATCAAGAATGCGATAAACCTACTATATCAGACGCCTCAAGCGGGGCCGACCCTTCTCATCATTCCGCTCCCTGGAGTTACGATCAGCTGGGAGATTTTTCCGTACATTCTCATCGCAATAGCCGCTCTGCTAATTCCACACGAAGTAGCCCACGGAATAGCAAGCGTGATCGATCGGGTTCCGATAAAGTCCTCCGGCGTATTCCTCGCAGTCTTTCTACCTGGCGGATTCGTAGAAATCGACGAGGAGAACTTGGCAAAACGGAAGGCGGCGACCAAGCTGCGAGTCTTTGCCGCGGGCTCCTCAACGAACGTTGTTAGTTGGTTCTTCGTTTTCATCGCACTCACGTCCTTGTTCCAGCCTGTTCCGTCGGGAGTGCTAGTAACTGGACTCGTTAGCGGTGGAGCCGCCCAGAACTCGTTGCCGCAGTGGTCCGTGATCACGCGAATCAATAATTCAACGATTACGCAGGCACGAGACCTCTCCGCCGCACTAGTGAAAATAAGTCCTGGAACAAACGTGACTGTTGGATTGAACAATGGCCAGTTGGTGTATATCACTCCCAAACCCGCAGCCAACAATGCGAGCAGAGCAGTTCTTGGAATCTCAGTAGCGAACTATTACGCGACGCGATTGGCCTTCCTATCTGTCCCTGCGGCCTACCAGGTCTTGACTGCTCTCAATTGGCTATCTCTAATTCTCTTGGGGGTAGCGTTAGTGAACATGCTGCCGCTATTTCCCTTCGATGGAGACAGATACTTCGACACTGTACTGGGACTTGCCAAAGTGAAAAACACAAAGTACATTCGAATGGTCGCCAGTATCGTATCACTTAGTCTACTGCTTTCAAACCTGATATTGTCATACCTGCGTTTCGGGACAATTTTTCCAGGCTAAATGAGTCGTGCCAGTGCAACCATCTGTCTGCACCGTTTGTGCCCATAATCCATCCTTCTACAAGCGAGAAAACGACGCCATACTCCTCTGCAAAAGCTGCTTCAAGGGCTCGATAGAGCGAAGGGTACGTCGTACGATAAGCTACTGGCACATGTTCGCACCGCGCGACCACATCGCCGTGGCCGTATCTGGCGGGAAGGACAGTGTCACGTTGCTAACGATTCTGAAGAAACTGACGTCAAAGTTTCCATTGACGAAGATAACCGCTGTCACAGTGGACGAGGGCATTGAAGGTTATCGGGAAGAAGCGGTAGACATCGCTTCTTCATACTGTAAGAAGCTGGGAGTGGAACATCTTGTTCTTTCATTTGCAGATCTGTATGGTGCCGGGCTCGACGATTTCTTAAGAGCGAAACACGATAGGATGACTGCTTGCTCTTATTGCGGCGTTTTCCGTCGAAAAGCGATAAACATGGTAGCAAGAAGAGTAAATGCTACCAAGATAGTGACCGCACACAACCTTGATGATATGGTCCAAACATATCTTCTCAATCTCTTTCAGGGCGACGTGACACGGTTCGCACGATTCAGTCCCGTGCTGAAAGATTCCCAACGCCGGTTCCTGCCCCGGCTGAAACCACTGTGCGAGATTCCGGAACGAGAAGTTGCACTATACGCCTATGCTGAGGGACTAGAATTCCAGACCGCCTCTTGTCCCTACATGACCGAGGCGCTACGTAACGAACTGAGGTCAATGGTTAACAGGCTCGAACTGGCCCACCCTGGATTGCTGTTTTCATCTTACAGGGCCATGACCAGGCTTCGATCAATGGCAGAGCGAAATGTTTCACAGGCTGAACTCAGAGAGTGTATTTCATGTGGAGAGCCTACACCTTTCGAGACTTGTGAAGCTTGCAAAATGCAGGGTCCCATGGGCAAGCTATTGCAGGTCGGATCCTAGCCGCTGACCATAGTTAAGATTCGAAGCCTTCTCTGCCAATGAGCGGAACGAAGGCGACTCCGCCGAGGGATTCGCGTTGGACACGTCCATTGAGCAACTTTCTGAGTCTGATCAGTTCCTGTGGGAACGAGCGGCCGCCAATAGGAATAACGAGCAAACCTCTAGGTTTCAATTGATCAACTAGCGCCCGTGGAATTTTTGGTGCTGCTGCAGTGACCAATATCCTGTCATAGGGCACTTGATCTTTGTAGCCCAACGACCCATCACCCTGAACGATTGTAACCCTGTCCGAGTACCCTGCTCTCTCAAGATTCTTCCTCGCGAACTCGGCAAGCTCTGGAACTAGTTCCACAGTATACACGTGTCCCTTCGGACCAACCTGCTCTGCTACAGTAGCTGCATGGTATCCACTCCCGGCCCCGACCTCCAAGACTTTCATCTCAGGCGCTAGTTCTAGAGCTTCATTCATGATCGCGGCCATGTATCGCCCGGCACTCTCTCGTGTCGTGTGGCGCACTGATGGTTTGGCCGTGACCCGTAGGGAGTGGAACGTCAGTGTAGGCGTGTGGGCGAAGATGTTCTGGTAGGAAGAGTTCGCGCGGGACTTTTCTTAGTGCTTCGATGACACTCGGCGAACGCAGCAACCCTTCACGGATCAGTTCTGCAATCATCTTCTCACGTTCCTTGCGAAAGTCTACTGTCCTGCTCATCTATCTTGACCATGGTTGACAAGCGAAGAGGAATATTTAGAATGGGGCGTTACCCTGGTCCTCTCCCAATGAGTTTCGTCATCTACGCGCGTGGGCATCCAGAGGTTCTCTCGACTCATAGGACCACGCTCGAAATCACGAAGGGGTCATCCCTTACCAAGGAAGGAAATTGTATCATCGCCGTGCAAGCTTCGGCGGGACTGGCAGACTTGCCGAGAGAACTGAAAGCTGCAATTTCATCATCGAAAAGCCGCGTCAGCCTCGTCCTGGATGTCAATGGTGACTCTTTCACAGTGGAAGGAAGAGGAGACGTGTCCTTGAGTCTGTCGCATCCCGATGCTATCGTGGTGAGGAAGAGTACGTTCATCTCAGACCGCACTCTGATGGTAAAGGCTGACAAGGCCGCTTTCGACGTCCCCAGGCGAATTGTGACGATGCTACAAGACCCGAATCAACAGGTTACTATCACGATATCTGCTGTCAGGCGCGGCGAGCCACTCTAGCATCGACTACGACCTGCCATGTGTAGGGTGCGACTTCTCGGACCCTACGCTTTTGGAGGACATGTTCGACTACGTATCCCGCAATTCCAACACCAGTGGCGAGCTCTGCGATTGCCTTTTCCTCGCAGTCGTCCCCTTCCATGAACGTGTAATAGTGGATTATTCCTCGGTCCTTCGCCAGAGCAGCGCAGGCAGAGTCCAAGAAGTCTTCTGCGGCTGATGGATGATTCATAATGACTCGGGTCGCCGTTCCTTCGAGGCGCTCCATTGTTACTTTGCGAGCGTCCCCATTCCAAATTCTGACCTTGCCTTCGACCTTGTTCAGGTGCACGTTTTCACGCATTAGGCTGGCAGCCTCCGCATTTGCGTCAATGCTGTCGACATGTACCTGCTTGTTTGTTTTGGCGATCAGAATAGAGAATGGGCCCACACCGGCGAACATATCGACAACTGATTCGTGCTCACCGACTAGTGTCGCCACCCTTTCGTGTTCTGTTGATAACCGTGGAGAGAAGAACGCTTTGGAAAGATCCACCTTGAAAGAACATCCAAATTCTTTATGAATCGTCGTGGTCCGGCGTTCGCCCGTAACGTGATGAACGGGTCTAATCCTGTCGGCCCCACTGATCGGTCCTTCTTTTGCCAAGACGGTTCGCACGTTTGGATGTACACGTAATATCGCTTCGCCCATTTGTTTCTCGAACCTGGCCGATTCTTGCTTGACTTCAAGCACTGCGATGTCTCCGATGATGTCGAACGACTTTGGAAGATCTCTGTATTCCGCCTCAGGAACAATTCCTGCTAACGCATCTTCAATGGTTCTAGGTGTTCTAGCTAATTCTTCGAATTGGTCTTCACCGAAACGGTGAGAGTCAATTTCTTGTAATTGTCTCTTTTCAGTTTTCACTGCTTCTCGAAGTAGCGGGAAGAGCACATGGTCGCTGACGCTTCTTATTCTCAGGCGTTCGTTGAGGAGTTCTAGCTTCCTAAGAAGGGAGAGCGTAGCTTCCGCGTTCTTTTTCGCAACGTGCACTGAATGTATGGTCGTGTTACGATTCTTTGCCGGCTTCGAACGACTTGTCATGTGTCAGGTTGGTCGGCCGTCCGTGATCGTAGTCTCTTCAGAAAGTCTAGGTCGGCGATTGCTATTTCCGCAGATAGCCGGACGTCTTCGTCTGGGTCTCCCAGTGCGGAGATCAGTCCATCTCTTGCTCGATCATCTCCGATTGAGCCAAGAGCCACAGCAGACTCGTGTCTTACAAGCACGCTCTCGTCCTTGGCCATGGCTTCCAGAAGGTTTGTGACTCCGGACTTGAACCCTAACTGTCCCATGGAAAACGCAGCTTCATGGCGTACAAGGGGGCTGGGGTCGTCTCTGAGGGCTTTCGCCAGAATCGGAATCGCTTCCTCGTTTTTCAAGTCGGCTAACATGCAAACTGCATGGATCCTGAGAAGGATACTTGGTTTGCTGTCAAGAACCTTCTGGAAGTAGGCTACTTCTCCCTTCGAGAACGCCCATTCCATTGTTTCGAGAGTTGGAAAATCATTTGAGTAGTCTGGAAGTTTCACCGGTTGCTCCGTTTCAGCCTTCAACGCTTTCGCTTGTACTTTCTTCACCATCTAATATTTTCACGGTAGATACTTCCAGAGGCAGAATCTGATGGGCAAAAATGGTGAACAGGCGCAGCATTTGTCTCTGCGTGGGCTGAGAGTGGCGGGCCCGGAGGGATTTGAACCCTCGACCATTCCCCGAACGAGTCATTTTGAGACTCGTTCTTCAGGTTAAGAGCTTCAGCCTTCGCTGAGCCTGCTGCTCTACCTGGCTGAGCCGCCCGACCGGGAGCGTTATCGATCCGGTTTACGGGCCCACTAGACCCGCCAAAATGCCCGCGGGCGACTGACTTCTAATAAGATTTTCACAAGGCTGAGGGTCGTGTCAGTAACCAATCGATCATAAAGCCAATCTTACAGACGAATGTTCTCGGCTTAGCATGGGATCCGTAACGTTCGTAGGCCTAGGGTTAGAAGACGAGAGAGGAATGACCCTAGGAGGGCTGGAGGAGGCCCGGCGCGCGGGAACCATCTTCATCGAGATGTACACGAACGTAATGCCACGGCTTGATATGAAACGGCTTGAACAATTACTCGGCAAACCGGTACAAATTCTCAATCGCACTGACATAGAAGATGATGAGGGGAAGCTTGTGGTACACGCGTCTGAGAATGGAGATGTGGTTTTCTTTGTGCCAGGCGATCCAATGATCGCTACAACCCATGTCTCTCTGAGACTAATCCTAGCAAAAAGGAAGATTGCAACAAGAATTGTCCACAGCGCGTCCATTACATCGGCTATTGCGGGCGCGACAGGGTTGCAAAGCTACAAGTTCGGAAAGTCCGTCACGGTTCCGGCTGTGGGGCCGGCGCCACGGTCAGTGATCGATACAATTTCAGAGAATAGGGGGCGTGGACTCCATACGCTACTCTTGCTCGACATCGCAGACTTGACACGTGGTCCATTGACAATCTCTGAGGCCGTTCGGAAAATCATGACAGCAAGAAAGGATCTCGAAGACTACTTCTCGGTTGGAGCTGCAAGAGTCGGAGCCATTGACGAAATAGTCAAAGCGGCTAGAATGAGGAAGCTGCAGGATTACAACTTCGGCGGTCCACCACACTGTCTAGTAGTCATCGGCAGACTCCATTTCGTAGAGGCTGAAGCTCTTAGCGTGTTCTGTGGCGCAGACGAGTCCGATATGGAGGCAGTGCGTTGAGAGAGAATGCTAGAGAAAGGACGAGCAGATATGTGGAAATGACTTCACAATCTCTGAAGCATCTCAAGATCAAGAAAATGCCTGTGGAAGTGTCGAAGAGCAATCTGGAACATGTTCTAGAGTTGGTGCATGGATACGTGAAGGATGCGAAGCATTACGCTGGGAAACAGAAGCCTGTCACTTCACTAGCCTGCGTTGCCTACGCTGAAGGATTGCTGGACGCGCTTAGGTTTCTGGAACTCGCAGACTTCTAGATAGTATAGGTTCAGGGTAACAATCGTCTGATATGATTCATTCCCCACTTGGAGGAGTGTACGTTAATGCCAGAGTGTGCGGGCTGTGGAAAGAGCATCCGAGAGTCGGAGCTTGTCTCGGCGATGTTTGGCCAGGAAGGACAGAGGAACTTCTTCCACAAAGAGTGCGAGGACCGTGCCGAACACGTAGCTCGTTGGAAGGAGGAGGCCTCATGGGTGTTCAGGCCGACCCGGCTTACCCGTTCTGACTGGGAGCGTTGTAGTCCGAGGAAGCATCTTGGCGTCTGGCAATCCATGTTCATAGCACGGAGGGACGAAGATATCTGGTGCCCCGACTGTGGACTGAAACTTGCTAGGCATGAGGGATTGAGCTGTGCTCGTTGCGGAGCATCTGCCATAATTACGGGGATCGAACTTACCAAGATGGTGTTCACCCATCATGAACCATTGTACAAGCTCCTGCTTCACTGTACGGAGCAGGGCGAAGACACGACGACCTATGCTGTCAGCAGTGGATTTACACCGGTGGCGATTACGTCCAAGAAGAAGGGTGAAACCTCAAAAGCGCGTGGTGACACAGTGATGCTGCGGTATGAGCCGCGGGAAGATATGAAGAAAGGCCTTCGGGTGTAAGCCGGGGCACCCGTGCTGTTATGGTTCTATTCTGGTCGAATAGGAACTCAAGCGGGCTCACGTAGGAATCACGGTTTTTCCTAGCGATCTTTCATTCGGGCTTACGCGCGCGATTTTCGTATAGGGCCGGTCCAGTTGGATGAACTGGCTGGAATGAACGAGTAATAGGCAACTATTCGGTATTGGAATTGAGAACGTGAATTTCTGGCTAGCTATGGCTGTTCGTACGAGGTGGGAATGGTAAGCGTGCTGGAGTAGGATGCTGTTTAGATCAGCAATCCGGGCTCATTCCGAGCGAGTCAATTCCAGGGCCCTGATTCTATTTGAAATAGAGTATGAATGAGTGCTGACACGCACTGTTTTCCATGGTTTTCTGAACGGGCTCAGACGCGCGACATCGCTACCCCCCCGGGCCCTCTAGAATAAAGAATGCTTATTTTTTGTGAAAAAATCGCGGCGGGAACTGGGCGCTTGCCCGTTACTCGGGGATCTATTCTGATCGAATGCGAAGGCAGTAAATTGCGAGACGTGATCGAATGCAGTTGGGGAAGGTGCCAGCGCGAAACCAATAATACCCACTTTCCTGTGAGGATTGGCCTATGACTCGCCTGGAAATTTACTGTCCTGTTTGTATGATCGAGCTTGATCCACGCGGCGTTTGCCGCAACTGTGGGTACCGCTCAAGTTGTAGTATGGACTAGGCGCATAGTATACCTTTTTTAGTAGAATAGTGTGGAGTGGATATTCCACATGCCCCGAGCACAAACGGTCGATCTCTCAAGCATAGCCGATAGAGTGCATCCCCAGACGTGGTCGCTTTTCCAGCAATTGAGAACTCGTATGCGACAACTCAAAGGAGTCACTATGAAACTGGATTATGAAAAACAAAGTCGCGAGGCCGTCCCAGCCTTCTACTATGGCAGTAGACGATTGTTCCACCTCCGAGCACGCGGAGAAGAAATCAATGCAACATTTCACGCCGACTACAAGGCAAAAAACCGGCTAGCCGGGAACCAGACGCTAGACTGGCGTCTACGAGACCAGGTGAGCAAGCGATCCTGGACCGATTTCAGCCTCCGATCCTCCAAGGACCTGGCACCGTTCGTCGAACTTGTAAGGGCGAAATATGACATGATAAACGAGGACGTAACAGGAAAACTCGTGGAAGAAAGACCGATAGCAGTCTAGGACCACAACAGACATCACAGCTCAACACTGAGCTTTCATACAACCACCTAGTAGACAGGACGTCGAAGATTGACCGAGACCAGAGACCTGCCGCCGAGACTCATCGCCATAAAGGAGAGACTTGCAAAGGATCATAGATCCTCCAACAAGGACCATGTTGACGCGGTCGTAGCAGTAATACTCGTCGAACGAATGGAAGACTCGGGTCTTAACCTTCTCTTAATCCAGAGGGCTGAAAGAGCCGATGACCCCTGGTCAGGCCAGATAGGCCTACCAGGCGGACGAGTCAAAGACAAGGACAGTTCTGTCCGGTCAGCGCTCAGGAGAGAGGTGATCGAGGAGGTTGGCATCGACCTCGAAAAGGAGGCTAGAGAGCTCGGACCGTTAAGCCTGGGCTACCCGATGAGACGCACGGAATTGCGCGTCCAGCCATGGGTGTACGGTCTGGCCCAACAACCGACTGTCACGACAGGTACGGAAGTCAGCGAGGCATTCTGGATAGACGCAGGCGAACTAACTGCAAAGAATGGAACTGCTCAGGTGTCAATCAGAGGCGAACGCCGCGAGATTGAAGCCTATACCGTAGAAGGTAGGATCGTCTGGGGCTTCACACACCGAGTACTCGGGGAACTCTTACAGATACCTGAAGTGACAGCATGAAGAAGGCGGCTACTTTGCCATCGGAAGAGGCAGCCCAGCATCTCTTATCTCCGAAGGTTTCCTCGTATAACCTTTCAGGTCCATTACAACCCTCGAGAACCCTAGCCTCCTAAGTTCATGGTCTACCTGGTCCAAAACCTTCCCGTCGAAAAATAACGACCTTTCTTCAGGCGCAATTTCGATCCTCGCTTCCATAGCGTCATACCGAACCCTCAAGTTTCTAACCCCGGTCAGGTTCTTGATGAACGCCTCCGCCTGCCCAATAATCGACAACTTCTCCGGCGTGACCTGCTCGCCATGCATTATCCTTGAGGAGAGACATGGCATGGCGGGCTTGTCCCACACGGTCAGGCCAAGAATCCTCGCAGCGTCCCTTACGTCCTGCTTCGAAAAACCCGCATAGAGCAGCGGACTCAGAACTCCGGCCTCCCTTGCGGCCTTGAGACCTGGACGATCTTCACCAAGATCATCAACGTGCGTTCCATCAAGTATTGATTCCACTCCAAGATCGTTCGCCACTCGTCTCAACTCCTGGTACAACGTCTCCTTACAATAATAGCAACGGTCATGTTCGTTAGCTACATAATCAGGATTTTCAAGCTCGTTAGTCCGGACGACGATATGTCTGATACCGATCTCTTGAGCTGTCTTCTTCGCAATCTCAAGTTCGCCAGGAGGCAGTGACTCTGACAATGCAGTGGTGGCAACCGCACGGTCCCCCAACCTTTTACGGGCAAAGAAAGCGACGACCGAGCTGTCAACTCCCGCAGACAATGCCACGACCGTTCCATCGCACTGTCCAACATATTCGATAGCCTTCTGCATTTTCTCCTCCAGCAATGGACTCGGAGTCTCTAGCAATCTTCCTAAGAAGGGGAGAACATTCTAATTTAAACAGTTCACTCACGTGACAGTTACATGGCGAGTACAAGGGGTCTGTCAAGATTTCACCGTGGCCTCCGGACCCAGCGAAAGAACAGGATGCTCGCCATCCAGGATGTGGAAGATTTTGCAAAGCTTGACGTCGGGAGACAATCAAGGAAGGGTCTACCGGAAATCATTCTAGCTGAAGGAAAGACCCCCGGAAAAGTAGCAACAATCACAAAAGCGATGGTTGAGCGGACGGGACGCGCGATCATTAGCCGAGCAAGCGCGAGCCACCTCCACGCCATTCGTTCCGCGAACTTGGACAAGTGCGTGATCAAGCGGTTTGACGATGCCCGGATGATACTCGTCAAATCGAAAACTCACGTTGTCCCGAAGACCGGAGGCCGGGTCGGAATTCTCACCGCCGGGACCTCTGATCTTCCCATCGCCGAGGAAGCCTCGATAGTTGCCAGTGAAATGGGATGCGAAACGAGGCTCTACAATGATGTAGGAGTCGCAGGAATCCACAGGCTATTCGAACCCTTGAAAGCACTGCTACGTTGGAACGCTGATGTAATCCTTGTAATTGCGGGACGAGAAGGAGCATTGCCCACAGTTGTCGCGGGAATGGTGGACCTCCCCGTAGTAGGCGTGCCAACTTCGAGAAGTTATGGATTCGGCGGCAAGGGAGTAGCCGCCCTGGCAGCGATGCTACAATCATGTTCTCTAGGCATGGCGGTAGTAAACATAGACGGAGGAGTCGGCGCCGGATCCATCGGAGCCCTGATCGCCAATAGGGCGGCAATCGGCCGAAGCACGCGGAAAAAAACAGCGAAGGAGAACGGAAGCTGATGGGTGTAGATCTAAGCGATCTCATTCCTAGACAAAAGATCGAGCTCGGACAATTAGCCGGCAAGACATTGGCAGTTGATGCCTACAATATGCTCTACCAGTTTCTTGCAATCATTAGAGGCTCGACGGGCGTCCCCTTGATGGATTCAGCAGGTCGGATAACCAGCCACCTAAGCGGCCTACTGTACAGAACCACCAATCTTGCTGAACGCGGCATCAGACTCGTCTACGTATTCGACGGACTCCCCCCCGCATTGAAGGAGGTTGAAATCCAAAGACGACGCACGGTGAGGCAAGCCGCCGTAGTCAAGTATGAAGGGGCAGTGCAACGCGGAGAAGTTGTAGAAGCAAAGCGGTACGCCCAAGCGACAGCTAGTTTGAAGGATACAATGGTGGAAGATGCTCACAGACTCCTCAACTACCTCGGTGTTCCCCTGGTCCAAGCTCCTTCGGAAGGAGAGGCGCAGGCTGCTTACATGGCGACCCGGGGAGACGTCTGGGCTGCTGTCAGCCAGGATTTTGACTCGCTACTTTTCGGAGCAAAGAGATTGGTAAGAAACCTCGCGATTACTGGGAAAAGGAAGGTGCCGTTGCAGGAGGCCTACGTCCAGGTTGAGCCTGAAATAATCGAGCTGGACACAGCTCTCAATGGCCTCAACTTAACTCAAGAGCAATTGATTGATCTTGGAATTTTGATCGGAACGGACTTCAATCCTGACGGTTTCAAGGGGATCGGTCCAAAGACTGCGCTCAAGCTCATCCATGAACATGGAAGCATTCACCGAATAGCCGAGAAAAAGCCCGAGTTCAAGATGCCATCGAATTTGGAACGGATACGCGAAATATTCGCTCATCCTGAGACGACTTCAGACTATACGGTTGAATGGATAGAGCCGGACACGGAGTCACTTGTTCGGTTCTTATGTGGAGAGAGGGACTTCAACGAAGAAAGAGTCAGGACCGCAGTAAATCGGGCTCTCACGGGTCTTAGAGAGATCAGGACGAACACGCAAACACTTGAATCCTTTTTCAGTCGTAGCCATTGACGCCATACTGGGAAGATGACGCTGCAGGGAGAACACTCTGAAGAGTGACAGTCTCAAGACATCAAAAACGATCGGCTTCCGCCAGGAAGATCGTGTTAGCAACCGGAGTTTTCGACATTCTACATCCTGGTCACTTGAGGTTTCTAGAGGAATCAAAACGGAGAGGTGGACGAGGCGCCAGACTGGTCGTAGTCGTTGCGCGCGACGAGACAGTGCTCGATCGGAAGGGACGAAGGCCAATCTTACCAGAAAATGAAAGACGTAGGCTAGTTCAAGCTCTACGTGTTGTTGACAGTGCGGTTCTTGGTCACAAGAAGCTCGACCTACTCGGAGTTCTCCAAGAAGTCAAGCCAAAAATCGTGACAGTTGGATACGACCAAAACCAGATCAGACAGGCAGTTCAGAAAGTCATCGACAAAGAAAAGCTACCAATAGGCGTCGTCCAGATAAGGAAGTTTGGGCCAACCCCACTCAACAGCAGCACAAAAATAAAATCCCGTATCGCGCGAGAACAGAGTAGGAACTCTTCACGATAAGATTTTGACTCGAACCGTGTCACCATCCTTCAGACGCAGTTGCTTCCTCAAGTGATATGGCGCGATTACTTCAAGCACGTCTTCGCCGTAGTGAGCTCTTATCGGCGCGATGACCGCCCCCTTCAAATCTTCGTTGATCAACGCCCTGTAACAGTAGGCTCCACCATAGGTTCTTTTATCGTTCGCAAACCCTTCGATCTCGATCGCAGGAAATCCTTCCATCATCTTCCTCTTCCCCAGATCTTCTCTCCGAATCCTCAGATTCAAGGTTCCGGGAAACGGGTCGAAGCCAAGCTTCGACCTGAACTGCTTCCTGTACCCTTCGAGGCTCATGTAGTACGAGCCCTCCCCAAGCCCAGAAAAAACCGTAGTGGCCAAGATAAGATCGTCCTTCACCGGTTCGAACACCCGTGTAAGAAGGCCGTGGATCTCAGCCAAGCTCTCAAGTCCTACTTTCGTCAGTCGGACCGTCTGGTCTCGTCCCTGTCTCTGTCTCTCGATCAGCCCGACCTTCTCCATCGCAACGAGGAGACGAGAAGCACTCTGCTGAGAAATGCTCAATGTCTTCGCAAGCTCGCCTGTGCTGATGCCAACACTCTTCTCGTGCCCTCCAAGCTCAGCCAGTTTGAAGAGGACCGGAGTGTAGGATGCCTTCATTTCAGGCTTTCACGTTTGAGAGATATCGAGTTCAAGTGAGCTACTCTTAAAGGAGCGGAGAAACCGTCAACGATCGATCGCCGAACGATCCTGTAAGCGGTGGGAAGTGAAATTCTGTGTCCGATACTAACATAATATTTTCTTTCTCGAGCGGTTGTTAGTGTTCTGCCAACTGTGTTATCTTCTCCTGCAAGGATTTTTCCCTTATGGATTCTGCCGTACAGGAGCGACTTTGCTACTCCGATTGTTGGTCTATCAATTGCGAGCCCCATGTGGCATGCCACGCCGAACCTGCGCGGGTGGGCAAGTCCGTGCCCATCTATGAGGAACACGTCGGGCACGATTTCCAATTCGGTAGCGATTCCGGCGAGTAGTGGCCCTTCCCTAAAACCAAGGAACCCTGGAACGTAATCCATAGGAACGTCCTCCACAGAGCTGCGAGTGTACGCGACGGCTCTGGTATGTGCATCCCAGACGACTGCAGCTACATAGGCGACGTCCCGATCATAGGCAACATCGATGCCACAAAGTAGGCGCGGCTGAAAATCCGTTTTGTCTCGACGTATTACTGAAGGCCCCAGCTCACATTGTAAAGCAATCGCATGGCGCGAGTCGATGAACCGAAAAACGTCTGCGGGCTCAGGCTTTTGAGGCAGGAGAGAGCTTCTTCTCCAAACGGTCTAGAGCTCGTTCGAGGGAGTATCGCCTAACTTCGGTCACAACGTCTCCACGGGTCGTCTCGATGATCCTCCGAGCCGCGTCCATCTTAGGCCTAAATGTGGGAACTATGGACGTATGTTCTAGCGTGTGCAGGCTATCATAAATTCCCTCCATGCCCTCTAGAAGTTTTTCTGCTTTCGGAATATCGCCTTTCCGGAGGGAGTTAAGGGCCATGCGTCGGAATTCTCCCACTAGGTCCAAAAGTCCTAGCATGTATGCACGGTAGTCGCCTCTCGTCTCCTGGAGTGTTGGTATTTTTCCGCTATCGGCAAAACTTCGAAGCGCTATTGCTTCTGTATACTCCTGAAAAGCTACAAAGACGGATTGCGATGTCCCTAGCTCCGGTACACTCTTCGACAGCACCCTTATCTTGTCTAGAATCTGCTCGATTTCCTGGATACTTTTTCCCGCAGAATCCAATCGACCCCTATGAATGTCTAGAATCGATGCACCCGCGAGTCGTATTGCGTTTCTAGAAAGGCTTAGAACTTGCTCCCGAACTTCATCAAACTGGGAAAGCTGTTTTTGAATACTTCCTAGATCCTTCTTGGCAAGCAACAGCATTCGTATCAGGTAGCTTACACTTGAGGTGGGATACCATACTGGCTATTGTGGGAGAAATTGGCCCTGGGAGAACTTGTGAGACTCCTCGGTGATGCCAGAGTCTGTTATTAGGAGTAGGTCGACGCCGTCTCCGCTTGAGATGTCTCGCGCAAGAGCTGTCTTTATGGCTCTCAGTATCAAGGGTTTTGCTTCCTCAACTGATAACCCCTCTCTGTACTCGGCTTCTAAGACTCCCATCGCCACTTCAGCACCCGTACCAACCGCTGCAAACTTGTCCTCTAACACGGACCCAATGGGGTCCATTACAAAGAGTCCAGGCTTCCCTGCGTCGATACCCGCTATTATTGTCTGTGCTAAGTATGGAAAGAGTCGCCGACTCGACAGAATACTGGCGATAAGCTTGGCCGCATTCTTCACGGTGCCGGGTCGCCCTCGTTCGTATTTGTAAATATTCATGTAGGCTAATGCTTCTCGAGAGAGGACTTGCATGTCCCCAATGATTCCGGCACATCCTATCCCAATGTTGTCAGTGATCTTGAACACTTTCTTGGCAGCTTTACTCATGACGAATGTTCCGTACGCGTACCTGCGCTCGGAGCCGAGGATAGCTCCATCTTTACAGACGAGACCGACCGTCGTCGCCCCGGGCATGTAAACATCTTCGCTCATGAACCTGCGCCAAGCGGCGGCATCCTATCATGTTGCTATAAGCATTGCTTCTCTGATGAGGACTTCAGACTCGCGCTGATGTGGTCGCGTATCTTCCTCTGTGGATTCCGTGGCAACCACGGAGGAAAATATGGATTCTTCCAGTCTATCGGTCCGGACGAGAGCCGATGCTGAAATCTTGCCAGCACGAGATCCCAAGACCAATTGAAAAATTCGAAGGCGGCATCCCACTCTTCGCCACTAAGAAAACCGGAATGCACGAGTGCTACCTTGTTTAGTGCACCCCTCTGCACTTCTTTGAAATCCAGGTCCACGCGTGTCTTTAGTCGGCGTATGTTTGGAAACTGGAGTGGCGCGATGAACTCGAAACCGAGACTGTTCTGTGGTTCCACGTGAAGCACGTTGCAACCCTCGGTTCCTTGGAATCCAATTGGGGCCTTAAGATCAAAGTACAGTTCGTAGGGACCCCCGACCCTCAGCTCGATGTTTGCCTTGGGAGCGAAAAAAGTGACAACCCCCTCGGCTGTCGTCCAAGGGTTCCACATTTGTGAGATTGGGATTGTTACGACGGCCTCCTTCATTAGTAAGCGAGGCGCAGAGTCCAAAGTTCCTGCCGGCGTGTGGCATCGTAAGTCAATGATTTAGACTTGTTTACGACTATACCCATGTTAAGATTCAGAGTGGGAGTAGTTTGCGATCAATGCAAGAACATCCTTTAAAACGAATTCTTTCGAGGATCCTACACTCTCGATCAGGAGGATCCGACGTACAGCTATCGTATGTTCATCGAGGAGCTCCAGGAGATTCGATCCAGATCAAAGTCTCAACTATCACAAACTTGAGGAAAGGCTCTTTCTATTTGGAAGACATAGAGACGCAAATCCCTTTTCACCGCGTGCTTTACGTGAAGAGTCTATCCGACGGCGCTATTCTTTGGGAGAAACGAACGCCTTCCTCGCTTCCAATCCCATCCCGCTAACGCGTAGCACAGCAGGTTCCCCGAGATTGCCCAGGGCGTTGAACGAGACACGCGTCAACGCCTCGACCACTCGAACATTCGTCATCAGATGTTGGGTTACTTGGGAAACGCTGACCTCTGACTCGCCTTTCGCAATGGCGAGGTATGGAACAATAATGTCGCCCATGTGTCGGTCGAGAAATGTCTGAGGCCCGGCTTCTTCGAGAAGCTTCTGGGCGGCTAAGATCCCGACCCTCTCTGCTGGAACACCCCTTTCCCCAAGGCAGTCTCCACCGAGAATCGCGCCTGACCCTCCCGTAGCGGCCAGTACTATCCCGCTTCCTCGCCCAAGCTGAGTTTCATTCTCGACCGAGTCAATGTTCATTTCTGGCTTGGGGACACTCTTTTCAGAAATCACTTGCTCTGCTGCGGCGGCCTGTCTTTCTGCAACTTGTCTGGGTAGGTTCGTCGCATGACTTATGCCGAGAATTCTGGAGATATCACCTCGTCCTAGACCCCTCAAACAGGTTAATGAAACGCCGGGTTGAGATAGTAACCTCACAATTCCCCCGCCCCTTGGATAGTGGCCTCTCCGCACCACTTCTAACGACGCTGCATATCCCATTCTCGCAAGAATGGGAAGTGTCACCAGCCGAAGATAGTCGATTGGAGGACTCCACTTCACATCCGTTCCGCCAGTGATCTCGATATGAGTCTCCTCTGGTAGGAATGGCAAGAGCGGCATAAGAGTTTGAAGAACCAACGATATGCTTCCCGCGGTGCCGACGTCAAACCTAAAGTTTCCTGATATGGGCTCGCCCGGTTCGAATGTCAGCTCAGTCGAACCCGCACTCAGTCCATGCAAAGATGCCTGACAAATCTCGGCCAGGGCTTTGACCGCGGCGAAATGCTGAGGTCTAAGCCCTGGAACTTCCCTTCCAGCTCTTATGTTGAAAATTCGTACTTTTTCCTGAAGCACTGCGGCCAACGCAAGCGAGGTTCGGAGGATCTGACCGCCGCCTTCACCGAAACTCCCATCAATGCCAAGCAATTTTCGCTGGTTCGCCTGCGGCCTATGGTTTAAAGACTCCATATGCGATGAACGAACTTGTCTTGGATGAGTTCAAGATCTCAACCGATCGATCGGGTGAGATGAACTTCGGCATTCTTCTCGATCAGCATGGACTCATTGTAGCATCTGCTCTTGGCAGGAATGCTAGAAGTGTTGGATCATTTCTCCAAAACTACTCGCGCAGGATCATAGGAAGACCACCGGTGGAGGACGAGAAAGCCACTATGGCTGACATGATCGCCTTGTTTGAGGGTAAGAAACCATCCAAACTATGCAAATTGAATGTGTCGTACACTACCAGTTTTCAATCACGGGTCCATAAGGTTATGTCGAAAATCCCCCGGGGACGGGTGACAACATACGGACTCATCGCCAAGAAATTGGAAACAGGGTCTCGAGCCGTTGGAAACGCGGTCGCGTCGAATCCATGGCCTATCTTCATACCGTGCCACCGAGTCATTCCCTCAAACCTCTCGGTAGGAAACTATTCGATTTGCGGAACACTTGGAGTCCAAGGTTCGTCAACGAAACTTGAGTTGCTGCAACGAGAAGGCGTTCCAATCGATGTTAACACTGTAGCCGCAAAGGCTGTTTGGATCCCATAGTTGGTGAAGAAGCACTGGCTACGGGTCTTTACGTAGGCCGTTTCCAACCTTTCCACCTGGGTCACCTAGAAGCTGTAAAGTACATTCTTGATAGCGTCGATAACCTAGTGATAGTAGTTGGAAGCGCACAGCATAGTCACACGCTGGAGAATCCATTTACTGCGGGAGAGAGAATAACAATGATTCACCGCGCTCTAAAAGAGACCAAAATTCCGCCAGAACGTTTCACAGTGATTCCTTTGCCAGATGCGGAGTTTCACAAGGTTTGGGTGTCACACTTACTGTCGCAAACGCCAAGCTTTGATATTGTGTTTACAAATGAGCCGCTTACCTTCAGATTGCTCAAGGAGGAGGGGCTGAAGGTGGAACATGTTCCAATGTTTAGCAGGAAGCTCTTCTCTGCAACAGAGGTTCGACGGCGGCTGTTGAGAAAAGGTAGGTGGGAGGACCTTCTGCCTAAGTCAGTCGCTTCCTACGTGAAGCAGATTGGCGGTGATGAGCGTCTGCGCGATATCTCCGAGAGCGATCAGGGAGACTGAAGCTAATCACCAACGAGTCACGGGGCCTGAGGCTGAGTAGAGCCGACGCACTTTCTTCCCTGGACGCAATTTCCAAGTAACCCTGACTTCCCTCTAACAACCCTAGCTTACGCTTTCCAAGCTGCGAATAGGACTTTACAAAGACCAGGCGCTGCTGATGATTGCCTGTTTCGATTATGAGCTGTTCTTTCGCGTTCAACAACGTTCTCTCAATGTCTTTCCCTGTAAGATTCAGTATCAAATTGCCGAACGCGTCGACATGTAGAACAGTACACTTTACTTTCCTTTTGGAACGAACTGGTTTCGGAAAGGGAAGCTTGACAACGCTCGAAAGTCGAGGGCCGACATCCTCGGCTTTGAACCCACTGGCTATTTTTCCTGCTGCAATCGCAAACAAGTCTCGTCCGTGAAACGTTGCCGAAGGCGTATGCCCAACGAACGTTCTCGTTATACGATAGGCGGCTCTGAACCCGAGCGTTTGACCTGCAGCTGTAAGAAGGCCGTTGTCGGGCCCAACGAGAACTCCATTCATGCAATCTAGCACTATTGGCATTCGCCGCCCTCCCACACCGGGATCGACAACGGCCACGTGTACAGTTCCTTTGGGAAAGAACGAAACCGTGGTACTTAGAACGAAGGACCCCGTCCAGACGTTGTGACGTTCTATTTGATGCGAAATGTCGATGATTTCGATTTCGGGGGCATGTCTGAGAATTGTCGCCTTAACCTGTGCCACGTACCCGTCCATTACTCCAAAGTCTGAAAGCAATGTCACAATGGCCAAATCATGATCAACGGTTTCTCTCTGAGAGAGCTAATCCTTAAAAGAACAAGTTGTTAGCCCGCCGTTTCACTCCAAGTTGGGCTGCTCTGGTGAGTGAGACCCCGAGACTCCTTATGCTACCGGGTCCCACAAACGTTCCTCCTCGCATTATGCGAGCAATGATCAAACCACTGATGGGTCATAGGGGACCAGACTTCAAGGAACTCTTCTCGAGAGTCCTGACCAATACAAAGAAGATATTCGAAACCAACGGCGATCTATTCATCCTTACAACTTCCGGGACCGGAGCCACCGAATGCGCTCTCCAGAATGTAACAGACGATGGTGACAAGATCATCGTCAACGTGAACGGTTTTTTCAGCGAAAGACTCAGCGAAGCTATCCGGTCGTACGGTGGCAGGCCGGTGATTCTCAACTCGGAATGGGGGAAAGCGCCACGTCTAGACGATTTCAGGAAGATCTTGAAGGCAAACGCCGACGCGAAGGTACTCGCAGTCGTCTACAATGAGACGTCGACAGGAGTGACAATCCGCGACATGGAAGAGGTTGGCAAACTATGCGCTGACCAAGATGTGCTTTTGATTGTTGATGCGATTTCGATCCTCGGTGGCGACAATCTTCCAGTGGACGATTGGCACGTAGACATGTGCGTCACTGCGAGCCAGAAGTGTCTAATGTGCCCCCCCGGACTGTCATTCGTAACAGTAAGCGACAAGGCCTGGGAAAAGATCGGGTCGAAGAAGAAGAAAAGTTCGTATTTCCTGGATCTCCCAATGTACAGGAAGTATCTTGAAGAAGGTTTCACGCCCTTTACTCCCGCGGTGTCCCTGGTCTACGCGTTGGACGAGGCGGCGAAAATGATTCTCGACGAAGGCCTTGAAGCCAGATACCGTCGTCATGCTATGTGCGCACAGGCGGTCTATGATTCGATGGAGGCCCTAGGCCTCCGTCTAATGGCAGAACCTGAGTCCCGATCTCACACGGTAGCCGCAGTAGCGAGCCCGCCTGGGGTCGAAGAAGGAAAAATGAGAGAACTCATCAAAACAAAGTATGGGATCGAACTAGGGGGAAGTCTCGATAAATGGAAAGGCAAAATGTTCCGAGTGGGAGTAATGGGAAGCGTTGGACCAGCCGAGATTATGGCGACAGTAAGCGCTATAGCATCCGCATCGGCGGACCTAGGATTCCACGCGAGAATCCCTGAAGCACTTGAGGCTGCGAGAAAGAATTTGAGCAAACTGCCCGGAAGGCCCAACTGATGACGACCAAACAAGGAGACTTTCTCCTCCTCAACTTTACATTAAAGGTAAAGGAGAGCGGCGAAACCGTGGACACGACTTACGATACGGTGGCGAAGAATGCCCACCTTCACAGGGAAGATTCGATCTACAAACCACGCTTCATCATTCTTGGCGAGGGCTCGATGCCGAAGGGGCTGGAAGACTCTCTCGTGGGCCTGACACCTGGAGAGGAGACCACTGTTGAACTGGCACCTGACAAGGGGTTCGGGGCCCGAGACCCGTCGAAGATCCGACTCGTACCCTTGAGACGCTTCAGGGAGAAAGGAGTCGACCCAGTTCCAGGTAGACAGATCGAGTTGGACGGTAGACCTGCCACAGTAAGGGCGGTCGGCGCAGGCAGGGTACAATTGGACTACAACCATCCTCTCGCAGGAAGAACGCTAATCTACGACGTTTCAATAGAGAAGGTGCTAGACGATGAAAAAGATAAGATCCTGAACATAATCTCCCGAAGGCTGCCTGAGGTCGACAGTTCGAAATTCACCCTCAACAAGACGGAAGACGAACTTTCCATCGAAGTCCCCGAAGAGGCCTTCTACCTGAGCGGGTTGCAAGTGGCGAAGAAGTCTGTCATATCAGACTTGCAAAAATATCTTCCCGAGCTGGACACAATTTCTTTCAGAGAGGTCTTCAAGAGAACAGAGCCAAAGCCCGAGAAATCCCCAGAGACCAAGACTGAAGGTATCACTGAGCCAAAGCAAAAGACTCGAGAACCCGAAAAAGAGGCGTCAGAAGCCAGACGCAAATCCCCGTCAGCAAAGAGTCCTAGAAAACTTGCTACGACCGGAGCCCGGAAACGGGCGAAGATGGGATCTGAGAGTCAACGGTAAACAGAGCGAGTCAGAAATGTTTTTAAGCGCTCATATTCGATCGCTCGAATACTTTCCGTTTTGTCGGGAAGCGACTTTAGCGTTGGATTAATTGGAATACGAGAAGTTGGAAACCCAAAGAAGAAACAAACTACCGGTTCTGAAAGGAACCACCACAATCGGAGTGGTATGCAAAGACGGCGTTCTGATGGCGACCGATACTCGCGCCACCATGGGCTCGTTCGTTGCCCACAAACACGCGAAAAAGGTCTACCAGATAGACCACCACCTCGCAATGACAATTGCGGGAGTCGTAGGAGACGCACAAGCTATTGTTGAAATGCTAAGGGCGAATTCTGCGCTCTATCGTCTCGACCTCGCAAGACCGATTCCAGTCAATTCTGCGGCGAGACTAGTTTCCAACATACTGTTCTCAGCCAGATACTATCCACTGGGCGTGCAAGCCCTCGTCGGTGGAGTCGATGACTCGGGCGGACACATCTTCGCCCTTGACCCTCTCGGCAGTACTATGGAAGAAAAATATGTTTCCACTGGATCTGGATCGCCTGTCGCGTACGGAGTCCTGGAGTCGGAATGGAGAGAGCAGCTATCGGTCAAGGAATCTATACCCGTTGTCGTTAGAGCAATAGATTCTGCCATGAAACGGGACTCGGCAAGCGGTGACAGCTTCGACGTCGCGATCATAAGCAAAGATGGGTATAGAGAATTAACAGAGGACGAGAAGAAACACATCCTCCACGCGTGAGAAAACCCCCCATCTAAGAGAACTATCAAGATACTACATGAGATGATGAGACATGGCTAGAGCCTACAATGACTCGCATGTGAAGATCCGTGAGACAATCATAGAACACATGCCGAAAGACGCAGAAATTACCCGGATAGAATTCGAGGGTCCCAGACTCGCCATCTACGTCAAGAACGTCAACCTATTGGCCGAGCAGAGCTACGTTATCACCGAAATAGTAAACCTGTTACACAAACGCATAGTGATCCGGTCGGACCAGTCAATTAGGCTACCAGAGCGTGAGGCAGAGGGCTACATTCGAAAACTGATCCCACAGGAAGCCGAAGTCACGGCGATCAACTTCGACCCGAGCCTCGGCGAGGTTGTAGTAGAAGCGAAGAAACCTGGCGTCGCTATAGGCAAGGAGGCCGCTGTCCTCCAACAAGTCGTTAAGGAAACCCGGTGGCGTCCCAGGATACTGAGAAGTCCACCGTTACATTCCAAGATCATTGCAAGCACTAGACACATTCTTCACACGGAAAGCGAGGAACGTAGCAGAATCCTCCGGGACGTTGGAGAACGAATTTTCAGGCCAACCTTCAGTAAGGCCGGATACGTCCGCCTTGTGACTCTCGGAGCTTTTAGAGAAGTCGGGCGAGCGGCCATGCTGATTCAGGCAGGTTCTAGTAGCGTCCTACTTGACGCGGGGATAAATCCTGGAGCACAGGATCCGTCACAGGCCTATCCAAGGTTCGACACGGACGAGTTCGATCTTGAGAGGCTAGATGCTGTAGTAATCTCGCACGCGCACCTGGACCATTGTGGAATCCTACCGTTCCTCTTCAAGTATGGATATGATGGTCCAATCTACTGTTCCGAACCAACGCAGACTTTGATGACGCTTCACCAGCTTGATTATCTCGACGTTCACAGCAGAGAGGGAGAATACTCTCCCTACGACCAGAAGGACGTGAGAGAAGTCGTCACCCACACAATACCCTTGAGATACAATGTAGTTACTGACGTGGCGCCAGACATCAAACTGACCCTCCACAATGCCGGACACATCTTGGGTAGTTCAATCGTGCATCTACACATTGGAGAAGGGCTCCACAATGTTGTCTACAGCGCCGACTTCAAATTCGGAAGAACAATGATGCTCGACCCGGCCAACGCCCAATTTCCTCGAGCCGAAACCCTGATCATAGAAAGTACGTACGGCGGGCCCGACGATATTATGCCCGATAGAGAAGGAACCGAAGGGAAGCTAGTAAGTATCGTCAATGAGACTGTTCGAAATGGAGGAAAGATCCTCATCCCTGTACCTGCAGTCGGAAGAGCACAGGAGATTATGCTAGTTCTGGACGCATACATGAAGAATGGAGCTCTTCAAGAATTACCGGTCTACATTGAAGGAATGGTAAACGAAGCCACTGCGATACACACGGCTTTTCCGGAATACCTCGTCCGTGACATCAAAGACCTGATATTACACCAAGACGTTAACCCGTTCCAGTCACAATATTTCCACCCAGTCACTCACCCCAGCGACAGGGACGACATTGTCGGTGGAGGTCCCGCCGTAATAATCGCCACATCTGGTATGCTTGAGGGCGGCCCTGCGATCGACTATTTCCGACGACTCGCACCAGATCCGAGAAACACACTAGCCTACGTGAGCTACCAAGTCGAAGGCACCCTAGGAAATCGGATCAAAAATGGTCTGAAGGAAGTATCCTTGTTCGGCCCCGACGGGAAAATGGAAATGGTCAAGTGCAATATGAGAGTCGAGTCAATTGAAGGCTTCTCGGGCCACTCCGACAGGAACCAACTCATGGCATTCATCAAGAGAATGATGCCGAAACCGACCAGGATCATAGTCAACCATGGAGAGAGAAGAAAGTCTGAACTGTTCGCTCAGAACGTCAACAGAGTCTTCGGCATCAAGACCGTTGTCCCTGATGTTCTCGAATCTCTTAGACTACGCTAAACTTTCCGGTCCAGACTCACGACGCGGAGACTCGGCCGGTATCGTGACCTCGGCCATGGCAGCCTCGCGTCGCCATATCCGGACGCCCGGCGGGGTTATGACTATTCGTTCCTCGCCGAGCCTTGCAATGTCTCCCCCTACAGATTTTACGTGATCGGTCAATTCCGTTATTGCAAGTTTTGTCTGCTCTACACTTTTTCTAGCCAGAGGAGTTATCCTTACAATAACAATGTTGCCCGTCTTGATCTCGGTCTTGACTTCCTCAACGTCATCTAGCTCCTGTAAGGGAAGTGCCTTGACATAGATTGACGGACGTTCCATTTTTGAGACTTCGGGGGAATAGTTGGCGGGACGAGTCATGTCGCGACTTTTTCGACTTTAAACGTTTCCTGACCTTATTCGGGATAATGGTAAACTTGGGGCAAGCTCTCTATGATCGCATAGATTCCCACACTTCGTCTCCCACGTAGTGGAGGTTCAAAACAACTTTTCCTTTCTTGGTAACTCCCAAGGCTTCCGCTGTCAACATGGAGCTACCTACCGCGAGAAACTTTCCGTACTTCTCGTCAACGATCGCCACAAGATCGTTCTCTGCGAAACTGCCCTGAATCTTTCTAATTCCAGGGGCCATTATGTCAGCTCCCCCCGCAACATGCGGCACTGCTCCCATGTCGACAGTTACTCGGGGCATCTTCTCAAGCACGCTAGTATTGACTAGGGCGGGAACGATCCGGTTTCTGGTCTTAACTGCCACTGGCTCTCCGTCAATAAGGACAATTTCCGAATCTTTCACCCGTTGCAACTCAACTCTCGATTTATGAGACAATTCTTCGAATCCATGAATTTTCTTCAGCTGTTCGAGGAGCGGTTTCGATTCTCTCTCTTTCAGAATTGTCCTGCCTGATGGCAAGTTGGATGCCATTGCTTTAGAACAATCTTTAAAAGAGTACCTGACCCGGCAATCGCAATTCCGCGGTCGAGAATTCCATGTCTGAAGTTGCGGCAAAGATTTTCGAAGAGAGTTTGAACAAAGTCGTCCTTGTGCAACTCAAGGGTGGCCGTAGCGTTCGAGGAAGACTGTACAGTTTCGACCAGCACATGAACCTAGTTCTTGAAGATGCCGAAGACGTTACAAATAATGATGCGACCAAGAAACTCGGTACTATAATCGTTCGTGGCGATAACGTTGTCCTAGTCTCTCCGCCGCCTAAGAGATAGAGACTGCTTATCTTTTCTTGGTTCCGACGGATTCGACTTTTCCGTAGACCCTGAGCGTTCCAACCTTCATTTTCGGCATGGCTAGCTCCAGTGTTACATCAAAATTGAAGGCATGATCCTTTTTCGCGATCATACTAACTACCTCAGCAAGATCGGCCGCGTTCGTTATCGAACCATTTCTTGGCAAGGCTACTTCATGAGAAGGCTTGGCTGCCTCACGTTATAAAAATGTAGGTTACTGCGGGCTAGCATTGTTTTCATCTTACAAACATTAAATACAATCCGTTGGATGCGAGCCAAAGAAGCTCACTGTGAAAGATGATGGTCCGTGGCCTTGCTGTCCTACTGATCTTATTGAGTTCAACGCTATTTGTTGGCACTAACCTACTATTCTTAGGACAGGACCCAACCGTTCACAGGACTCAAGCATTATCCCAGTCACCACCCCTTAATGCGAACGCTTCGCTACCAGCGTTTGGTTACACGATTGGGCAAGGGGATCTTTTCACCAACCAAACCAACTTCGTTGCAACTCCCACTTCAGCGCCGCCTGGGGCCAAAGCAAAATGGTTCTCCGTCCTCAGTCACACTTCGTCCGGCATCCCGATTCCGGGAACCTCATTAAACTACAATGTAACAGCCAACTCTGCCAAAGGTAAGCAGCAATACAATTGGACACTACCGAACATTCCAAAATCGAACATATGTCAGAATTGCGACTCGACAGTTCGCTTCACGTTTGCCGGGAACCTTAACAAGGGCACGAGCGCGAACTATACCCTGACTTTCGCCAACAACATTACTATCATCTCACACGCCGAACATGTTGCGAACTCTACTTTTCCCGGTCCAGCCGTCTCACTCTCATGTCCGCAACTAAATGTCTGCGTCAACGTGACGAGATATACCGGCTTTACACTGAGACTCTCACTCAACTTTGGATGGAACGCCGGTAACGCCGGGATGACAGTAACGGTCGGCGAGATCCTAGTAGCGGCCATCGGAAATCAGATAGTACCCTCAGTTGCGAACTGGATGAGCATCAATGGAACTGATCCAACTAGGGTGAATCACACTGCGAGACTCCTTGTTCCTCTCATGAATAATACAGTTCAATACTCGAATGGGACCAGCACGTTGACGCATCGCTGGAAGAACGAAGTATTGAACCTATATTATCCGGCAGGCTACCAGTCATTGAGGGTTAATCTCAATGCTAGCGTATCGCCGTTCTTCCCGGCCTCAGGGCGTTCTCCGTTCGAATCAACCCCCTGCAATGACCCCCCGACGTGTACAAGGTCACTGCTAGGGCTGAACATGTCGGATGTATTTCCGGTATTGAGGAATACTAGTGTCATTATCCGAGCAAACAGTCTGAACACTCTTCATCCGACTACAGCGTCGTCACTCGTTAACACGGCCTTCGGCACTGTTCCACTCCGATACTTTGTCCCAGGCGACAATATGACGATGAAAGTTACGAACCTTCCTTCAGCTGTTAACGCGACGATCCAGCAAGCGAACCCGAAGCTGAACATAACTTTCACAGATACGAATGGAAGCAACCAGACGATTCCTCCTTCGACTTTCACGACCACGACAAGGGGAGGATTGTTCGGATTCACAGTGCCTAGCTCACCGCTTGGAGTGTGGAGATACAATGTCACTTACGTGAGTAGCTATGATCTAGGCACGGCAGCAGGAGCCTTTACAGTTGATCAAATGATCGTTGCTCCAAACTCCTTCGCGTACTCTGCAAACGGTAACCAACTCTCAGTTACCGGAAAGCTACTCAATTCGTCGAGGCTACTCCCAAGTGCTGCGAATGGTACGGTGTTTGCTGTGGATACATCTTCGGGGTCAAGCCCATTCACGCCCTCTGCTAACAATCCTTCACAAGGTCTCTACTTCAGCAACGTGACCATGGCAAATGGACTCTTCACTAGCGGACAGACACTTACACTGTTCTTTACAATGGTAAATCCGACGGCACCTCAGCCACTTAACGCAAGTCTCACCATCGACCACGAATGGTCGAAAGGACTGGTGCATGGAGTAACCGCGACCATCCCTTTTACTCTGGGAGACCAGCCCTTTACTCTCGGCCAGTACACGTATCAGCTTGACGCGACCCTTCTGCCAAACGGAATACAGGCGAAGCTAACAAGTTTGCTGACCGGAAGGTCAACCACGGTCACTCTCAGTAATAGTACAAGCCCAGTAGTGACGACGCGACAACAGACAGGCATGTTCAAGTTCAGTATTACCAGCACGTTCGTCAATGGAACCGGCCTCCATGTGAACTCGATAGAGTCACCGCCGTACGCTTACGTGCTGTCAGGTCCAACCACTGGTAGATACCTTGCCCACTCGGACACATTCACAACAGCATCCGACGGAAGCTTCTCGGCATCGCTCCCGGCAAACATGACAGTCGGAGCAAGAAAGCTTGTGCTGTTCGCTCTGGCACGGGATTCCAAAGGCATAGTTCTATGGAACAGGAACCAAGACCCCACAAGTGCCATGGATTCTACAGCGCTCAATTCTTCAGTCGATAGAATAGGCGAAGTAACAGTAAGACAATCCGTCTCAGCCACTCTCCACGTAACCAACAATTCAACCAAGATTTCCCAGTCAATAACCGTCGACCTCAACCTTCAAGGTCCCGGCATCCAGGGTTCCACAAAATTGGGCAGCCAATCAGTCTCCTTAGGCCCAGGAGAGTCCAAGACCCTAACGTATCAGTTCGCGGCACCTTCCCAACCTGGAACTTACACTCTGACATTCTCGTCTCCACAGTACGGACGACCCCTGGTAACCCAGACGCTCCAGGTCGTGCTAGTTCAGGGATTGATCCAGCTTCTGTTCCCCTTAATCATCGGGGTGGTTGCGGCAATTGTGGTCTTAGGCTATTACCTGGTAAGAAAACGTCCCGTCCCCGCGGCAGTTGCTAAACCGGCCGGACAAAAACCACCGCGCACAAAGAGCAACATCATTTCTCCAAATGTTTAACAGAACCGTTGGCCACCATACTCTGGCTTGGAAATGATGGAAGCGGGACCAGAAGAACCAGCCTCGCAAGGCGCCCCAGAAGCAGCGCAGCTTCCGCCAGCGAGAGAACGAAGCCCAGGCGGACTGTTTTACGAGTGCATAAACTGCGGTTCCAAACTAACCGCCGACCAATTGGCGATGACTCCCGAGATCAAGTGTCCCTTCTGCGGCTACCGAATTCTGAGAAAAGTAAGGCCCCCAATAGTAAAACACGTGAAAGCACGCTAAACCGTACATCTCCTTCAAAAGCTATCCACGCAGCGACGTAGTCCTAGGCTGGGGCAGGCACAACTGGAAGTAGAGGCGCGGGACAAGTATAAGCTTCTCACAGAGACCGCTAGACGCAGAGGGTTCTTCTGGGGCTCATTCGAGATCTACGGCGGACTAAGCGGATTCCTCGACCTAGGGCCGCTGGGCACAGGCCTCAAGAGAGCCATCGAAGATTCTTGGAGAGATTTCTTTCTCTACCGACATGGATTCCTGGAAATATCAACTCCAATCATCACTCCGCAAAAAGTACTAGAGGCCTCTGGTCACCTAGAGAATTTCAAGGATCCTATGACAGAGTGCACGAACTGCAAGAGACGTTTTCGCGCTGACCAACTCCTCAAGGAAGTAACAGGTATCGAAACAGAGGGAATGAGTCTTGAGCAACTGGATGATCTCATCAAGGAAAAACAAGTGAAATGTCCCGAATGCGGAGGAGTTCTAGGGAAATCCCAGTACTTCGTGACCATGTTCAAGACCAACATAGGTCCCTATGGAGAAGACCCCGCATATGGACGCCCGGAGGCCGCTCAGGGAATATTTGTCAATTTTAGCCGCCTCTATGAGATTTCACGAGAGAAATTTCCGATTGGCATCGCACAAATCGGAACAGTGTTGAGAAACGAAATATCGCCCCGACAGGGTCCAATCCGCCTCCGCGAATTCACCATCATGGATTTCGAAATCTTCTTCGACCCGAAGGATCCGGATTGTCCTTACATCAGCGAGGTGTCAAAGGACAAAGTCTCAGTTGTTACAGAGCCAGCTAGGAAAGCAGGCAAGGATAGCGTCGTGGAAGTTACAATTCAAGACGCCCTTCAGAAGGGCATCATCAGAACTTCGTGGGGAGCGTATTTCATGGCTCTCTCCAAACGCTTCCTTGAACAATTGGGAATCTCGAGCAGTCGTCAACGCTTCTTCGAGAAGCTACGCGGAGAAAGAGCCCACTACTCCTCCCAGACTTTCGACCACGAAGTAAAACTTGACCGACACGGATGGGTTGAGGTGGCAGGCTTTGCTTACAGAACAGACTACGACCTACGGAAGCACATGGAAGCAACTGGCAAAGACATGCGGGTTTTCAAACCGTACCCCTCACCAATCGAGCGAAAAATCAAGACCGTGAAACTCAGTCATGAGAAGATCCGGCAGCATTTCGGGAAAGAAGCAGGGAAAATAATCGGCTTGATTTCTAAACAAGATCTTGCAAAAATGCTTCAGGAAAGTGGGCACTCAAAGACGATAAGACTAGATGGACATGAGATCCCGAAGGACGTGTTCGATGTTCAAGAGCAGTCAGTCCGAGAAACTGGAGAACGGTTCTTACCACATGTTCTCGAACCAAGTTTCGGCGTTGAGAGACTCGTCTACGCAACACTAGAGTTTGCCTTGAACATGAAAGAAGACCGGGTTGTTCTCAGCCTTCCGTTCAATCTCGCACCTGTACAAGCGGGGGTCTACCCCCTCGTCAACCGTGACGGTCTGGAGGAGAAAGCGATCAAGATACATCGAGAGCTTTTGGCTCAAGGGTTGCGAGTTGAGTACGATGATGCTGGATCCATTGGACGCAGATACGCCAGGGCGGACGAGGGGGGAATCCCCCTCGGTATTACAGTCGACTATGATACTTTGAAAGATGATACGGTCACACTCAGGGACAGAGACACCTGGCGCCAAGTTAGGACCAGCGTCAGTACGCTAGGACCCACTATCCGCACAATTGGTGAGAAAGGATTCGCAGAGTCCGCTTCCGCTGCCCAATTAGCTTCAAGCTAGTTTTTTATGTCGAGGAGTGATACCTGACAGTCGAACAGATTGCGGTGTAATCGTTGACCTTTCCAGTTGAGACAGAAGCTAGCATTCGAAGACGAATCCTCGACATCTGCCGAGAACAGACAAGGAACGTAGTAGAAGTTACGCGAGAACTCGCCCTGATGACTGACAGTGTAGCCGAGACCAAGGGCAAGGACGCCAAGGAACACTACCAGAACATGATAGGCATTCTCGAACAGTTCGACAACACGAAAAAGAAACTGCTGGATGAAGTGGCATCATTCGGTGCGTTGCTAAGCAACCGCGAAGACTTCATCCGGCTGATCTTCAGGATAGGCGAAGTAGCAGACTATGCCCAAGGAATAGGCTTCCGCTTGACAGCTGTAGTCGATCGTAGTTGGAAGGTCGACAAGAAACTTACCAAACGCCTGTCTGAACTCATAGCCCTCGTACTAGAAGAAATGTCAAAGATTAGAGAAACAATGATGTCACTCGGCTTCAACCCCGCGAAAGCACTCGAACTATCAAGAACGGTAGAAGAGACTGAGAAGAAGGTCGACACCGCCTACAGGTCATTGGATCTAGAAATCCTCGACGAGAAGATCCCGCTCAGGACGCTACTGCTTGTAAGAGACCTCAGCGCCCACATGGAAGAAATGGCAGATCTAGGCGTAGATGTCGTGGATCTAATTCGGGTAATCGCCTTGACAGCTTAACCCTCATGAAAGAATCCAGCGTTCAAGGCGAGGCAGAGCTCGTAGGCAGCCGTCTAATCGTCTGGGAACCCGAGAACAGTCTTGGAATATACCGGAAGGGATTCTTTGGCAAACCGGTAGGAATACCAAAACCCAAACCCGACCAAGATTTCGATGCACCGTTACTCCTCGATCTAATGGAAGGCCTCTATCTTCTGGAGCACAACAGAATCAAAGTCGTAGACGGGAAAACAAGGAAGCCCATCGGAAAGAGCACATTATTGAGGGCCGCGAAAGAGACCTATCGCGGGTTCACCCCAGCCTATCAAGTCTACAAGGATCTGAGACACAAAGGATACGTCGTCACTCCAGGTATCAAGTTTGGGGCTGATTTTGCAGTTTACGAACATGGGCCTGGAATAGATCATGCACCATTCATAGTCTCGGTCGAAACCCCCTCGGCCATAATGGGACCATTCGAAGTGGTCCGGGCTGGAAGACTGGCAACGACGGTCCGAAAACAATTCATCATCGCAATCCCGGACACCAAAACCGGAAAGATTCGCTACCTCGTTTTTCAATGGTTTAAAGCCTAAACGGTCAGCTCCTTCAAACTGCTCGGATAACTAGTGATGAACTTCATTCCACTCCCCGTGACTTCGACAGTGTCAGAGTGTCGAAAGCCGGCATAGCCAGGGACGTAGAGACCCGGCTCGCAGGAGAATACCATTCCTACTCTCATTACTGTTTTATCTCCTGGATCAAGCCATGGCGGTTCGTGGCCCTCCAAGCCAATCCCATGACCGGTATGATGCCTCCAAGTCTCTGAGAACCCGAGTTTGTCGACCTTTTCTCGTGCAGCCGCGTCAACGGAGCTGCAAGCTGCTCCAGCTCGGAATCTACCGAGAGCGGCCTCTCGCGCTGCAAGCATCGCCTCGAAATATTTCCTGGCCTTGGAACTCGGCTTTCCGACTATCATAGTTCGTTCTAGCTCGCTTGTATAGCCACCCATTTCGACCCCAGCCTCGGTCACGAGCACATCTCCTCTCCGAATCTTCTTGGCAGTATAGACCGAGTGAGGTATTGCTGAGTTGGCCCCGACTTGCCCCCTAAAACCGACGACAACCGGTGACAACCCCCATTTCAACTGGACATACTTGCTTCCGAGACGATTCAACATCTTGGCAAGCGCCTCATAGCTTGCTTTGACAGCAGTCACCGCATCGTGCACGCCCGCTCTCGTATTTTCAATTAGGATGTCGTGAGCTACTTGCGACCATTTAGCACTCTCTCGTAGCAATTGTATTTCCTGTCTTGACTTTACAAGCCGGAGACGATCCAGGATGTCCCGGCCGTCGATGAACTCGGCTCTCGACATGACATTGGTAATGGACGGCCCAGCATAGCCGTACCCCCCTGCGGCACCGCTGGGACTGTCGATAGCGATTCTAGACTTTGCGAAGCCCTTGTCGGCGAGTATTCTTGCGAACCGCCTTATGGGATGCAACTTACCAGGATAATCCGGATACGTGAACACCTCTTCGATGATCCGAGACTCTAGTTTGACATGATCCGACTCTAACGAAGGACCCATCAAGAAGATTGGACCTTCGCGAGGAATTACAACTGCCAATGGCCGCTCGGTTGAGATGTGAGAGAAACCAGTGGTATACAGGATCCTAGTTGGATTCGTCAAGTACAGAGCGCCCAGTTTTTTCCGCTTTAGTTGAGACCGGACATTTCCGACTCTGTCACGATACTCGCTCAAACTGATTGCGAAGCCGCCTGAGGGCATGCGCGAAACTTGAACCCAGTGTACGGTTAAGAGTTAGGGTTGTTACATTTTTGAGGGTAGAAAAAAGGGGGAGATGTTGCGGTTGCGATGCCACAACACTTACTCTATCCTGATCTGTTTTGGTTTGGCACTGGGACTCTTGCGAGTCAGGACTAGTTCTAACACACCATTCTTGTAGCTGGCCTTCGAAGTGTCTGGGTCAACCTCGACTGGTAGCTCAAGAGTCTTAGAGTATCGTCTCTTGTCCGTGTCCACTTTCAGTGTTAGTTTTCGTCCGTCGCATTCCAACACAATGTCTGACCTTTCCACTCCCGGTAATTCCGCCACTATTTTGACGGTACTATCGTGGGTGATAGTGTCGACCAGTGGTTCCCTCTCCTCCTTGACATCGAGTTTCGGCTTGAAGGTCCCATATGGTCCGCCCCCTATTGATGGTTTGACATTGCCGAATTCCCTGACTACTGGTTTGCCGTCGGGTCCTAGGCTGAAGGAATAGCCGTATACGAACGGGCCGCTCTCTTTGACGATTCCACCGTCAGGCAGTTTTCGCTCCCTGACAAGTTCCTTCGGCAGTTCAAGTTCTTGGAACATTTCTTCGAAGGTTCGTTCAAAATCCTGGAACCAGCTACTCGTAGGGAACCGGTACCGTTTCCGGAACATATCTCGGAAAAAATTATCGTCTTCCACTCTGTTTCACCTCCGCGTACTTTGACTCATCGAGGATCCTGCGGGTTTTCTCAAGAAACGCGATGAACTCTCCCAGTACAGTTTTCCCGAACAGGCTGAGCTCGTATCTGCCTTGCTCTGACTCATCTACCAAGCCAGCTTCCGAAAGCGTGTTAAGATTCGAGTACACTAGTTTCGGATTGATCCGAGCCCGAAGCTCTTTCTTCTCAGTACTCTTTTGAAACAAGGGTGCCATCATACGGATCCTAGTTTCATTTCCGAGCAGTTCGATCAGTCGCAACGTTTCTTGCAGAGATTTCTCAAGATTGTCCTCGAACCATCCTATGTTTTTGAGCTGGACCTTACCAGCTTCTAGTACTCCGGGAACGTGACTCTTCACTATTGAATCGCTGAGGAAGGTAGTAGAGAGTATGATGGCCTTTGCATTGTCGGATTGAGCAACGATTTGCAGTACGGGCCAGAAGGAATCATCTGGTGCGGCAGTTTCGCAGAACACAAGCGTGAGCTGACCACTCTCAGGTTCTACCCCGCAGGCATCGGCGTGAATTTGCTGTCCGCCGTTGACGGTCGACAGCGTCGTGTCCAAGTAGGTGTCGAGTCCGGCGCGCAAAAGCAAATCGGCTGCATGGAACCTCTCGAATAGGCGCAGTTCATCTGCCTCGTTGGACTTGCGATGACGGCTTGCAAAGTCCCCGTAGTCCGTCATGTCTTGAACTGAAACTTTGCGGGTTTTCTCAAGGTCTGGTAGGGTGAGATTCGTTCCGCAGTCGCCTTCCTGTTACCTAGAGTAACGATCGCGAGTATAAAGATTTACTTGAGGTAACATCACCAAGAGGGTAACAATCCCTACTCTACAGAAACCCTTGATACGCCCGGAATTTTAAGCAGGAGGGGCATCAATTCTCCCGGGATTCTCTTCCCGCCGATCAGCACAAGTTTCGGTTCAGGGGTCAGCTCCGGATCGTCCACTAGTGCTTGACGGATATTGATCCCTGCACTTGAGAGCACGCTGCTAGCTGCTGCAAGGATTCCTGGTTGGTTCGGAGCTTCAGCGACAATCTCCACCACTCCTAGACCGAGCTGTCTTGCAACTTTACGCAAGGACGGCCCGGCGGGTTCGAGCATTGAGAAAAGCTGGTTGAATTCGGGATTGGCACCGATCATCTTCACAGTCTCCGCGACTGTTCTTCTATCAGTACCCGCGACACGCGCAAGTTTAACCGTCGGTATCTCGATATCGCGGACGTACAGTCTACCTTGGCGAATCGCAAGACCGTTTTCTAGAATTACCCGGAGAACTTTCAGTCGCTCAGGAAAACGGTGCATGGAAGCCTCGATCTTGCCCCACAAACTGAACCCTTCAACGTACACTAATGTACAGACAAGTCTTAAATCTTACGTATAGGCACAGAAGATAATAATCATGCAAACTCTTGAGCCAAAGACAACCCGTCGCGTCACCCTTCTCCCTGAGGAGGTGCCCACAGATTACTACAACATTCAAGCTGACCTCCCTGAGCGTCTCCCACCTCCGCTGGACCCTCAGTCGAAACAACCAGTGAACCCCTCTCTGCTAGAGAGGATTTTCGCGAAAGAGCTCATACGCCAAGAACTGAGCACGGAACGATACATCAAGATCCCAGAAGAGGTCAGAAACGCCTACATCCAGATGGGACGTCCAACGCCACTTGTACGAGCTACTCGTCTGGAGAGGTTCCTTCGGACACCTGCGAGGATATTCTACAAGGCCGAATACCTGAGCCCCACGGGTAGTCACAAACCGAATACCGCGCTGGCCCAGGCATACTACAACCAGCAACAGGGGACCAAGAGGATAGTGACTGAGTCGGGTGCTGGTCAATGGGGGTCAGCGCTCGCCTTCAGCGCTACCATGTTCGGCCTGGAGTCCCGTGTGTTCATGGTTCGGGTTAGCTACAATCAGAAACCAGGAAGGCGTACCATGATGGAAACCTACGGCGCAGAGGTTTTTGCGTCACCAAGCAACGAGACAAAATTCGGCCAATCTATGCTAGCTCAAGACAGCGAGCATCCAGGAACGTTGGGAATTGCCATTAGCGAAGCACTCGAGGATACAGTGTCACACGACGACACCCGCTACTGTCTCGGCTCCGTACTAAACCACGTACTACTACATCAGTCAGTAATCGGCCTCGAAGCAAAACAACAATTCGAGAAGATCGGTGTCCGGCCAGACGTGATAGCCGGCTGTATAGGCGGCGGCTCAAACTTCGCTGGATTTGCCTATCCATTCATCGCTGACAAGATCCGTGGAAAAACCAATACTGAATTCGTCGCATGTGAACCAAAGGCAGTCCCGTCAACAACACGTGGCACGTATATGTACGACTTTGGCGACGCGGCTGGAATGACCCCTCTGTTGAAAATGTACACAGTTGGACACAATTATCTCTCCCCGCCCATCCACTCGGGCGGACTGAGATATCATGGAAAGGCCCCCTCTCTGAGCTACCTAATCAACGGAGGATATGTTAGATCAGTTGCTTACCATCAGAACGAGGTCTTCGAAGCCGCCAAGACTTTTGCACAAACGGAGGGAGTTATTCCCGCGCCAGAAACCGCTCACTGCATCAAGTACATCATAGACGAAGCGCTGAGATGCAAGACAATAAACCAGGCGAAAACCTTGGCGTTCAACAATTGCGGTCACGGTCTGCTAGACCTTAAAGCGTACGACGACTTCAACGCTGGGAAACTCCAAGACTATGAGCCGACCAAGATCGATGCCGCAAGACTCATCGACTGAGACGGAATTCCATCAGAAAATCGTCCAGCTAATATCAGCCGACAAGAACCCAGAGGAAGCGCTAGACCTTCTCTCATCTCACTACCGTGTAGACCGTCCTCTGTTGAGGATTGGACTGCCTAAAGGCGAGAAACGGGCACTGGGATGCTACGTTCACCGTGAACGGACTATCTACATTTCTAGCCAAGAGTATCTCTACGATCCCTACGTGCTGATCCACGAGTTTTACCATCATCTACGCAACGTAGGAGGCAAACACCGGGGAACGGAGAAGCACGCCAGAGACTTCGCCCTTGGATTCCTAGGTCATAACTACACGTTCACCGTAGGCACTAACGTCGAAAAGAAGTGAGGATTTGCTCGGTCTATCCGGGACCCCGGACGGGAGTCACGTTACGTCCAGAGAGTGTTTGGAAGTGTCTTGTCAGTTACATGAGCTACTGTCATAGTGTTGTAGACTTCTCCACAGTGTGGACACCGCAGACTACGTTTCCACATTCTGTAGACTAATCTCAGAGCCACGTAGGCTGCGAGAAAGACTACAACGCTGAAGATCGCTGAGTCGGCGTTCACTATGAAAATGAAATAGTGAATGTCAACCATGTCAGGCGTCCCCCGGGCCTAGGTGTGGATAGTTGCGTGGACTGAGCGTCGAATACATATGCTATATTGGCCACTAGGCAGTATAAACCTACCTAGGAAAATCCGTAAACTTCTGACCAGAGCAGGTAATCTATTTTTTCCGCGTCGGTCGAAGCTTTGTACGAGAAAGCCTGGGCTATGTCTGGGGATTTGGAGAAGTGGTTGCCGGTGACGGTGCCAGAATTTCGTCGGCGTGTGTTATTTTTGCTAGACCCTTCAACAGCAATCGGTTAGTCATTTTGGCGCAGATGTCGCAGTCTTTGCCCGGACAATATCCCTTAAGAAAATTCTCGCACTTCCATCGATAGTTTTCGATTTCCACAGTGGACATATAATGGATCCTTTGCTCGACCTGACCCTTTGTGGAAAATTGACAAAAGCGTCGCGTAACTTGGAGACATGGGCCCCAGTAACGTTCACGAACTAACGGGATTTTTCTCGATATACTTCTCGCTGGATAATGTACTTCATTATCTCGCTCGTTCCACCCCCGATCATCATGAACCGCGCGTCCCGGAAGTAACGTTCAACAGGCAAGTCTGTTGTGTAGCCAATTCCTCCGTGAACCTGCAGCGCTTGATGGGTAATGTTGAACGCAGCTTCCGTCGCGTACAACTTCGCAAGGGCGCCTTCCTTGGTAGCGCGCTTGCCTTGGTCCAGCAACCGGGCCGCCTGGAGGATGAGAAGTCTTGACGCTTCGAGTTCGACCGCCATTTCTGCAATTCTGAAGCTAACTCCCTCGAACCTGTTAATTGGACGCCCGAATTGTTCGCGCACCGAGGAATAATGGACGGCGGCCTCGAAAGCTGCGCGTGCAATGCCTATCATTCCGGCACCAACGGCGGGTCTCTCCCTGTCAAGCTCGTCTAGTAAGATCTTGAATCCGCGGTTGTACCCGCCGACAAGATTCTCCGAGGGAACCTTCACATTTCGAAACTCTATCTGCGCTACATTAGCGCCCTTCATACCCAACAGCCCGTAACTTTTGATTATCTTCACTCCAGGATTTTGACGGGGAATTACGAATCCGCTGACACCTGATTTTGCCGGTTTCTTAGGATCCGTTACAGCGAAAACAAACAGGTAATCAGCGACGCCTCCATTGGTTATGAACCGCTTCTGACCATTTACGACATAGTACCCGCTCTTCCTCCTAGCAAGTGTCCGCATCGCGCTAGTATCTGATCCCGCTTTTGGCTCGGTGAGAGCGAGAGCACCAATTTTCTCCCCCGCCAACACCGGGCGCAGATACTGCCGCTTCTGCTCCTTGTTTGCAAAATAGGCAAGAGGTGCAGCGTAGAGAGCAACAGATGCCAAACGAGCCATTTCCGTAGCCGCACTGACTGCTGAAACCTCTTCGGCAACTATCGTCTCACAGGTCCAACCGAGACCGAGCCCACCGTCAGCCTTTGGAAACGCTGCTCCGAGGAGGTGTTGTCGGCCTAGTTTTTCCAAGACTTCACGTGGAAAAAGGCCTCGCTCGACTTCCTCAGCTATCGGCACAATGTGCTTTGAAGCAAAGGCGCGAACTCTCCTCTGAAATTCCTGTTCGGGTCTGGTGAGCTGTAGGCTCATTCTGCCGTTGCGGCTATCCGGGTGGAGTAATAAGTGAAGTGCGAATTGTTCCCTTGCTGGTGACTAGGCGTACTGTGCCGCTGCTTCTCCCACTGTCAATAGCTTCGGCTTAGCAATCAGCGCCAAGGCCTCCTTGAAAACCGGACGATACGCGATGCCGTACATTATCAATCCGTCTTTGCCTTCATAGTCCAGTCTCCGGATGACTCCTTCGAGCTTGATACCCAATTTCAGATCTGAAATTCTCGCGTCCACTAGAAGCACTTTGTTCTGTTCTAACAGCTCAAAGTTTGACGTGAATCGTCTTTTCAGAGGCAGCTTCGCCACGCTTTTCAATCGTGCAATCAGTGGATACCTTCTAGCTTCCATTGGTCCTGCACATTCAGAATCCAGGCACGTCTCTCTGGCCGGATAGTAAATCCGATTGCAGCCATGGCAGAGGCTGACACTGAAACCCTTCCCGTTGACCGGCTCAATTTCTCCGATAATGCGCGGAATCTCGAGGCGCTTCTTTATTCTTGACAGCCGTTCTCGCACTAGATCCTGGTAACTCTCGATCTTAATCTCCGCTTTTCTCTTAATGTAATCCTCGACTGTCGGTGTCCTCCCGCGTTTCTTTTCGATCCCGTCCTGGACTTCGAACCAGGTAGCATTGGAGTATGCACCCGAGCCGTAGGACACGGCTAGGACTCGATCTCCAGGTTCTGAATTGTCGAATATCGAAGCCAGCGAGATGAGAGTGGACGCGGCATAAGTATTGCCAGTGTCGAGTACGCGAAGCCATGGCTTGATCTTTTTCTCAATGTCTTGCTCAGTCAATCGCATTCGCTCCGCAATGGAAGAATCCTTGACGTACGGGATCTCTTCCTCTGTCAAGGCATGGACCGTCTTCATCGGAAGGTATCCAGAGGGCTGGTGGAATGTTATCGCGTCAAACTCTGAAAGCACAAGGTCGGGATGTTTCCGGAAGAGGTTGGCTATAGCGCCGATGACGTGGGACTTGTAAGCTTCTACGGTGGTTCGGCCGAAATGCTTCGGTACCGGCGACTGCTCACGTCTCCAAAAGTCCATGAAAAGGCTCGAATACGGTGCCATATCTTCGATCGTGGCGATAAGATCCGTCTTACCTAGAACATACGCGCCGGCTCCGGCACCAGCAGACAACTCGAGAGGGTCTCCCCTCTCTGCCTGGGCCACGTCGCTGCCCAGGGCTAGACCATACTTTATCCTCCCGCTTCGGATTTCGGCATCGATAAAGCCGATTCCTTGCATGCCTGAGTTGCATGCTCCTTCAAGGTCGGCGATGAACACGTTCTCTCCGACTCCAACGAAGGAGGCGACATGACGGGCTATCGTGCCCACGGCGTAGGGTTTGGATTCTGAACCGGCAGTGACGCTGCCAATCTCGTCAGGTGAAATCCCTGACATCCGTAGAGCGTTCTCGGCGGCCTCCGTCGCAATGGTTATGGTGTCCTCGGTGTGACCTGCGAGCGCTTTCTCTCTGAGAAGCAGACCGTGCCTTACCTTTTCGAGAACTTTTTCGAGTTCTTTGCCGCGCTTCTTTTCCTGCTCTCGGACTATCTTGGCGGTCTCGATGCGTTCCCAGGGAATGTATACTCCGTAGCCGACAACTCCAACTTTGCTGTGACTCATTCAAAATCCCCGGGATACTGTGCCTCTCTAAAACGGTCGGTTTTCGGTTTTATCGTATTTAAGACTACGCAGACGGTTGTCATAGAATAGAGTAGTCGCCGTTTATTAGTTCGCAAACGGTCTTGTTCCTTGCTAGGAAGAACACCGTTGTTTCTTAGTTGCTTCTGAAACTGTCTCCTAAATTATCAAGTTACAGCCTGCTTTTCCCACTGCCGGCCATGAAGACGTTTCGGGCACTAGTTGCGACCACGTTTAGCCATAGCAGTCGTACTTGGCATTCTCATTTGTATGGTCTCTACCAGTATTGCATCAATTCCGGAGAGCTCTGGGTCGCAGAAGCTTTCACCCATCAATTCACCCCCACAAGCGGTGAATGGCCCCCAAGTGACCCTAGTGATACTCGCTAGATTTTCTGACAGAAACAATAACACGTCGCCTACACAAATTGCCGGAACTCTAGTCTCTGTCAACCAATACTACGGCGAAGATTCGTACGGAACTCTTTCCTTCCAAACAAGTCTTACACCAGTCCCAGGTTCGCAGTGGTACACGCTTCCACAAACGATGGTTTACTATGGAGCCGACACAGTTGCCAGCGACAGCCAGCTAGTCTCAGATTCCTTACAGGCGGCCTACAACGCTGGCGTCAATCTTTCCAACTACAAATTTGCACTAGTCGTCCACGCTGGCGACGACGAAGCAATCAGCCACGTGACAGCTGACATACACTCGTTCACCATCCCTGGATTCGTTTTCTCACCCGCCCCCCTGATTTTATACAAGATCTCTACCTCAGTGGTCGCGGAATCCGATCCGATGGGCGTCTACGCTCACGAATTTGGACACTTACTAGGACTCCCGGACCTTTACGACCTTACCCGCCAAATAGACCCTACAAACAATTTCATCGGCTACTGGGAGATCATGGCCCTGGGCGAGTGGAACCCGAACACTGGGAACCCGTTCTCACCGAAGCCTGGAACTTATCCGTCCCACCACTCTTCCTGGTCGAAGATCCAGCTGGGTTTCCTTCCAGGATCAAGAACGGTAACAGTGCAACCTGGAGCTAGTATGAACATCACAATTCAGAACCTGGAAATGCCAACTAGCGGAAATCAGTCAGTGAGAATTCCGATCGCGGCTAACTCTGACGGCTCATTGACATCATATTATCTGCTCGAAATGCGTGCGAAGCTAGCTGTATATGACCAGTACCTACCTTTTCCTTCATCCTACCCGGGGGCTGGACTTTTGATCTACAAAGTGAACGAGAGTATCCCGGCTGGCCAGGGAAGCGTCAGGCTCATCAATGCTCACCCGGGGGGCGACCTCAACAGCGCAGCCTTTGGACCCTGCAACCTCCCATGCGTTAGCAATAACACGTACTGGGATACCGGAAACTACGTGAAAATAATCGTTACAAAAACTACCCCCACCGCATACTCTGTTACGGTCGACCGGACCGGTTCTCCATTCCTGCTGTTGCAAGTCAATACTCCTTCGGCCAACACGATGGTTTCAGTGGATGGAAACAACTTCACATCTGATTCCTCTAGAGAAGTAAGAATACTCGTGCATTATGGTCCTCACTCAGTCCGTGTTCAGTCCCAAATCCCACTATCCTTGGGGGCGACCACCATCGGTGTTGGACTGACAAATTCTTTCGCCGCGTGGAATGACGGTAGCACTGCGAATCCACGTTGGGTGACGGTCTCAAAAGACACAATGTTGACAGCTACATACAGAATAGTAGTTGAGCCCTCCTTCGCAACGGCTGCTACAGCTGTGCTAATTCTTGGAGTAATTGCGACGGTTCTTACGCTCAGTAGGCGAAAGAGAAATCGTCAGGTTGAACAGCAAACCCCGACGGTGCCGAATACTCCACTTCAACAGCCCTTTGCGTCCCAGTCACTCCCAGGGGATAACAGTCTTCCTGGAGGCTCCGTACACGGCGACGATGAAACCAAAAAGTCCGAGCCCTAGCCCAGCAAAGTTGAAACTGCCGTCTCGAGCACTCGTCGTTCGCAACTCTGTTCCGACAACTGAAACCGAAAGAAGAACTCTCTTTGGGACGGAAGAGTCGGTATTGTCCAGTACAAAATGGTAAGTGGCAAACGAGTTTACCGTCATCCTAACCGTCTCATTAGACACAACCCTGTTGAACAAACAGCCACTGCCTTGAGACGTTCCCGAACAGGCTTGATAGCTGTCATTCGTGAAGATTTTGAGCCTAACAGAACCCGGAAATCCTGACTGGGAGAGAGCAGTGATGTTGACTCGGAACTCGTTTGCCTGACCTGGCAAGGGCGTGATCCTTGTTGGCGTATCAGATGATGAAGCGGAGTTCACTTCTAGGGATGATGGCCCAAGAATTTGCTGTGTCGTCGGGACAACCAGAGTGCGATTGTTTGGGATCATTGAGTAGGCAGCGAGGCCGATGGCGAGGAGGAGAACCCCCGCAATGAATACAGTGAATCTCAACCCTCACGGTCCTCCATGTCGCGCAGTTTCTGCAACTCTTTGAGTCCTCCCAGCCTGTGTCGCATCATGCTGCTTTCTAGCTCCGCTTGCAGTAGGGCGAAAATGTCTCGGTGAATCGTGACAAACTCGGAGTCGGTCTGTACACGTGGCCTCTCAATCTCTACGGAGACGATACTCTTTATTTTTGCAGGTCGAGCGCTCAGCACGAGAATCCGATCCGCCAACTCAATCGCTTCAGGTAAGTTGTGGGTAACGAGGAGGAACGTTTTCTGAGTCTCGGCATGAATCTCCGCGACCTCACTCCTCAACGCTTCGGCAGTAAACTCGTCGATAGCACTGAAAGCCTCGTCCATCAGCACAACCTCAGGATCAATTGCTAGGGCGCGCGCGATACCAACACGCTGCTTCATTCCCCCGGACAATTGTTTGGGATAGAGAGACTCCGATCCCTTCAACCCCACCATTTCAAGAAAATCCAAAGCGACCCTGCGCCTCTCGTCCTTTGGACAGCCCTGCACCTCAAGCCCGAATTCCACGTTTTGGACGACCGTCCTCCATGGCAGCAATGCGAATGACTGGAATACCATGCTGATCTTAGGATGCGGAGCCGTCACAACATCGCCGCGGAAACGGATCTGACCCGTAGAAGGATGATCGAGTCCTGCGATCATGCGCAGCAGTGTCGACTTGCCACATCCGCTTGGGCCTACGATGCAAAGGAATTCTCCTTCGTTCACGTGGAAGGAAATGTTCTGGAGAGCTGTGACGACTTGGGGAGGGTCTGGGTAGATCTTTGTTACGTTGGAGAGCTCTACGTGCAAGTCTCTAGCGCCATCTCTTGATTCGATTCTCGAGTCTCTCGAAGAATGCTCTGTCGATGGAGATTGTTAGAAAACCGACAGCTAGTATTGCTGCTAGCCCGTAGGTTAGAGAATGCGATTGGCTTCCGAGGCTTGAGGAAATGAATCCGCCCACACCCGCGACGCTCGCAATCACTTCCACGGCCAACAAAACGTTCCAGCTAAACTCAAAAGACAATCTGAGGCCCGTGAGCAGATTTGGAAAGATTGAAGGCAATACCACCTTCGTAAATGTCTGAATTTTCCCCGCCTTGAAAACAGAAACAACGTGGAAGTAGTCGACAGGAATTTCTTTCACTCCCTGCCGGATTGTGAAATAGACCGGAAAGAAGGCACTGAAAGCAGAGATTGCAATAGCGGTTACATTTCCCTGACCGATTACTGTAACCAACAGGGTTAGTATGGCCAAATCCGGAAGAGCGCCGACGAGCATTATCACCGGGGTAATAGCTTGGTCGAGCTGTGCCCTCATTCCAACTAGGAGTGCAAGCGGGAGAACGAACGCTAGTGCAAGTAGGATGCCGGCGGTAATGTTGAGGAAGCTTTGTGAGACGCGCGAGACAAAGAAAGGAGTGCCGCTTAACTGTACTAAAGTGAATAGTACATTGTGCAGAGGGGGCAACTGTTCACTGGAGACAAGACCAACCAGTGAGACTGATTCCCACACTGCAAAGATTGAGAATATGGTCACGAGCCAAGAAGGAATGCGAATTCTTGGGCGACTCCTGCCGCGAACCCGGTGAAAACCTCTGAGACCGAGAGGTCTGAGCTGCACTCATAAACCACCGAGAACGACGAAATCTCCCTTGGAAACTAATTAGGTTTGGACGGGTAACGAGGGGATATTCACGCTGAAAGGTATGACGCCTTCTAAAGCGAAGCTGAGAACGTTACCGATTATGAGCAAAGAAGACCGAGAGTGCGGCGGACAATTTGACTCGGACGGTTCAAAACAAAACCGGTGCCATTCGGGACAGACCCGTGCAAGACTGTGCGAGTCCGTGCGACGGATCAGATTCGCCAGGATTTTGCATATTTCTCTTGAACCCTTGACAGTCGGTCAATCTTGCGACCGAAAGCTGCAAGGCGTCTTCGCGCGACCTCAGAGTCAAGCTCCCTCGGAAGCTTGATGACCTTGGGAAGGAGTTTCCCTTTCGAGGTCAGGAGATACTCGGCGGACAGGGCCTGGTCCGCGAAGCTCATGTCCATCACCTCGGCAGGATGTCCGTCCGCAGCAGCGAGGTTGAGCAGCCGGCCCTCAGAGAGGAGGTACAGCCGCCGACCATTTCTTAGCAGGTACTCGGTCACTTCTGGGCGCACTTTCTTCTTCCTTGTAGAGATTCCCTCCAGGTCTCCGACACTCACTTCAACGTTGAAGTGTCCCACGTTGCAGAGGATGGCCCGATCCTTCATCTCGCTCATGTGAGACGCAGTTATCACGTCAATATTGCCGGTTGCCGTTATGAACAGATCGCCTACCTTAGCTGCGTCAGTCATCTGCATAACGTCATAGCCCTCCATCAGAGCTTCTAATGCTCTAACCGGATCGACCTCAGTGACAATGACACGAGATCCCATGCCACGAGCTCTTTCTGCTACGCCTCGACCCACCCACCCGAATCCTGCCACCACTACACTCCTTCCAGCAAGGAGCAAGTTCGTGGCGCGCATGAAACCCTCAAGACCGGATTGACCCGTCCCGTAACGACTGTCGAACAAGAACTTGGAAAACGCGTCGTTGACAGCTATGACCGGAAATTTCAGCCGGCCTTCGCTTTCAAAAGCCCTCAGACGGTTCACTCCCGTCGTCGTCTCCTCACAAGCTCCTAAGACCTTCTTTGCGAACCCTATTCCTCTCTGGTGAGCAGCGATTGAGAGCTCCGCACCATCATCTATCAAAATGTCCGGGTCAGTGTCCAGTACACGCTGAAGGTTTGCTTCGTGTTCCTTCTGTGTCACTCCACGCCACGCATGAACCTCTACTCCAGTCTCCGACAGTGCTGCTGCCACGTCATCTTGGGTTGACAAGGGGTTGCTACCCGTGACAGCGATCCGGGCACCAGCTCTCAGGAAATCCTCAGCCAAGACCGCAGTCTTAGCTTCAAGGTGCAGGCACATCCCTATCCGGTGACCTCTGAAGCGCTTGCTTCCGACGAAGCCGCGAAAAATCCGAGCCAATACAGGCATGTTATCCCGGGCCCAGGCAATTTTCATTCGCCCGGACGGGCTTAGCGACACATCCTTGACGTGGCTAGACATTATACGATGCAGAGACGAGGTTATGTATAATAAGGGAAACCTCGGTATAAACAGAAAATTGACCGGGAGCATCAGAAACTAGGTGTCGGAACAAGGATTCCGCGCCAAGTTCAAGGACGCGGACATAGCGGTCACGTTCAGGGACCTGATCATGCTGCCCGGATGGACAGAAGTCGAACCCAGCCAAGTTCTACTCTCAACCCAAGTCACTACTAATCATCCGATCAATATCCCATTCGTTTCTAGTCCAATGGACACCGTCACTGAAAGCGACATGGCCATTGGCATTGCTCGTCTCGGAGGCCTAGGCGTACTTCACAGAAACTGCACGGTCGAAGAACAGGCAGAAATGGCCAAGAAGGTCAAGAGAGCAGAATCCCTCGTTATCAAAGACGTAATCACAATACGACCGACAGAGACAGTAGAGCACGCAACTGAACTGATGCAGAAACACAACATCTCCGGCCTCCCAGTCGTCGACGGAGAAAAACTCGTAGGAATCGTAACTGGCCGAGACGTCCGCTTCGCAGACTCTACATTGCTCGCAAAAGACGTGATGACTAAGAAAGTCATTACAGCCCCCGCCGACACGAACATCGACAGCGCAAAAGAACTCCTTCACAAACACCGCGTCGAGAAACTCCCACTGATCGATGCGGAAGGATCCCTCAAGGGACTGATGACGATCAAGGATATTCTTCAACGGGGACGTTTTCCAAACGCGGCTAGAGACGAGAATGGACAATTATTGTGCGGCGCTGCTGTTTCACCTTTCGATTTGAAACGCTCGAAGAAACTTAGCGAGATAGTGGACATTCTCGTAATTGACGTCTCTCACTTTCACAATGCAAACGTGTTCAGTGCAACAAAGAAAATCCTATCGGAGGTAGATGTTGACGTTGTTGTCGGAAGCATCGGTACATACAAGGCCGCAGAGGACATCATCACCAAACTCGACAAGGCTGCAGGGTTCAGGGTGGGAATAGGCTCAGGATCAATCTGCACAACATTGGAAGCAACCAAAGCCGGTTCCCCCACAGTCTATGCCACCGCTCAAGTGGCAGACGCCGTCCATGCATACGGCTCGAAGATTCCAATAATTGCTGATGGAGGGATACGCGGTCCAGGAGACGCGGCTGTAGCTCTCTCCCTCGGAGCATCTGCCGTAATGATGGGAAACCTCTTCGCCAGGTCGAAGGAGGCCCCGGGCACGCTAATCACTATCGGAGGAAGATACTACAAGCAATACCGCGGAATGGGGAGCCCCTCCGCGATGGCAAAGAGGTTCTCGATGGATCGATACGCTCAACCTTCGAAAGGGCTCCCCGAAGGAGTTGAAGGATGGGTACCCTACAAGGGAGAGCTCAGCGTTGTCATACAGGAAATGGTCGCCGGGCTACAAGCATCAATGGGATACGCTGGGGCGAGAACTATCACCGAGCTGTGGGACAAGGCTAGACTGGCCTCAATAACAAACTCGGGCGCTGAAGAAGCTCGACCACACGACGTGCTACTCCCATCTGACTCCCCTGAGAGAGTCTAGGTAAATTCTCCGTCAACTATCGCGTTAAAAACGCGTATCTTGCGCAAATCGTTAGTCTGGGACTCGAACGGATCGCTACTTAGGACCACCATTTCGGCACTCCGACCCGGTCTGAGGGTTCCACGAAATCCTTCGGAAAATGAAGAGAAGGCAGCGCCAGTAGTGTAAGTGCCGATGGCCTGTCCAACCGTTAGTTTCTCATTCCCGGCTAGTCCAGGTCTTGCGATTGCGGACCATATTCCCTCGAACGGATTCGGATCCTCCACTGGTGCATCGGACCCAGCGGCCACGTGGACTCCTTCTTCGATCAGGGATCTAAAAGGGTAGAGACCGCGAAGTCTCGTCTTTCCAAGCCTCTCACTTGCCCAAGAGTCAGAGTAAATGAATCTCGGTTGCACTGACGCCACTATCCCGAGCTTGCGCATCTTGACAATGAAACCGCTCGGTATAACTGATGCATGTTCGATGCGATGCCTCATCCTTCGGCACGTAGTTGCAGCAAAGACGTGGGACAATACTTCCACGGCTACCCGAACGGCTCTGTCGCCTATCGCGTGAATGCAGAGCTGGAAATTTTCTTGCTTAGCGACCTCGGCCAATTCCGTCAATTCCTCGCGGCTTGTGGTCAACATTCCGGAATTGCGAGGGTCATCATCATACGGTTCCGATAGCGCAGCAGTTCTGGCACCAAGTGACCCGTCGAGGTATACTTTCACTGCTCGTATTCTCATCGAATTACCGGGCGCTTCAGAATTTGCGTCGCTACGAGTCAGCCTATCGGCAAATCTTGAAGGAATTATGGCGTTAATTGACTGCAAAATGCCTCCATTTTCTTTGAGTTCTCTAATAATGGCAAGCTCCTCAAGATCCTGAATGATGCAGTGCAGAAATGTCAGGCCCATTTGCAGAAGTTTCTTAGATGCAGCAATGAGCAAGGGCCGTACATCCTCGCTGGTTCTAGGAACCGTCGCATCAACCAAGCTCATCGCTCCCTCCTCTAGCACACCATTCGGTTCCCGCGTGCCGGATTCTCTAACGATCACACCCCCTTCAGGATCCAATGTTCTGTCTGTGACCACCGCGTTTTCCAACGCTTTCGAGTTGGCGACCCCGACGTGTCCACAGATCCGTTTTAGAAACACAGGATTTGAAACAACGTCCAGATCACGTTTGGTTGGAAACCGTTTTTCTCGGAGCTTCTCTTGGTCCCATCCTCGTCCCAGAATCCAAGCGCTGCGGCTCCTTTCGGATCCTGCTCTGGCCACGACCCGTTGAATAGCTGAGATTGATCTCGCATTGGAAAGGTCTAGTGTCTGGATTCTCATAGCGTAACCGAGTAGGTGTATGTGAGAGTCCGCGAGACCTGGAAGAACAGAGCGGTTCCTTAGATTGATTAGCTTTGTATTCCGATTCTTCAGTCTCATTATTCTCTTGGAGGATCCGACTTCTGATACATTGCCCTCAGAGATTGCAAGAGCTTGGACCGTCGAGCGACGGGATGGGTCAAAGTGGATTCGGCCATTGTAGAATATGACGTCAGAACTTTTCAACTCTGAGTCCATAGTACGTTTCTCGGTTCGATTAACGCGATCCGGTGCGCTTCGTCAACAAGAAATGTGGCACTCATCCGTTTTGAACAGTTAAGGCATGAACCGATGACGACAGTGCCGAAGGATCGGTCAATGGAGGTCCACAAACTTTGCCAACACAGACGTGAGCGACAGGAGCCACCGATTTGCCGTAGCCTAATGCTTCCATCCTCTGAACGTCTTTGAAAGGATCAAGTTGAAGTATGTATCTTCGCGCAACCGACAATTTCAACGCCTCATTTCTGAATCGCGAGGCGATCTTCTCTGAAGGAGAAGAAACTATGGCGATCCCGATTGGGCCGTGTACCAAAGAGTCCAGTGCTAACCCATAGCTTGCCGCCATGAGACCATATCGTTCGTAGTCTTGGTTGAATATTCTAAGCGATTTCTCTGCCATTTCGTAGTACTTTTGATTCCCCGAAAGCCATGACAGTCGGAGGAATCCGAGGCTCATCTGACTGTTCTCATCCAACGGTTTGTCTCTTGCTCTTAGCTGTCCCAGAGATTCTGGGTCTGCCGGTGCATCATAGAACCCTCCGGCATCTGAATCATACAGTGTATCAACGGAGGATTCAGCCAACTGGACGGCGCGATCAAGATAGTTTCGTTCTCCAGTGTACTCGTAGGCGTCTAGCACCGCCAGAAGAACCGTAGCGCTGTCGATCAAAAGATTTCGAGGACCATCTGAGTTGCCCTCAGCCAGAAAATGCACTAGTTGTCCCTTGTCAAGGGACTGTTTCAGAAGATAGTCGAGGGTCTTAAGGGCAAATGTTCCGAGATCCGGTCGGTCAAGAACAACAGCAGCGAGAAGGTAGGAGGATACGAATAGCGCGTTATAGTTCACGTATATGGTGGTGTCTACTTTGGGCTGTGTTTGTTTCCTTCTATCTGGAAGACTTAGACTGTAATAGTTCTCGTCTGCATCCTGGCTTCCATAGAAGCCACCCGATTGCTGGTTGGATAGTAGGGCTGTCACATATTCGATTATTTCTTCGGCCGTTTCTTTCAATAGTGGGTTTTGAGTGATCTTGTAGGCATTCAAGTATACTCCGAGCAGTCTCGCATTGTCCTCGGCCATTTTTTCGAAATGGGGTATTGACCAGTCTCGCGTTGTAGAATACCGAAAGAACCCATGCTCGACCTCGTCATAGATACCGCCCTTAGCCATCATCTCGAGGGTTTTTGTAGCAACTTTGAGCATCTCGTGCTCATTATGGAATTCGTACCTCACGAGAGCGTATTGCAGAGCATCGGAATGTGGGAACTTTGGTTCAAAGCCGAATCCTCCGTAGTCGATGTCGAAGTTGACCGCGATCGTTGTGGAGATGTCGCGGCCGATCCTTTCGGTTAAGGGCTGGTCGTTTCCACGCGGGATGATCGGCCGCTGGAGTTTACTTTTGACGCTCTCTTTGTTCCTAGAGTAGAAATCCAATACGGAACGTAACACTTGTCTGAATTGTTCGGGAGGAATGTAAGTCCCTCCAGTGATTATCTCTCCCTTGTCGTCGAGAAACACAGTGCTCGGCCAGCCGCCCATGTTATAGCGTCGATTAACGTCGGGCCGCTTATCGGTGTCAACTCGGATTGGAATAAACCCCTTGTTAACGAGATCTATCACAACGGGATCCGAATAGGATGTGTCGTCCATTACGTGGCACCAATGACACCACGATCCCTTAATGTCCAAGAGTATAGGTTTCCTAGTGGAACGGGCCTTCTCAAAGCTCTCCTTTTGCCAATCTGCCCACTCGATTTTCTGCAAACCTTCTGTAGTGTGGATTAGGAACGATATATGAACGATCAAGGTGTCGGTGCGAAAGCTGACGCTTGATTGCTCGACAATCCTGCAATCTGGCATTGGTTAGCCGCTACTCGATCTCCGCGGAAATGTTTGGCTTAGGTGGACTGTACCTTTCTACCAGATGAATTGAAAGGTCGGCTGGTAGTCAACACGTCAAAGTACAAGAGAGAAGATTCAACGTCGGTTCCGAAACACCGTCACTGTGAAAACTGTGGCGTGCCCGTAGAACTTAGCAAGAAATTCTGTAGCGAGAAATGTCAACTAGAACGGCGAAGAACAGCGAAATCCCGGAACAGAAACCTCATCATAATAATGGTCCTGGTGTTGATAGTTTACCTTTTGTTGATTTTCGTGCGTTTCTAGATCACTCCGCGGGCCTAGTTTTGGCTGCGACGCCCACGATGTCGCTGATCGACTTGTATGCGGACCGTTGGAGAAACTTTCGGATCCCGTCGGTAGTTTCACGAAACACGTCTAGTCCCCTGTAGCCGATAGCGCTCCCTATTTGGAATGCGGATGCGCCTGCCATCATGATCTCTACTGCTCCTTGCCAATCCTCAATCCCTCCAACGCCGATAATTGGAATGTCTACAGCCTGTTTGATTTGGTATACGGCTCTAACTGCTATTGGATGTAGAGCCACGCCTGATAATCCACCCACGATGCCGGCGAGCGTTGGAGTTGCCGCTTCAATATCGACTGTCATTCCAAGGGCCGTGTTGATAGCCGTGATTCCGTCAGCTCCGGCATCCTCGGCCGCCCGCGCTATGTCCACTATGCTCGTTACATTTGGTGTCAACTTGACGAATACTGGCAGCTGCACCTTAGCTTTGACAGCCTCGGTAACCTCCTGAACCATTTCCGCTCGCTGTCCTATCTCGACACCAACCTCTCTAACATGGGGGCATGAGACGTTGAGTTCTAGCGCGATAGCTCCTCCCTTCTCACCCATGACGGCAGCATCCGCGAACTCTTGGGCGTCGAATCCAAAGACGCTTGCAATAACCGAGACCCCCGACTTGGAAGCGTGTTCGATTTCCTCACGCATCTCCTGAATTCCAGGGTTGGGTATGCCAAGCGAGTTGAGGAATCCTCCTTTCACCTCGACAAAAGACGGGTTTCGGTAGCCCTCCCTCCCGTTCCAATTGAATGACTTTGTAACCACAGCGGCGGCCCCAGCTCTCGCAGCCCGAATCATGATTTCGCTTGAGACGCCGAGAATGCCAGAGGCTAGAATTGAAGGGTTGGCGAGCTTTATACCGGCAAACTCTACTGACAGCTCTGGCTCCAAATGCGTCTACGAACGACTGACTCCTCTCTCCTAATTATCTTCCCACCAATGAAGAGAATGATTCCAACCAATCCCTGCGAGGAGTACAGGTCACAGTGAAAGCTTTCCTCATAGACTCACCAGCGGGCCTTTTCCTCGTAGAGAAGACTGGGAAAATCTCTGAAAAAGGCCTTTTCCCGCCAAACCCAAAGGACGCAGTAGTATTCTTCCAAAAGGTCCAGAAGGGCGACCTGCCGGAGAGCCTCTCCGAATTCGGGAGGAGACTCACGGAGCTTGATCTCGAAAGAATTACAGTTGACAATGAGGCTCTTGCTCGCATCGCGCGATCCCTAGTGAAAGCCGAGGTGGTTATGGACGAGCGCGATGAGACGATATCCAAACTTCGCAACAGGCTCCCGACGATTCTCGTCAGACTCAGAATCGTGGAATCGAAAGATAGCTACGAACAGTTTGTTCGCGATGTTTCTCTTGAGCTCGCCCAATCCTCGATTGTAGAGGCGACTACGAAGAGAGATCTGTATGCCATCCAAACCGTCCGGTACATTGAAGATTTGGACAAAATGCTCAACCTTCTGGCGGGAAGGGTACGAGAATGGTACGGGTTGCATTTCCCAGAGCTGGATCGACTGGTGGAAAAACACGACTCGTACATACGCCTGGTCAAGAACATCGGGCCCAGAGAGTCTTTCTCAAAAGAAACCCTTGTGTCAGAAGGCATTCCCGAAGAGAAAGCGAGAGACATTTCCAATGCTGCAGCGAAATCGGCCGGTGCTCAACTGCCTCAAGTTGACATGGACTGGCTAAGAGAAGTCGCTGCTGAGGTTCTAGAACTCTACAAGCAACGAGACACTGCAGAAAAATACACGGACAAGATAATGATCGAAGTAGCACCCAACATGACATCATTGCTGGGCGCGGTTCTATCAGCCAAGCTAATCTCGATGGCCGGCAGCCTCGACAACGTCGCAAAAATGCCCGCGAGTACCTTACAAGTCCTAGGCGCAGAAAAGGCGCTGTTCCGCACGCTCAAAACCGGCGCCCGGCCACCAAAGCACGGTATAATCTTCCAATATGCGCCGATCCATCAAGCTCCCAAGTGGCTGAGGGGGAAGATCGCAAGAGCGGTTGCGGGAAAACTTGCCATCGCAGCGAGGATGGACGCGTTCGGAGGCGCGAATGCTGGAGAGAAACTGCGGGGTGCTCTCGACAAGAAGATCGTAGACTTGAAAGACCGTTATCAATCAACTCCATCTAGGAAGAAGAAGCATGCGGAACCCTGGCGTCAGATCCGACAGGAGGCACGAGGGGGTATACAGGACAACCGCGGGGGGCCGAGAAGCCCTCGCTACGGCCAACCTGACCCCAGGGAAGATCGTGTACGGAGAAGAAACCGTTAGACAAGACGGGATAGAGTATCGTCTCTGGGACCCGTTCAGAAGCAAGCTTGCCGCCGCTATTTTGAAAGGCCTCTCATCCGTTCCAATCAAGCCAGGTGCTACCGCTCTCTACCTCGGAGCGGCGAGCGGGACGACAGCAAGCCACGTCAGCGACATCGTCGCAGAAAAAGGCAGAGTCTACTGCGTAGAATTCGCCCAGAGATCTTTCAGAGACCTAGTTGAGAACGTTTGCAAGAACAGGAATAACATGACACCTATTTTTGCCGACGCCAGGTTTCCTCATAGGTATCGAAGTCTATTCTCCGATGTCGACTCCATCTACTGCGACGTAGCTCAACCAGACCAAGCACGCATACTCGACGAGAACGCTCGGGTTTTCTTGAAAGAAGGAGGACAATTCCTAATTGCTATCAAAGCAAGAAGCATTGACGTGTCAGAGAACCCATCCGATATTTTCAGACAAGAAACCGAACTTCTGACCAAACAAGGTTATCACATCGCAGAAACTGTGAGGCTCGATCCTTTCGAACTGGACCATTGCATGGTTCGCGGAGAACATAGTCGAAGATGAGCCGACGAATGGACGACATACTCACCGACACGGTGTTGAAGGATGAAATTGGAAAGATCAACTCGCACCTACCGAAACAGAGGAAGACGCTGAAAGAACTTCTCTCGGAGAGAGATCCTCAAGTGCCAACCGTTCGAGGAGAAAAGATAAAGATGAAGAAAACGGATCTTCAGAATCTATCAGACATAGTCCCCGAGAACGCGAGAGAGAAGATCAAACTCCCAATAATTCTGATGAGAAGGATGGACCTTGGTCCAGGCGCGTTTACTATCCTCGGCGATCCTTATGAGGAATTCATAACGGCCCTTCTAGCTGAAAGCTTCAAGGGCAATTTCGACGAGTTCGTGCAGTCGTCAACCAGACCGCTCGTCCTCTACAGGCCCCAAGCAACCGAGTTATTGGCCAGAATCCATTCATTGATCGTATTGGGCTTCGGAGTTTCCGAAACCAGTACAGGATCTAGAGGAACCTAAGGCAGCGGCTCCTCTCCCCAACATATTATGATCAAGATCCGACCGAGTTCAACCCTTATGTATCCCAGAACCGGCATGGTCGAAATCGATCCTCGTTTGCCGGACGACAACATCGCCAAGCATGTTGTAAACACTTCACTGAAAATCCGCGAGGACGATATGGTCCTCATCGAAACCTGGCAACACACTATTGACCTAGCGAGCGACATCGCGCTAGAATGCTACAGAGCTGGAGCCAAGCCACTCATGACCCTGATGACTGACCGGTTGTGGTGGAAAGCACTAGAAGAAATACCCGAACAATATTTTCGGAAAACTCCCCGTCACGTTCTCAACGCCGTCGAAAGCGTCACAGTATGGATAGGACTAGGTGGACCAGAAGACCCGACAAAGTTCCGGGAAGTCCCCTCCTCCCGTCTCGAACCATTCTTCGAAGGAGAAAAGCCGGTCGTGGACAAGACAATTGAACGAAAAATTCGGGCTATCGAAGTACTGGTTGGACATGTGACACCACAGAGAGCAAAAGCGTACGGCTTCGACTATCCGAGATGGCTCAAGAACACACACGACGCCATCAACGTTGATTATCTGAAAATGACCCAAGTTGGAAAGAAGATCGCTAACCAATTGCAGAGAGCATCGCGCATACATCTGACTTCGAAACTTGGCACAGACCTGAGGTTCGACATTGCGAAAAGACCAGTACATGTTCAAGACGGTATAGTGGACGACGAGGACAGAGAACGCGGACTCGTATCGACCCAATTGCCTTCCGGGAAAGTCGAGGTCCCTCCCATAGAAGAGAGTGCCCGTGGAACGGTCATATTCGACACGCCAAGGGCATTGAAAGGACGCCTCATTCATGAGCTGCAATTCGTCTTCGAGAAGGGCAGGATCAAGGAATTCCATGCGAAAAAATATGGGGACGTATTCCGAGAGGTGTTTGAAGCGACTCAGGGGGATAAGGATCGGATCGGACAATTCGCTATCGGCCTGAACCCGCGAATAGAGCTGATAGGATACATAACCGATGAGCTCGCCCTGGGAACCGCAAGCATCGGTATAGGTGCCAACAAAGGAATTGGAGGCCTAAACGATAGTAGCTTCTACTTTTCAGGCACCATTACAAAGCCGACGATCGAGGTAGACGGGTCGCCACTAATGGTTGACGGAAAACTGAACATGATCTACCCTTAGAAACTCCGAACCAACGAAAAATGGCACCCGACAGGAACCTTCCGTGACAAAACGCAGGATCGACATTCTAGTCTACGGTTCCGCCCAGACCATCACAGTTGACAAACACTCCACACCGGACGACATCGGAGTGATCGACGAAGGCGGCGTTGCAATTGACAACGGCAAAATCATACAAGCAGCCTCTTCCCAATTGCTAGAAAGAAAATTCTCACCCGAACACACAATCTACGCCGATGACGAAGTTATCATGCCAGGACTTGTAGATCCTCATACCCACTTGGTCTTTGCAGGATCCCGAGAAAGAGAATTCCAAGAGCGAATCCAAGGACGATCATACCTCGGAATCCTGGCAAAAGGTGGAGGAATACTAGAGACAGTAAGCAAGACACGTCAAACCAGCATGTCCGAACTAGCCACCCTCGCGGAAGAGAGGGCACGCGTTGCGTTGGAAAATGGAACAACCACACTGGAAGTAAAGACCGGATATGGGCTTCGCACGACTGACGAGCTGAAAATGCTCCAAGTCGCCCAAATCCTCAAGAAACGACAACCCTGCCGGATCATCTCAACATTCCTCGGAGCTCATGCCATTCCTCGAAACGATTGCGAGGACGAGTACACGAGGGTTGTGATCGACGAGATGCTTCCCGCGGTGAGAGACTCTGGCCTCGCCGAGTTCTGCGACGTTTTTTGCGAGAAAGGAGCATTCAACTACAAACACTCCATTGCTATTCTGCAAGCAGCTTCACGATCGGGACTGAGACTGAAAATTCATGCTGACCAGTTCACTGACAGTCGAGGCGCGGAGATCGCAAACGAGATCAAGTCAACCTCAGCGGACCACCTGGTTCACTCACCGTTTAGCCAGCTTGGAAAATTGGCACGGACCGGTGTGACACCTGTTCTCTTACCTGGATCATCTCATAGCCTGCTCAGCGAGAGACGCGCTCGGGCGCAAGAAATGCTATCGCTGGGATTGCCCGTGGCTCTTGGTTCAGACTTTAGTCCGTCAAACTGGATCCTAGGCCAGTTGGCAGTTGGTGCACTGGCGGCTCGAGAATTGAGGATGAGTGCAGAAGACATCATTAGAGGAATAACAATTAATGCGGCGAAAGCTTTGGGCATTGATCGTACGATTGGGAGCTTGAGGCCTGGAAAAGCCGCAGACCTTGTCACGATCAAGGCTAGCAATTACAAGTGGATCGGCTACTCTTATGGTGAGGACATGGTAGACAAGGTCATGATAGGTGGGAAGCTGGTAGTTGATGGAGGACAGAAAATCAGGTGACTCAGCGCGGTCGCGGTCGTGCCCAGCAGTCGCGGAGCACAGGCAAACCCAGGACCTCATCGACGCCTCAGACAGTGGGAGAGATCCGTGGAAAATACTCGGACAACGCTGCGCCGGTTAGAGGCACTGAGATTTCTTGCAAGAACTGGCAGATCGAGGGAGCACTAAGAATGCTTCGAAATGTTGTCGATCCAGAAGTAGCAAAAGATCCATCAAGACTAATCGTGTATGGGGGGACAGGCCGCGCAGCTAGGTCGATTGAAGCCTTTGAAAAGATCGTAGAGACACTCAAACGACTCGAACCAGACGAAACACTACTCGTGCAGAGCGGCAAACCAGTCGCCACCTTCAAAACCCACACCATGGCGCCTCGCGTCCTCATCGTAAACAGTATGATCGTGCCGAAATGGGCAACCTGGGACTACTTCTACGAGCTAGAGCAGAAGGGACTAATCATGTACGGTCAAATGACCGCCGGCTCCTGGGCCTTCATAGGTACACAGGGAATCCTACAAGGCACGTATGAAACGCTCGCAAAAGTGGGCAAGGAGCATTTTGGAGGTAGCCTAGCAGGCAGAATAGTTCTCACGGCCGGTCTAGGAGAAATGGGTGGAGCACAGCCACTGGCCGTCACAATGAACGAAGGTGTGGCACTGGTTGTCGAGAGGAGTAAGCACGCAATTGAAAGACAATTACAGCATGGTTATGTCCAAACCTGGACAGATGACTTGGAGGAAGCAATCCAAATCGTACAAATGGCGAAACGAGACCGGACGCCGAAAAGCGTTGCATTGTTAGGGAATGCCGCCGAAGTAGGACCGGAGCTTCTGAGAAGAGGCTTCATACCTGACATCGTTACCGATCAAACATCGGCCCATGATCCGCTCAACGGGTACTATCCGGCCAACTTGTCGATGGAAGAAGCTGACAAACTCAGAACAAATAATCCACGAGACTATCTTGAGAGAGCGATGAAGAGCATTGCGATTCATGTCAAGACCATGATCGAGATGCAAACAAAAGGCGCTGTGGCCTTCGAATACGGCAACAACATCAGACAACAAGCCTTCGACGCAGGTGTAAAAGAAGCATTTTCGTTCCCCGGATTCGTCCAGAGATACATTCGGCCCATGTTCTGCGAGGGACGTGGTCCATTTCGATGGACTTCTCTCGCTGGAGAACCAGATGACATCAGGAAAATAGATCAGCTTGTCCTAGACACGTTTCCGGACAACAAGGCCCTGGCTCGATGGATACGTAAAGCTCAGAGAGAGGTCAAGTTCCAAGGCCTTCCCGCCCGAGTCTGCTGGCTGGGCTATGGAGAGAGAGCCAAATTCGGAGGACGGATCAATGACATGGTGAAGAACGGCCAACTGGCTGGACCAATCTGGATTGGGAGAGACCACCTCGACTCTGGCAGTGTAGCCTCACCAAGAAGAGAGACGGAGGGAATGCTCGACGGCAGTGATGCTATTGCCGACTGGCCGATCCTTAACGCCCTAGTCAACACTGCCGCAGGTGCGACCTGGGTCAGCGTCCACCAAGGAGGAGGTGTTGGAATTGGGTACAGCATACATGCAGGAATGTGCCTCGTGGCCGACGGGACGAAGGAATCTGCCGAGAGACTTGAACGAGTCCTTACCACCGACCCTGGGATAGGTGTGGTTCGGCACGCGGACGCGGGTTACCCAGTTGCGAAAAGGGTTGCGCGAGAAAAGAAGATCCGGATGCCAATGATGGACTGAACAGCCAACCCTTATTTCCAGAACCGAACCTGGCCACTTTTCCAGAAACACATTGGCGGGCGTTACGATTGACGGGTCCAGCCTAACAATTGACCAAGTGATAGCCGTGGCTCGGAACAATGCCCGAGTCAGAATCGCGCAAGAGGCGCTAACGCGCATGAGCCGGACCCGTCGCATCCTCGAAAGGCTTGTCCAAGATAATCGACTAGTTTACGGGGTAAACACTGGCTTCGGCGCGCTGTCAAACGTGAAGATTGCAAATGAACAGCTTTCCAGCTTACAGTCAAATCTGATCAGAAGTCATGCAGCGAGTGTGGGAGAGCCGCATTCGACCGATGTTGTTAGAGCAATCATGCTCCTCAGAGCAAACACCTTGTTGAAAGGAAGTTCTGGCATCAGACGCGAAATACCACTCTTGATCGTGGCACTACTCAACAAGCGGATCCATCCTATCGTGCCGCAGAGAGGCTCTGTCGGAGCTAGTGGTGATTTGTCGCCCCTTTCACATATCGGCCTAGTTTTGATCGGCGAAGGAACGGCAGAGTACCGGGGGCGCGTGATCTCAGGCAAATCCGCACTCCGCGTGGCACGTCAAACGCTATTACAATTGGAAGCGAAGGAGGGATTGGCCATAAACAACGGGACGCAACAGATGGTGGGGGTCGGATCGCTGTGTCTACGAGACTCGTATTCGCTATTGCTGACTGAAGAGGCCGCATTATCCTTATCACTCGAGGGAATCAACGGATGGATTGACGCGTTCGATGAACGTATTCACAAGCTGAGGCCTCATCCAGGGCAGGGCGACGTTGCGAACCAGGTAAGACGACTCCTTGAGGGAAGTCGACTTGTCCGTAGCCTCACAGAGGGACGCTCGATCGAGGGTCGTCCCCAAGATCCATATTCGTTTCGTTGCGCACCACAGGTCATGGGAGCCAGCAAGGACCTGCTTGATTTTGCACGGAACACGCTCGAGATAGAGATGAACTCCGCGACGGACAACCCGTTACTGTTTCCACGCGAACGTGTCTGTCTCTCAGGAGGCAACTTTCATGGACAACCAGTCGCGGTCGCGCTGGACATGATTTGTTTGGCAATTTCCACAATGGCCAACATCTGCGAGAGAAGAATATCCGCCACGCTGGATCCTGCGTTTAACAATGGACTCCCAGCGTTTCTAGTTGGAAAGCGGTCAAAGCCCGGCCTGTCAAGTGGTCTCATGGCAGTCCAGTACACGGCAGCCTCGCTCGTTGGGGAGAGCAAGCTCTTGACACACCCTGCAAGCAGCGACTCAATACCCACTTCTAGTAACTTCGAAGACTTTGTCAGTATGGGACCGGGAGCGGCACACAAGGCTAGAAGCGTCTTAGAGAATTCGCAATACGTAGTCAGCATCGAACTCCTCACCGCTTGTCAGGCAATATACCTGCGAGGACCGCAGAGACAGGGCAAGGGAACTAGGAAAGTCTACGAGACAATTCGACGTTTCGTCCCGCCTTTATCAGATGATCGTCCGATCCACGCGGACATAGAAAGAATCAGAACTATTGTGAAAGCAGGAAAAATCGCGGAGATAGTTTCGACAGTCACAGGTTAGGCTCTGAACTTAGTGATCGTATACGCCTTAAGATCGAAACTAGTGAGACCAAGAACACGGATCATAGATACTCTCGCGGAATCTATTCGTAAACGCGGACTTAGTCTCAAGAACAAGGACATCGTAGCAGTCTCTAGCAAGGTCGTTGCAATCTCTGAGGGGAGGGTCCGTGAACTATCGTCTGTAGAGCCCTCTGAAGAGGCAAGGGCATTGGCGCAAAGATATGCTCTGTCACCGGAATTTGCTCAGATAGTGCTAGATGAGTCAGATGAGATTCTTGGCGGCGTGAAAGGATTCCTGCTCACGACAAGAAACGGCGACGCTACCGCGAACGCGGGAGTAGACAAGAAAAACGCGCCCCCAGGCTCGGTTGTGCTTTGGCCTCAAAACCCTGACTCTTCGGCTAGGAGACTGAGACAGTCCTTGTATCAACGGTATAGGAAACGTGCAGGCGTCGTCATCGTTGACAGTAGAGTGGCCCCCCTTCGGATCGGAACAGTAGGTTTCGCCATCGGTTGCTCAGGCATTGAGCCCTTGCGGGATCTTAGAGGTTCATTGGACGTTCACGATAGGCGAGTACGGGTTACTCGGCATGCTATTGCAGATAGCATAGCCGGTGCTGCACAACTGTTGATGGGAGAAGCGAATGAGCAGACTCCATTCATTATAGTCCGAGGTGCTCCAGCAGTCTTCGGACGTTCCGGGATTAGTCGAACAAGACTTGTCCTGAAAGACTGTTTGTACTTGAACGGGATTCCACACCCGCGATAATGTTCTAGGTCAATGCTGGCTTCTGACATTTGTCGCATAGCCAGTGCATTTGAACAGGATCCCATCTAAGCGGAGATTGGCAGGTCGGGCAGAGATTGTATTGAACACCCGATGTCTTTCTCCTTCTGAACACTAAGTAACCTACAAGCAGCCCGGCAGCTACACCTACCAGTATCCCGATAATCACATAGACAAGAGCGGATGAGAGGGCTCCGGTTCCGCCGACCTGTGATGCCTGCAACGCGCTTTCAGCGGCGCTCAGCGAGTATGGCACTGCACTCGCATAGTCCATTGAGTCGTAGAGCTGGTTTGCCTTTGCGATGTTCGACTGAGCATTTGAGATGCTCCCGGCATTAAAGACGTTGCTAGCAGTGTTTGCGAGGGTTTGTTGAGCATATGTGAGTAATTGATCGTTTACCCCTCGAAGTATCGTGTCCTTGTCGAACTGGGAATAGGCCAAGCTGTATGCGTAATATCCCATGACAGTGTTCGTGAAGTCCTCTGTTTGATCGTAGATGAAGGGGTGGTTCAAGCCGACCATGTGCCCAAATTCGTGGATCACAGCATGCGTGAAACCGAGCCCCTTGCCTGGCTGATTGTAAGTGGTAGTGTTGCTGCCCAATTTGAAGTCGCCCTGACTTAGACCGATCAGCACCATGTCCCCCAGGGCTTCCCCGGCAAAGGTTGCGCGTGAACTTGTAGACGCAATGAACTCCTTGAAAGGAAAACCAAATGTGTAGTTGCCCTTGAGCGCGAACACGAACGACGGAACGTCAATCTTTGTGAAGGTCCGCGTGACGTTGATAAACTGTCTAATGTGTCCCTGTCCATTGCTGGTCAGCCAGTTGTAGACTATCTGACCGTCGACAATTGGTCTGCCGGAACTCGGATCTTTCAGGGTCGTCGTAGCATTCGCCACAATCATTGCGAGGCCCGGATAGTCATTCACATCCGCATAAATCACGTTTACAGAAACCGTAGAGAACGGCAGCAAATTGGAAAGCTGAGCCTGAACCCTAGCGCGATCAACCGTTGTGTTGATTAGCGGCCCAGTCGATTTTTCAGAGACTGTGCGGTTGTCAAACACGAAGACCTGGAAGTCGTACCTTTGAGAATAACTCACTGGATATAGCTGGTCTGGGGCGAACAGATTGTCGACGGCGCCTGAGATGTATGCTGATACAAACTTGCTCGTCCAAACCCGACCGTAGTACGAATTGACGTCAACTCCCCTCACCCGAGAGGCCACCTGAAGGGGAAGTTCGTTAGTCCAATAACTGGGACCCGCCGAGAGGTCCATGTAGTAGAATCTGCCACTCCCACCCCAGCCAGTCATGTAATGACGTTGCAATCGAAGTCCAAGATCCGGGTCAGTAATGGTCCTGTTGTAATAGTGGGCGTCCACCGCTACTGGTGGGGGACAAGAGGAGCAACGAGCCGTATAATTGCCGTACTGGTTTGGGGTTAGAGACGGAATGCCCAAGTTGTGTAGGTCGGCCACGAAGAGAGTGTACCCAGGTCCATTGCTAATGCTCGTAAGTGTTGGATTGGACGCTAACCAAGCTTCAACTTTGTCTGCATCATAGAAATAGTTCCTAGCGCTAGAAAGTGTTGTAGAATTGGAAAAGTACGGGTTTACCAGAGCAGGGTAAGCCGTTGAACCCGGATAGCTGTCCTGTCTTATCACTATCGAGCTCAGGTACGCAGCGAAATTACCGACCGTGACATTGTCGGCGAAAATTGTTTGATACTTGAAGTTGAAAACTACGCCCGTATCAATGGGGCCAGCGAGGATCGTCTGGTACTTCAGTGAAAGAGCGGTTATGTTACTAGTTAGAGTAGTCAGATTGAGCTGCGAACGCGACATTCCGATGAACACAATACGAATGTTAAGAGAAACGGATCTGTCAGGACCAAATCCAACGTTGCGAACCTTCTGGACCCCGACAGGTTCGGATAAGACCTGGATGTAGACGACAGCGACAAGTAGTGCGGTAAGGAGTAGGACTCGAGTCCGCATCGATTCGACCGTTCTCGAGAATTCGCGCAGCGAGTTTCTATTAAACGTCGGTTCTAAGCGGTTTCAAGTACAGGGATCGTATGGTCTGCCCTGTTGATAGTCAGTATCTTGGATTCCTTGCCCTGAGCCCGGATGGCTTTCTGAACTGCCTCAGAGGCTGTTCGACAGGCTTTGAGCTGGAAAGTGTCGTGCACATAGAGGTCCGGTAGTACAGATACGAGCTCAATTCTGTGCTTGTCTAGCATGTCGAACAAGAACATGTTCACGTGTCCCCCAAGTTTGAACCTATACCTCAATTCCGCTGCAAGCTCTTTCCTTTCCCGGAAATTTCTTGCATAGTCCAAGAAGTTAGAGTTCCCGACTCCTTTGTCGCACTCTGCTACGAGAATTATTGTTCCGTCCTTCTTCATAATGTTCGATACGTTTGATAGAATTCGGACCGCGTGGTAAAGGTCGACACCGGACAGTCTGCCAGCCGAAACGAGTACAATGTCCGGACGACGCTCAATCTTCGGACTGTGCAATTGAAAATGCCTTTCCACTCCCTGTCGGAACACAGGCTCAAGTTCGCCAGCAAACGCGGAGTCGATCCCACCAGTTCCGTCAGGAACCAAACACACGGAGTAGAAAGGCCCTGCCATCTTACATGCTTCCAGCGAATCGGACAGAACCTGATTATTGTCCAACTTAGCAGGATCGGGAGATCCCTTCAACATCAGAGACCGATTCTTTGTAATCGTATCCTCCGAACAGGACGTTGGTATGATCATTTCTGGACCCCCTGTGAACCCGGTCGCAAAATGTGGCCGAACACTCGTTACGCCGATTTTCACTTCACACGATAATAGCTGTTGGTTTAGACTGACGTTCGTTCCATGGCCGGTTTTCCCAACATCTGTGAATGGACCCACTAATGGGTCAAGGACTATGGACCCGTTGCTAGCGTCTGACGTACTTGACACTGAGTACCTCTTCCTCACAAAAACTCTAACCGTGGACACGCCCAGACTTGCAAGTCTTGCTTTCAAGAGAGCAACGACTTCCCGGAGCGTTTCGGCGGGAATCATGGGATCCACTACGATTCCCACGGATGTTGATGGCTTGACCACTCTCGCCAAACTAACATCCCCTATTGGGTTGTCAAGCGCTGCAGTAAGAAGATCAGTCACCGAGACCGGGCTTGCCGGCTTCGCAGGTTCGAGCACCCGATAGAAATTGTCGTCGGGGACACGAACAGGGACCTCAGTCTCACCGTAGGGGATCCAAAGTTCCATCTTTCTTGGCCAGACTCGCTGGGTTTGAGCTTGCCTTTAAATCGCTATGCCAGCGAGCTTGCGGTATCAAGGGACCAGTTAGTTTGGGGACGCCGAAAACTTCTGACAGGGAACTCCCCCGAATTCTTCTCCACACTGGAGCTCTACAGTTCGGCATGTTCACATTGTCAGGAGGAAAGCTGAGTCCATACTATCTGGATCTGCGCGTCCTACCAAGTTTCCCGGACGCATTTCGAACATCGATCGACCTGATGGGCAAAACTGCTGAGAGAGTTCCGGAAATCGGCAAGATCGGCGGAATCCCGACCGGAGGTCTTCCGTGGGCATCGGTACTTGCATACTCTCTCTCGAAACCGTTGGTCTACGTGCGCAAGGAGGTAAAACACCATGGAAGAGAGAAGAATGTTGAAGGAATACTTGCGCCCGGGGATAAGGTACTCCTTGTTGACGATGTCGTAACAACTGGAAAAAATATTCTGTCCGCGGCACAAACCATTAGGAGCGAAGGAGGAGTGGTTGAAAGCGCGCTGGTCTTGATAGACCGGCAGGAGAATGGTGAAACAAACCTCAGGAGGGAAGGGATCACTCTCTACTCTGTTGCCAAGATCTCGGCATTAGCAGAACAGTTGCGAGATATGGATGCTATACCCCAACACCAGTTCGAGGAATTGGCGAACCAGCTAGAAAAATAGGTGGAGTGAAGGCGATACAACAACAGTCGCTCTTCCACCAGTTACGTGTTCATCGCCATGTTCTGGATAACGGTCTAAAAGTACTCGTTCGAGAGATACCTGACGCGCCTGTCTGCGGTAGCTGGATGATTTATCGCGTTGGCTCACGCAACGAGATGCCTGGTATCACGGGAATTTCACACTGGGTCGAGCATATGCTGTTCAAGGGAGGGGGCAAGCTACGCAAGGGGGATATCGGGCGATTGATCAGCACTATAGGCGGGGAGTACAACGGGTTCACGTCGAAAGATTTCACGGCTTACTACGAGATTCTGCCAGCCGACAAGATCGAAACTGGTCTTTTCATAGAGTCTGAGAGAATGGCTCATGCTGCCTTCAGTCCGCGTGAAGTGGAAAAGGAGAGAACGGTTGTGCTATCGGAGAGAGAAGGCAATGAGAATGAGCCGGAATTTATTGCTGTAGAGGAGCTGTACCTCTCAGCTTTCCGATTCCATCCGTACCGTTGGTCTGAGGGAGGAATCAAAAATGACCTCTCTATGATTACTAGAGATCAACTTTTCGAGCACTACCGGAAATACTACGCACCAAGCAATGCACTACTGGTAGTTGTAGGCCCATTCTCAACCAAGAGCATCATCCCCAAGATCGAGAAATATTTCGGCAAAATGAAGGGTCAGAAAAAGCCGCCAGACCCATCGATTGTTGAACCCGTTCAGAATGGTGAGCGCCGAGTGGAGCTGGTGATGCCATCCGAGGCGGACTATGTCAAAGTCGGATATCATACCCCCGGTTTTGGAACCGAAGAGGTTTACTCTCTAATGATGCTTGATGCTGTTCTAAGTGGAGTACGATTGTTCGCGTTCGGGCCGGGACAGACCTCTGGTAGAAGCGCGCGACTGTACCGGGCACTCGTTGAGAAAAAAATTGCAACAGAGGCCAACTCCGAGTTTTGGCCTACGATCAATCCTTCCATCTTCGGGCTCGACTTGACCGTATGGGACGGAGTCTCGATAGACGAGGCGGAGAAACGGCTCTTTGATGAAGTAGAAAAAATCAAGGCAAAACCTCCTGAAAAATACGAGCTTGACAGAGCAATATCCCAAATCCGTGCCCAGTACGCGTACACCCTCGACGGCGTAACCAGGCAAGGCTTCGTCATCGGAATCTTCGAGATGATAACTTCCTTCGAGACCCTGGCCAATCTCGTCCAGAAACTTGAACGAGTCACCCCCGAAGACATCTCATCCGTCGCACGGAAGTATCTGACCGTAAAGAATCGAACAATCTGCAGGAGTGTCGGGATCAGACGTGAGTCTTGACACAAAGCTCCCCGAGCTTGTCTCCGAGCACGAGCCCGCTGAGGGAATCAAGACCCTCATACATCATAGAGACGACAATCCGACTCTGGCTGTCTACGGAAGCCTTCGTGCTGGAACATCATCTGAGCCGGCCGGCAAGTCAGGACTAGCCGAGCTGACTAGCAGACTCTTCATTAGAGGTTCCAACGACCTCGGTGCCGAGAAGATCGCTGACCAACTCGAATCGGTCGGTGCGTCAATCTCATTTCGTAACAGTCAGGACAGCATAGTCTTCCAAGCGAAGACAACTAGCCCCTGGACAGAACGCGTGCTAGGAATACTTGCAGAATGCCTTGCTCGCCCAGGATTTGACGAGTCAGACATCCAGAAGGAGAAAGAAATACTCTTGACAGACATACGGTTACGCGACGATAATACTACCCGACGTGGGATGAGGGAACTCCACCGTCTTGTCTATCCCCCAAACCATCCGTACAGCCGAGACCGCTTCGGCACATCGGACACTGTCAAGAAACTCGAAAGAGGCGATATTGCTGAGTATTTTGATCATGTTGTCAAGAAGAGTCCCGTAGTAGTTGCATTTGCTGGACAGCTGAAGGACAATATCGTCCTAGGCTGGACAACAGAAACATTCGGAGTAAGACAACCTGACGAAAAGATGCCCACCAGCGCAATTGAGTCCCGAACAGAGGCTTCGACTCAGGAAATTGTCATGCCTCACAAAACACAAGCAGACATTCTGATCGGTTGCCAGGCAACCTCACGGACCGAACCGGACTACGAACCATTGAACCTGTTGAACGTGATCCTAGGGGAATTGGGATTTATGGGACGGCTCGGAGATAAGATACGTGACAGGGAAGGACTAGCCTATTCCGCGTCCTCATTCATCAATGCTGGCCTCATCGGAGGAAACTGGACTGCAATCGCCGGAGTCAACCCGAAAAACCTCAACAACGCATTAGAACTAATGCACCAAGAGCTGGACAAAGCGCGCACGAGGCCCGTACAGGGGAAGGAATTGGCAAGTGCAAAACAGAACCAGATCGGCTCCGCACTTATGGAATTGGAATCCACTGACGGAATAGCGAGGACGAGCCATAACCTAGCCCATTTCAACCTTGGATTAGACTACTTCTCGAATCGAAGAAAGTTGTACAAGAACATCGACAGAAAGGCTCTGCTGAGGATCGCTCAGAAGTACCTTGACCCTTCACGGTTATCAACCGTCATCGTAGGACCGAAAGCACGATTCTGAAATCCTAAAATCCCAGCAAGACAGGGATCGACGATCAGGATGCAAACCTCGACCGGACAAGTCTCGATTGACGAGTTCAAGAAGATAGACATGCGGGTGGGGACGATCGTAGAGGCGACCCGAGTTCCGCGAACCGAGAAACTCTTCAAAGTAGTAGTAGACATGGGCGACGTGGGACGCAAGCAGACAATCACGAGTCTCGTTGGCTATTACAAAGAAGAAGAGCTCCTAAACAAGAAAATCATATTTCTCGCCAACCTTAAGGAAACAAAGTTTGCAGGACAGAGATCTGAGGGAATGCTGCTCGCAGCTGTCCAAGACGACAAGTTAGCGCTTCTGACTGTTGACCGGGAAGTCCCAAATGGTTCCACAGTCAGTTAGCCTAGCTCGATGACCAAGACCTGGATACAGAATAGGAAGAAAGACCAGTACTATCGTCTCGCAAGGATCAGAGGATATCGTAGTAGGGCAGCCTACAAACTTCTACAGACAATTAGAACTTACAAGCTGGTTCGTCCAGGCGACAAAGTAGTGGATCTCGGCTCCCAGCCCGGCGGATGGTTACAGGTGGCAAGAGAGAGCGTGGGACCGGATGGCCTTGTGTTAGGAATCGACATCAAGCCCATCGAACCTCTACCGTATGAAAATCTGAAAATCCTGACAATGGACATTTACACGCCCGATATTGCGGACACGATTCTCAGAGAGCTAGAGGGTCCAGCAGATGCACTTGTCTCAGATCTTGCACCCACGATCATTGGCGCATGGGATGTGGACCATGCGAGACAAGTAGACCTGGCTAGAAAGGCCTTAGAAATCGCTGAGAAGGTATTGCGTCATAACGGGAACGTGTTGATCAAACTGTTCCACGGCCCCGAGCTAAAGAACCTGGAAAAGGATGCTTCACAGCTCTTCCGAGCAAGCCGTTTGCTGAAACCTAAAGCTAGCCGACCTGAGAGCTCGGAAGTGTACTTTCTGGGCCTCCGCTTCAAGCCTCACTGGAATCCCATAATTCAGACTAATACAAAAAATCGACCAGTACTCCTGACGGGTCTCCCCGGAGTGGGAAAAACGACACTCATCAAAAAACTCGTCGAACACTACCGAGACCAAGGCCTAAAGGTCGCAGGAATTACAACCGAGGAAGTCCGGGATAGAAATTGGCGGACCGGCTTCAAAATTACCGACGTCCTCACAAACCAAGAAGGATGGCTCGCACAGAAGCAACCGGGTCCTGGACCAAGGATCGGAGCTTACACCGTTTCAACTCGGGACCTTGATGCGGTCGGAACGAAAGCTCTCGAAACCGCAGCGCAAGTGGAGGCCGACATGGTGGTGATTGACGAAATCGGACCAATGGAGATGACCAGCCCCTCATTTAGAGTGGCACTCGCCAAAGTCATCGCCACTAAGACGCCTTTGATCGCAAGCGTCAGACACGGTTCAAATTATCCTGAGTTATATCCGATCCAAGAGGAGGCACTCCGAATTGAGATCACGAATGACAATCGAGACAGCTTGTTCGACAAGCTCATTGAACACTTAGATCCCTCCCTGAAAAAGAATCGAGCAGAATAATCTTGCTCGTATGCGGCGTTGACGATGCGGGCCGAGGTCCCGTCATAGGACCTCTCGTAATCGCAGGAGTAATGGTCGAAGAGTCAAAGATACAGAAACTGAAGGACATCGGGGTCAAAGACTCGAAAATGCTGAGACCCGATGCACGGACACGTTTATCGAAGGAGATTCTCGAGATAGTCGACGATCATCATGTTATCGAGCTTGCAGTTGAAGAACTAGACAAGGTAGTGCACATAGCGCCGAAACTACACCGGCTAAACCTCCTTGAGGCCAAGGCGATGGCACGGGTGATTGAACGATTGAAACCGAGAATAGCGTACGTAGACGCGTCGGACACACGGCCCGATCGCTTCAGAAGGAATATCCTCGACTGTCTAAGTTTCAGGCCGAAACTAATCTCAGAGCACAAGGCGGATATTAACTATCCAATTGTGTCAGCCGCCAGTATTCTGGCAAAGGTCAATAGAGATAATCGAATCCAGGAAATAAAACAGGACTACGGAGAGTTCGGATCAGGATACGTCCATGACAAGAGAACGATAGATTTCCTTTACGAATACTATTTGTCGCATCATGACTTTCCACCGATAGTTAGACGATCATGGATAACACTCAGAAACATTGTGAACGATCTAACCCAAGCACGACTAGTCTGAGCACTATAGGTGACGGCTCAGGCAAATGCCTTCTCGTTCATCAAATGTCCGAGTAACTTTGACCAATCATCGCCGTCTAACACCAAAATTATTCATGTCTGGTATAAGGGCGTTGATTAGCGTCAAGTAAACCCCAGATCCGCTCTTGTTTCCCCCGCGGACCACTCGGACAGGTGCCCGACATGAAAGCTACGATAGACTCTTGGATTAGAGCCGACCCCAAGAGTGCCGAGTGGCACTAAGACACCAAAAAGAGAGCCAAGGAGACCGCCAAAAACTACTCCCGACTCCTCTATCTCTACTGGGCAGAACAACCCCGGCTTCCGAGTTTTCAATGGCCCTAGCCAACGGCCGAAGGAAGTGGAAGAACAGCCTGTCTGCTCCGCTAGGATCGTTTCGAACTCTTTGACCAGTTCTTCACCGACTGACCTCTTGCCGATCTCTACCAGTTCCTTTACAGACTCCTCCAACTCCGGCTCTTCGATTCCCTCACCGACCTCCTTCCGTTACCAGCGCTCTGCCTCAAGGCAGGTCTTCAGTCTTGACAATCGTGACCTGAAGAGCGCTTCATCCAACTCGCGTCCCCTACCTCGCCGCTTAGCAACGTTAGCATGAAGGTCCGCTATGCTCCCGCTGTCGGCCGCTAGCCGGACTAGTGATTCGACTGCTTCACCCGGGCGTAGCTTCTCCAGGGCGCAGAGCTGTTGAAACTGCTTGAAGAGGACCCGATCTATTCTAAGACCCCGTCTGCTGCTTAAACAACTCAACCATACAAGATGTCGAGAGCATTGACCAAAGCAAGAGAGCAGACCAACAACCAATTCTAGCCCAACCCGCTAGCCACAAACCCAAGACCGCCCCTACGGAACAAGGCTACCGAGGCGAGCGAAATCCCGTCTCTGTCCCCAGGTCGCAGCCACGTCCCAGGGGATTTCGGTAGTCGAAGGAGATCTCCAAGAAATCAGAACTGGCTTGAAAGGATCCGATTACTAGGTGAGAAGAGGCGCTCTACCAGCGCAAACTTAGCGCCCAGCTTCTCAGTTGAGTATTCCGAGCTTCCAAATTTGGACACGCGAGAGACCAAATCACGAATGAATTTCAGGTCATAATATCTCTCGCTAAAACGTCTAAACAGGCCTTGGTGTTGACTAGCATGCCTGTGGCAAGACTGCCTTGAAGAAGATCAAGGACCTCATATGCTATACTCCCGAAATCTTAACGAGAATTTGCGTTGCCTGCGACCAAGAAGGTCCTCCCGTGAGGAAAAGACTCCTTATGAACGATCCCGAATTGCAGTTCATTTTGTAGGGAGGAAGACTTCTGCCCACTATACTTCACCTCTCAGATCTGCATAGGTCAAATTCCCATCCCGTCTCAAACAATGTTCTCTTGGATTCTATTTTTTCTGATATTGGGAGGTACGCCTCTCTGCAACCGTCAATCCACAAGTGCGAACTTGTAGTGGTGACTGGAGACCTAGTCTCGGGCACCAGAACGGACGACAAAAACGCAAGAGACACTTTGAAGGAGCAATACCTCCAAGCGAAAGACTTCATCCTTCGTCTGTGTAAGGAACTACTTGAAGGAGACCTTCGCCGACTCTTCATCATTCCAGGGAATCATGATGTATCATTTCCTGCCTCTAAGGATTCCATGGAAGAGGTAGATGACGTCGAGCGTTACGATGTAATGGAGGTTCTACGACAGCCAGAAAGTCCGTTTCGCTGGAGCTGGAAGGAGTTAAGACTTTACAGTATTCGCGACGTGGAGCAGTACACACGTAGACTCGCTAGCTTCAAAGAATTTTTTGATGACCTGTACAAAGATCTCGGACGGCGGTTCAGTCTTGAAACTCACAAGCAGGCGATGAATTTCGTGACTCCGGACGGGTCTGCTCTTTTCACGGGATTTTCTTCATTACACGGAAATGACTGCTTCAACCGACGAGGTATGATATCAGTTGAAGATGTCGCCTCGAATGATCTTAAGGTTAGAGAAGCAGAACTGAACGCAATCCCTCTAAAAGTTGCCTTTTGGCATCACAACATAGAAGGTTTCGGGTACAACGACGATCACATGAACTCATCGGAGGTGCTTCCACATTTGATAGATCATGGATATTCGATAGGGTTGCATGGCCACCAACATCGAAGTCAGGTCGTCAGGTATGCCTACAGTTTGAACCCCAAATTGGTAATGCCGGTCATTGCTAGCGGGTCCCTATGCGCTGATCCCTACGATATCCCAGCCGGCTATAGAAGACAATACAATGTGATAGAAATCGACGGGGGTCGCGCGTCGGTGAGGGTTCACGTGAGAGAATGGTTTGAAGATAGGATTTGGATCGGAGCGAGGCTCCCAGAGTTCGGAGGAAATACATATGTTGATCTGAAGCTTCCGATCTTGGCGGAGGTTCTCGAGAGGTCTCAACAGCAGACTGACATCCTGACTAATCAAAACCTTTTCGCGGCTGAAGTTGCAGTCCGCAACAGGGATTACGCGAGGGCTGTTGTCCTTCTGAACAGCCTCCCGAAGAACATCGTCCTAGTAAGAAGGTTGCTCACAGACACGTACCAGATGCTGGGCCGCTGGTCAGACCTAGTCAAACACCTTGAGAAGCCGACGAATGCAGATGAGCTTGCGCTCATCGTTGACGCAGAATTGAAACTGAAGGATTTCGCTGCCGCCGAGAAGATCTTGAACAGTTTCGCGAACGAAACGGGGAGTTATGACGAACTCATCAAACAACTGAGGAAGACACTGGACAGCGAAAGAAAAGTAGCGGGCCGAATTGACTGAACGAATAAAGTTCCAACTCGATGTCTCACGAGTTCTGGAGCTACTCGCATCCAAAATCTATGACTCGCCCTACGCTATGCTCCGAGAGAACGTGCAGAACGCCTACGACGCTATTCTAATACGGGATTTTAGAACCCCAAAGAGCTTCGATCCTCTCATAACAATCACAGTTACTGACCGCGAAATCAAAGTCTCCGACAATGGAGTGGGAATGACTCCGGGCGAGATCAGGAATAATTTCTGGCGAGCCGGGGCCAGCGGAAAGAACACCGAGGAGGCACGATCAGCCGGTGTTGTCGGCACCTTTGGCATTGGTGCGCTCGCTAACTTCGGGATATGTCAAAGACTGACGGTAGAGACTGAATCTATGACAGGTGAGCGAACCAAGTCTTTAGCGGACCGCGATTCTCTCTCTTTGGACAAAGACTGCATTCTTGTCGAACGAATGACGAGTCGCAATATGCCTGGGACTCTAGTAACCGCAGAATTAGATTCTAAGACTCGAATTGGAGTTGAGAATGCGATCGAATACCTACGACCATTTGTGCGGCACTTGCCCATCCCCGTAAAAGTTAACGGAATTTCGGTAAGTAGCAGACCGCTTCAAGAGGCTTGTCCTAGTGACCCGCATAAATGGTCGAAATCGTTTGAGAACCGTTCAGCTTTCGGATGGAATTGCAATCTCATGTTGACGATCTCGGAAAACGGGGTTGTTTGGCTGAATGTTACCAATATTCGGCTAGGCGGCGCGCTCATAGAAGGACAAGTGATCCTGAAACAGGGAGTCGGCCAAATAATGACATATCGCAACAGTTTTGGGTTGGCTAGAACCGGGGTCTCCTCAATCTATTCTCTCGGCGGGGTCGCTGATCTCAAGATACTGCAACCAACCGCGGGCCGAGACGCCTTGACAATTCAAAGTATTCAGACTTTGCAATCCCTAGTTACTGCGGTAGAGGACATGATCGGACCCATTGTCGCTGAAACCGATTACGCAGATCAGAACACTGACTTTATGACGTGGGTGCAAAAACGTCGAAGGTGGGAACTAAGCGGGAATCTAGTCGCGAATATCGTTCCGTCGAAGCAGAGGCTCACCCTTCGCCAAGTGAGTGATCTATCAAAGAAGACTCAAGTGAACTCCTACAGCGGTTATGACGAAACCATAGTCAAAACTTACGCGTCGGAAGACAATCCTCTTATTCGAATCTCCCATTCCAATCCACGCGCAAAATGTGAAGAGGAGTACCTTGTACACTTTGGCAATGTCATCAAGATCTCCAATGAGCCCCAAATTGTCAATATTCGCGCCGACACTTCGTGGACCACAGCAGAGTCCGCATTAGCTTTTAGGCTTGCCCAAGTTCTCGGAACCGATTACTTCGTTTCGGTAAGAGTGCAGTTCGGAACAATCTCCCATAACCTACCCCTGCTCCTGAAAGCAAACATTAGTCCGCCTGTGTTGATCCTTTCGTCTCAAAACTCGTCGATACTAACCTTGTTACAATTTTACGAAACAGACCTCTCCGCGTTCGGCCCTTTCGTTAAAGACTTCGCACGAAATATCGTTTACCCAAGAATATCGAGCCTCGTTCCGAGCAGCACGCGGGAAGGCGCAGAAGGACTTCTGAAGATTCTACGTCGGCAACGAGATACTTTCGAGTACGAACTGGCTGATACGAGGAGAATGGAAGAGGTGATCGCAGAATTTGCAAAGGGCAGCGTATCGTTTACTGAGGTTGTGAATCGAGTTCTAGCGACAGCTCAAAAACACCAACAGGTCGTGACCGTGCGGGACACACAGCAGGCGTTTTCTGTCATTCCAGATGTCCTACAGTTCCAGGATGTGTTGCAGAAAGAAGAAAGTAAATTCGCCGAAACGACGGCTTCGCTATTCTTGCCCAAGCCTGCGATTCGCCGGCCTGACGTCGAGACCGATGCCAAGCTCTTGATGTTGGATGAATCTCAGAACCCCTACGGGTTCAAGGGACTGCTACGGTTGTCCGAGAGAGCATATTCAGACAAGGGAGAATTCTTTTTGCAACCCCACAGTACAGAAGTAATTTGGGGAGGTCAAAGAGTGATATTCATCTTCAGAGATGTGACTGGCAGTTTTGCGTTTTACTACGATGTGCTCTTGAATGAGCTTCTATCATTGCCTTCAGGCGGGAAGGTATTCGAGACTATGACTATCGTATTGAAGAACTCGGTTTTCATACCGATCCCATCAGATTTGTATCAGTACTTTATGCCCTTGGAAAGTGAAAAGAAGAAATTTGATGTAAGGTATGACATCATATATCCAGAGTGAGGTCTTCGATCTTCCCTCATTAGCCTGCTGTTCAAGTCGTTATTCCGAGAAAAACCAGCTTCACCTCGATTTCTGCGGCTATAGGGCGTAGATGGCTCACAATGCAGGATGTCGTGTCAGCGGAGCAACAGGTAGGTCCCCATGCCAGAAACGGGACTCCCTTTATCTAGTCCGAGATTTGCTTGTCAAGTAACAGTAATTTCGAATCTTGCTTGGAAGTTGACAATGGCCTTCATACTTTCCGCTCGTCGGCACGAGAAGCATTACAAATTGTGGTTCTCGAGACCAGGGGAATAGTGAATCATCTCAGATGGAGTAGTGAGTCACCTCGCTGGCTTCTCCAGATACGAATGATCCTCTCGCATCAGAGGATAGGTCAGTCCACGATTGGTACAGGTCGGTCATGTCGTTTCCTCCTAACTTGGTTAGAACGTACCTCCGCCGATTTAATGTGCACGAAGATGAATTGGTCCTTGACCCTTTTTGTGGTACAGGGACAACTCTCGTCGAATGCAAGAAGCGTGGAGTCCCTAGCATTGGAATTGAATCTAATCCAATTGCCCACTTCGCAACTAAGGTCAAGCTCGATTGGAGCCCGGATCCGGCGAATCTCGTAAGACGAGCGGAAGAAAATGCCACGAAAGCGTCCAGGCAAATAGCGGCAGGCAAAGTTTCTCGTTCCAGACTCAGAGAGCTTCCTCCCACGACCGGGGATTTGCTTCTCGCTAACTCGATCAGTCCTGTTCCTTTGCACAAGATCCTGATTCTTCTCGATGCAATTGATCACAACGGCGACAAAACTCACAGTGATCATCAACGGCTAGCGATTGCAAAGGTACTTGTTTCGGGCGCCGGAAATCTTCGATTCGGTCCGGAGGTTGGTCTTGGACCGGTGAAGAAGGATGCCCCTGTAGTCGAAAACTGGTTGCACGCAGTGAAACAGATGAGCGATGATGTTCGAGTTCTCAAAGGACGGAATAACATACAGTCAACAGCCGTTCTTGGAGACGCCCGCGTTTTGACGGGTCATTTACGACGTAACTCCGTAGCTGCCGTGATAACGTCACCTCCTTATCCGAATGAAAAAGATTACACTCGGATCACTCGGCTAGAGTCTGTAATTCTTGGCTTCGCAAGGGACATGGACGATCTGCGCGCCGTAAAATACTCTTCAATCCGCTCTCATACTCGTTGTGTTTACAAAAACGACCGGGACGATATTTTGGTCGAAAGTCAAAGAGATGTGTCAAAAATATCAAAAGAAATTGAGGAACGACGAGTTAGGCTCGTTAAGACCTCGGGTTTTGAGCGCTTGTACGCGAGAGTGACCAAGCTCTACTTCGGAGGAATGTTCAGACATCTCTCGGAGCTCAGGCCTTTACTTCGACGTGACGCTAAACTAGCATATGTCGTAGGAGACCAGGCCTCGTATCTACGAGTTATGATTAGAACGGCCAAGATATTGGCCAAAATTGCCACTTCATTGGGATACGAGGTGGTTGGAATCAACACGTTCCGAACCCGGTTCTCAACTGCCACCAGAGAGCACCTCAACGAAGAGGTTCTCTTGCTTCGGTGGCCTGGTCATCCTCGTGAGCGCAAAAAGACTTGACTGAATTGAGAGCTATCTGATTCAAGGTCTACGAAGGTTGCTACGTCCCGACAGACCTTTGCGTACCCCATAAAATCGAGCGAAGAACGGCTGTAGGGTCGTTCCCGTCGGAAACAGTAAGCGTTACCTACGCCGAAGGCACACCTTCCGGCTGATTTGTCTGCGCAACAGAGCGAACTAAGAACCCTTTCGCCTAATGACATATTGAAAAATCCACACAACCCTCGAATACTTTTCGATCCCAACACGCTTGCCACACTAGAGGCTTCTATCAAGGAGCACGGTATCCTGGTTCCACTGCTAGTCTACCGCCGCGGTCGAGACAGTAAGTATGTCATTCTAGATGGTGAGAGACGATGGCGTTGCGCAATTAATTTGAAGCTTGCTCGCGTTCCGGTCAACGTCATTTCTGAGCCGAAGATGATTGAAGGGATTTTGCGGATGTTTAACATCCACAATGTCCGCGATCGTTGGGAGCTGACTCCAACCGCTCTCGAGTTGGAGGTTGTTATGCGTCATATTGGCACCAAATCGGATAAGAAGCTTCACGAGGTAACAAGTCTCTCTGGCCCTGACATTAGACGGTGCAAAGCCCTTCTCACATATCCCAAGAAATACTTGGATATGACCCTAGTAGCCGAAAAAGACGAAAGGATATCGGGTCAATTTCTCGCTGAACTCCAGCCCTCCCTTGAACCAATGTTGAAACTGCCTGAGATCCGTCGGAACTATACTAAAACCAAGATCGTAGATAAGATGCTTGAAAAATACAAAAGGAATGAAATAAAGGGCATCCAAGAACTTCGAACCCTTAACAAACTAGTACGTTCGACCGACAAGGGTGCTTCACGAAGGGCGGTTGCTGATTCTCTCATGGCCATAATGGAAGAGCCGGGCGTCGGCATTCGAGAATCCTTCAAGGCGACGGCCAAGATAGTTTATGACGCAGAAAAAATTACCAAGAATTGTCGAGCGCTTGTCAAGTCCATATCTGATTTGGACCCGGGCCAAATCGATGAAAAATCTGAGTTCGTGAAAAGCATAAAGGCACTTAGGAATACAATAGACGATTTCCTGAAATCTATAAAATAGGACTGCCTTCTAGAATGCCTTCCCGAAGGCAAAACCGGTTTTTCACTCAAAATGCCCGGAACATAGATTCTCTAGCAAGGACCTTCTCAGGACACGCGTCCATCATAGATGTATACAAGATTCGAAATTGGCTTTCACAGTTCTCTGACGATCATCTCGACATTGGCCTAAAACTCTTGAGGAATGTCCTGTATTATGATTATCCAACTATCGTTCATGAATTGAACATTCTTCATGAGACCTTGAAACAAATCAATGAAAACCGCCGAACTATGCTCCTCTCCTCCCTTGGTGCGGTGGGAACGAGTAGTGGGGCATTGATGCATACGTACAGACTGGCAAATCATCTAACCCGCGACCAATTTGATCGCTTGTTTGCCAGCCCATCGACTCTCACAAATTATTCGGATCGGGACGACATTATGCTCGTCTTTGTCGACGACTTAGTCGGTACCGGGAACCAATTTATTGACGCTTGGATGAATCTTCAAGGAGTGATTAACGAAGAAAACGAAGTGTATTTAGGCGTCATCTGTGCGACCGACGATGGCATCGAGAGAATCGAACGAGAAACTGACGGCAGAGTAAACGTAGTCTGCAACCGGACCCTATCGGAAGATGAAAAGATATTTTCCAACACAAATCCTAATTTTACCGCCCAAGAAAAGGAAATTATCAGAAGATACTGTACTGCCGCGGGTTCAGAGCCAGAAGGATTTGGCAATTGCCAGCTTAGTCTCATCTTTTACTACAGAGCCCCAAACAACGTAATATCGATATTGCGAAGCAATAATCAAAGATGGAAAGGATTGTTCGTTCGAGATCTATGAAGTCATGCAGACGATCTCACCTCTAGGAACAAACGGAGTTGATGCCACGTGTCTAACTGAGCTAGATAGGTACATCTGCATTCGACGGTTAAGCCGATTTAAGGATCACTTTTGGCCCATCATTTTCTGGCCAGGACGTTAGAATAACGTCCATGCCATAGAATGCTCACGAATCCCAAAAGACGTTAAACGTCCTCCAACGAAGTTCTCCTGCATTTCTCGAACAAAACGGAGCAAACCCTCCTCAAACCCCCCCAGGCAAGACAAAATCTCGCCACACACGCAGCTTGTCCCGCTTGGCCCGGATTACACCCAAACTTTCTCAGATCCATTTGTCCCTGCATCCGACAATCAGCAACCTACCTGCAAGCAATGACACGAGAAAAGGCCACTTTCAACCTCTTGTGAAAGCATGCTTCTCTACGTATCGCCGAGCCATTCTTATGTAGGCTCGATAGGACTCTCTTATCATCCGAACATCCCCTGCTGTTGTCTGCCGTATCACCTTCGCCGGTACTCCTACTGCAACTGACCGCGCCGGAATTGAACGATTTTCAAGAACTACTGCCCCTACGCCAATGATTGAATGCGGCCCGACCCTTGCGCCATCGAAAATTATGGCCCCTGCCCCGATGAGGCACTCGTTCCCTATCCGGCAAGCATGAATTATCGTACTGTGAGCAACGGTTACTCCCTTACCGACTATTGCTGCGTTATCGGCCGAACAATGAACTATAACGTTGTCCTGGATACTGCAATCCGTCCCTATGCGTATGTAGCCGTAGTCCCCTCGCAATACAGCGCCCGGCCAGATGCTAGTACGTGCGCCTATGACGACGTCTCCGATTATCGTAGCGTTAGGCGCAATGAACGCTGTTGGATGGATCCTGGGTTTTTTCCTCCCTAAGTTGTAAGCCGGCATCTACGCCAAGCTCGTTCGACTGTTCTTCGTCATCCTATTCGTTTTCTTTTTCCTGGGTTTTCTCTGACCCGGGCAAGGGGAAAACCCGTGGCTTCTCGGGGCCCTCGTAGAATATCAGACCCTTCGCCTCCAAAGTCTCCTGGAGTTTGTTGACAGCGATGGGCACTTGTATCTCCTTCTTCGCTCCAGTACAGACAAGTTTGCCACTGGCAAACAAAAGTATAACGACCTTAGGCTCGTCCATCCGGTAAATCAGGCCGGGGAACTGCTCCGGCTCGTACATCGTCTTTTTCAGACCATAGGTTGCTTTTTCGAGATCGATGTAACCCCCGAGCCCTGCTGACGCGACAATGTTTTGGATCTGAATCTCTGGCTTTCCCAGGATTACTATTCCGTCTCTCTTCAGCTCATCCACTACTTTCAGAACTGCCTTGCGGGCTTGGCGTTCGGACTTCGCACCGGTACAAACCATCTTGCCGGAACTGAAGATCAGCGTGGCAGTCTTAGGCTTCTTGAGCCGGTACACGAGACCAGGGAACTGTTCCGGACGGTACTCAACCCCAGGGAAGACTCGAACAATCGCGTTCAGATCGATTTGTTGTTTGAGAGTCACCGACGCAACAACGTTTTCAATGTTGATGAACGCCCTGCCCTTATCCGAGAACTGTCGACGAGTCTCTACCGCTTGAGTCACCGAGATTTTCGCCCCACTACTAACATTGGCATTCCAGGGAAATTCCCAGATCACCCCTTATATAGTATAAAAGGGGATGGCCTAATCGCTAAAACACCCACCACTGAAACCCGGTTCACTTGGGCGTGGGCGGTGCTAGATTTCCAAGAAATCTTGTCCGCGAGAATGCGGAGGAGGGAGGGGAAGCCTTCTGTTCGGTCGATGTTATTTTCTTGCTGGGCTCCATGACCTCGAATGCGAATAGAGCAGCAATCAGTGCGACAACGATGACTATTCCCTGAAGTTTTGGCTGCCCTGTATTATCATCATACATGAAGCTGCGAATACTGAGTATCGCCGATCCTAGAAGCGGTATCGGAATAGTCGTCTGATAAACGCCGACAATCTTTGACCCACAAACCCCGCCGTTGTAGCACTCCCAGGTGTCGCGGCCATAGTTGGCATCGCCCTTCGTTATGAATACATACTCTCCGTTCGGGTTCTGGTTCGGTGTGTAAATCTGCACAACTCGATGGACGACTAGATAGTTTGGATTCGCAGACCATGGTCTGAACACGATTATTGATCCGTTGGATATCATCGAAGGATTCTGGCCTCTAATGACTATCAACGCACCGACTGGCAGCACACAGTTTGTGGGTGGACACATGCTGGGAGAGGATACAACTAGTATCGGGTATTCGGTCCCAAGGGCTAGCCTGATACCACCCCAAACCGCTATCGCTCCCAGTAGAACAACGCCGACTAGGAAGAGGCCTTTTGCAAGATCATTCTTTCGTAGATATGCTCTAAACTCTCTGATGTAACTGCTCAACTGTTGGTTCTAGCTCTAGCCATGCTTTTGTTGCTGCGGTTGCTGTTGGAAGGGTCCTATCTCCGTCTCATATTGTATGCGCTTCAAAAACTCTTCTGCACCGCGCGCCCCAGCTGCCAAGAATTCTTCTCCTCTCTGGGTAATGCGGTATACTTTGCGGCCTCGGCCACCCTCCGCTTCCCAGACTGCTTGCAGGTAACCTTTCTCTTCCATTGAGTGGAGCAATGGATACAATGTTCCAGCGCTCAGGTAGACCTTGAAACGGTCGCGAATTTCCAAGTTCACTTCGTAGCCCCATCGAGGCTTTGTCTTTAACAAGCGGAGTATTATCAGGTCTAGATGGTTCTTGACAAGACGTTCCCTCCAAGCCTTGTCCAAGTCCTTGTTCAACGAGGCACCAGAGTCTAGTAAAATTGACGAGCCACACGGTCCCCTTAAGCTTTCTAGGTTTTTATGAGTCCCAACTGGATATGATGGTCCAGTTGGCAACGACTCTATTCGACACGCTTCCTAAGCCTCTAGCGGAAGCTGTTAGAGAGCGAGGATTCTGTGGACCTACCGAGGCACAGGCCAAAGCGATACCTCCAATCCTTGAAGGAAAGAACGTTCTTCTCATATCTCCCACAGCTAGTGGAAAGACGGAAGCCGCGATACTTCCGGTTCTAACCAGACTTCTCAGCGAGTCTGATCGTGGCCCAGGCATAAAGATCCTGTACATTACACCACTGCGCGCGTTAAACAGAGACTTGCTCGACCGCCTCCAATGGTGGGCGAGTAAGCTCGACCTGAAAGTTGCAGTAAGACACGGCGATACAGAGATCAAGGAACGGACAAGCCAGTCCCGCAGTCCACCCGATATGATAATCACAACTCCAGAGACCCTTCAAGCTCTGCTGCCGGGTCGAATAATGAGACGCCATCTTCGCGACATCCGGTTCGTTATCGTCGATGAAGTCCACGAGCTGGCGGAGGATAAACGTGGAAGTCAGCTAGCGATCGCTCTCGAGCGCCTTCGATGGGTTGCTCAACGTGAGTTCCAAGTCGTTGGACTCTCTGCTACGATTGGTTCGCCAGAAATTGTGGGGAAATTCCTCGTAGGAAACGAGAGATCTGTAGAAATTCTCCGCGTACCCGTCGCGAGGAGGATGCAGATTCAAATCATCTCACCCGAATCCAGAGGACCAGATTTTCAGCTTGCTCGAAAACTGTTCACTCATCCGGAAGTAGCTGCACGGCTCCGCTTGATGCGGGACATGATCAACAATCACAAGTCAGTGCTCTTGTTCACCAACACCCGCGCAGTCGCCGAAGTACTAGCGAGCCGGTTCAAAGTTTGGGACATCGACTTTCCGGTATCCATCCATCACGGCAGCCTGGCCAAGCCCGCACGATTGACCGCCGAAAAGGGTCTCAAGGAGGGAGGACTCAAGGGACTCGTTGCCACATCAAGCCTAGAACTTGGTCTCGACATCGGCAGAATAGACTATGTCATTCAGTACATGAGTCCCCATCAAGTTACCCGGCTCATCCAGCGGATTGGAAGGTCAGGGCACAGCGTAGGAAAAATGGCAGACGGAGTCATCATAACAATGGACTCAGACGATACACTCGAAGCACTGGTAATCGCAAGGAAGACTCTCAACGAGGATCTCGAAGACGTGAGAGTCCCGGACAAACCGTACGATGTGCTATGTCATCAAATTGCAGGACTACTGATCCAGAACCGACGGTGGTACTACAACGAGATACTCGAAATTCTTCAAAGAACCTATTCCTACCGCAATGTCACGGAACAGGACGTAATTGCGGTGACGAATTACATGCACTCCAGATTTCCAAGACTAGGATGGGTATCGCAGCAAGACAAGGTCGTGATGCGACCCTCGCGCGTCAAAGACCTGTATCGCTACTACTTCAACAAGCTATCAATGATACCCGACGAGAAACAGTACCTGGTAGTTGAACAGCAGACAGAGACAGCAGTTGGAGTCTTGGACGAAGCGTTCGTGGCAGAGTATGGACAGCCCGGTACAAAGTTCATCGTTCGTGGAACGGCTTGGCTGATGGAGAGCATTCGCGGAGACAAGATCTTCGTGCGGGGCATAGAAGACCCCACCGGCGCAATCCCCAGCTGGATAGGAGAAGAGATACCCGTGCCCTACGAGATCGCTTCTGAAGTCGGGAGAATCAGAAGGCTTACGGAAGACAAATTCCGGGCTGGCAAGCATCTCGAAGAGATTAGCAATGAAATGGCGGGAGAATTCCCTGCCGACGAGACAACCCTCAGCCGAGCACTTGCCGAGACATACGAACAATGCGAACAACACCTACCAGTCCCAAGTGACAAGCTGCTGACCATCGAGGAATGGGACGATTTCATCATCATAAACTCCCACATGGGGACGCTTGTCAATAGAACTCTTGCACGACTGATCGGCCATATCCTCTCCGATGAGGCAGGAATCAGCATTGGCATCCAACAGGACCCGTATCGCATAGTCCTCCAAACGATGGGAGCCGTAACAAGTGAAGATGTGCGCAACGTTCTGAAGAGGTTAGGTAAAATGGACGTAGGTGAAACAGCGATAGTCGCTTCAAAGAGGACCGGTCTTTTCAAGAGACGCCTTGTACATGTTGCGCGAAGATTCGGAGCGATCTCACGATGGACCGACCTTAGCACGATTACGCTGAGGCAGCTCGCTAAAACATTCGAACAGACCATCATAATGGAAGAAGCAGTAAGGGAGACCCTAGAGAGAGACATGGACATTCCCCACACACGAGAAGTGTTGAAGGCAATAGTCGAGGATCTGATACATGTGAAAACCGTCAAAGCAACCGGTGAGGCTACCCCTATTGCGAGAATCGGACTCGAACGAATCAGTCGCAAGACTGACCTGATTCCGACTGAAAAAATCAATCGGATACTCGTCGGCTCGGCAAAGGCGAGGATACTCAATGAGGCTAAAACCCTGGTTTGCACGAGCTGTTGGAAGTATGTTGAGATGAAACGCGTCAAGGACTTACCAGCGACCCTGAAATGTCCCGAATGCGGAGCGAGTACGGTCGCAGCCTTAGCAGTGTCCGATGAAGACATAAAGAAAGTGATAGCCAAGAACGGTGCTCGTCTCTCGGAGCGCGAAAAAGATCTAGTCTCAAGGGCAGAGCAGACTGCGGAACTCGTAGAAAAATACGGACGGCTGGCAGTTTACACCCTTGCGGGAAGAAGAGTAAGTACTGAAGCTGCCGGAGACATACTACGACGTCACAACAAGCCAACGAACAGTTTCTTCGAAGCGATAATGCAGGCTGAGCGTGAAGCTCTAAAGGAAAGATTTTGGTAGTTCTACGAGCAAGTCTCACTTGATGAGGGCAGGATCAGAACTCAAACCAAACCCCTTCAGCATAGATTTCTATAACTTCAGCATTTTCTGAACTCTGTCGTATGCCTCGGAGGTTCTCCCAGCCTTGTACGACCGTAGATGGTCCAGGAGAGTTTCTCTGTCGACTGGTCCTAAGAGGCGAGCTACCTTCCTGGCAAATACACGCCCGAGGAAGAAATACTGAGCTATGGAAGTAAAATTATTTGCCCGGCGCATTTGACTAGCACTCTCAAAGTCCACAATCCAGGCGTCGCCAGTCTGGGATACGAGGACATTCTTGTGAGCACGGCTGAGCTCACCATGGTCGAGACCATGTGAGTCGAGTCTCACGGCCTGATCGAAAATATTTCTCAGCACACGCCTGATCAATGCTCTGCGACCTTTCCCTTGCAGTCCAGACAACCATACTGGCAAACGCTGTGCATCCAACAGCTCCATTAGAAGGAAGTCCTTTGATTCTCCCAGAAAGGCTGGCCCGACCCTGGCTTGGTTCGCCGCTCTGATCATTAACGCTTCACGCGCCATACTGTGCCTTCTCGAATCGACTCGACGAATCTTTACTGCGACCCTCTTCGAGTCCATCAGCCCAGCCGCCACCAGTCCGGCTACTCCCTTTCCAAGAATTGAAACCTGGTCTATTTTGAGAGACCCGTGAAAATCAAGGCTCCTAACACCGAGATTTCTTAGTTGGATTATCCGATCTTTCACCACATCGACGGTAGGGCTTGGATAGGCTATGATCTGGCTGAATGGTTCTTCGACTAATCGCTCTACCGGGATTACGACCGACTCTTTGTTAGCCACGACGGCCGAGCCTCCATGAATTGCCAGAGCGTCTTGCCGAATCCTTTCAAGTTGAGAAGGGCTAAGACCTCCTTGGCCTCCAACAGCTTCGCGGTCTTGCGAAATCCCTCTTCGAGCTGTGCAGGAACTACAAGCCCGTAAGACTTGTCCCGAATGGACAGCGCAAGGAGATCCCTCAAAAAGACTGCACGCCGCTTCTTATCGACAACCCATCTGTCGATCAGTGGCCATGGCCCTCGAATCGTGTCGCGAACTCCCCAGTGACGATGCAGGAAAGCTTCCCCGTCGATTTTGTTCCAGACAGGTGGGCCTTGGTGCCTCCTCACCTGTGGCAGTCGTGTCCTCCCCGTCTCGAAAATGATTATGCTATTCCGTTTCTCGTCGCTCCAGACATCCGATCGCAGAATCTCGAAGTCGTTCCTTTCCATCATCTCAATTAAGGACTTTTCCAATCGCATCAACTGACCCCATAGTACGTCAACGACAACAGGGGAGTGCTTGAACGCTACTACTGCAATTTCGTAACCCGAAGCCTCGACCTTATTCCGGAATTGAAGCTTCGACCTTGGCTCGGACTCTCGCGGATAAAAGTATTGGAGCCCTGGCGTCTTCATGAACTGTTGCGCGGCGACTACAAAGCTCCACAGCTTCGTAGGACGTACGGAGGCTGCAAGGTTTCGTTCCGGATCTACCGGATCAATGACTACCAGATCAGATTGAAGTCTCTCAGGTACACCCTGGAGATTTTGATAGTTTTTTTCGACGTCTATGAATACTCCCGCTTTCCAGTCGGAAGCTTGTCCAAGGGTTTCTTGGAAAGAACCATGGTAAAGAATTAGGGTTTCGGTCAACATTCCGCTGAATCCACCCACGCGGATTTCGGCACCATAGGCTTGGATGCCTTTCATGAATCTCCGAAGCAGTCTCGCTTCCAATCGCATTTCTGGAGTCAGGTGGGATTTCATGTATTCAGTATGGAAGGGCGTCCGGTCCGTCGCGCTCTTCCATTGTCCCTTCTCTACTTTGTAACTGGGAACGATGTTAATGAGCACTCCCTCATCATGAAACTCTAGAAAGGGATGTTCTGTGTAGCGTTCGATAATTCGATAGTCCCTTAGGTTTGCTCGTATGATTGGAAGAACATTGTTCGTCCAAACGTCCCTCGGCATCGTCGGGGGAAAGCGTGCGAAAAAGTCGAGGTCTCCCTCGCCTCTCAGCCAAGTATCTCGTGCAACGGATCCCTGAACGCTAACCTCTGCATCGAATCCTGCATCAGTAAGGATCTTCGCGATAAGGACAGAGAACCTTTGAGAGAGTCGAGCAATCTTCTCTCTCTCTTCATGTGTTGGTACGACTCTCTTGGCAACACGAGTCAGCACCTGATCAATTGAAGTTGGCAATGTTCGCGATTCTCGTCAGGGCGACTATTTTAGGTCAGAAAGGTTGCTATTCCTCGGCTTTCACTTCCAGCAATGTGGAATAAGTGGGCCCGGAACGGGACAATATGCTCCGTTTCAACTGGACGCTGTCGACCGTGAATGTTCCGAAGTTCTTCTCTGAGAGTCTTTCAAGGAACTCGGCCATGTTACGCATGTTCCTGGCTGACTTGACTCTGGCAATTGTAATGTGTGGAGTAAAATTTCTGTTTTCACGGGCAAAGCCTAGCTCGAAGAAAATTCTTTCAGTCTGCTCGTAGATCTTTTGGACTTCGGACCAGCCTTCTCCAATTCCCACCCATAGAACATTCATTCGGCTAGCGCGGGGGAATGCGCCCGCTCCCTTGATTTCCATCGTGAACGGGCGAAAACTTACTCCTCGGAGCGAGGTTTTTACCTGATCCAGTTTTGGCTGGGAGACGTTGCCGAGAAATTTCAACGTCACATGAATATTTTCCCTTTCTACCGGCTTTAGATCGCCGCCGAGTTGGATTAGACTCGATGTGACCCCTGTAACCGCCGAAAGAATTGCTGGATCTTCGATGTCGATAGAGACAAAACTGCGCATTTGACTCTCGGACATCTGCAACAGCCAAGCTGGGTAGGTATCAAGAGATAATAACATTCGATTTGCGGAGCGCAAGATGTCAATTGTTAGGCAAGACGTCGAGGAGAACTGTTGTGGCCATCGTCGGAATGCCGGGCGCTGGCAAGAGCCTTGCTTCCAGCGTGGGGAGAAGGATTAGGATCACGGTGTTCGTTTCCGGCGACGTCATCAGGTCAGAAGCGAGGAGGCGAGGGATCAGGTTTAGCCGCAAAAGCTTGGGTCAATTGATGCTGAGAATTCGAAGAGAAGAGGGAATGGGAGCCGTTGCAAAGAGACTAATCCCATCCATTGAAAAAATCGGTGATCCCCTAATAATCTACGAAGGAGCAAGGAACTTGGAAGAGATAGACGAACTCCGGCGAAAATATCGAGTTGTAACCATCGGGATACACGCCTCCAGCCGCACTCGGTTTCGGCGGTTGTTGAGACGGCGGAGATCCGACCGACCTCGCAGCTGGAAGGATTTTGTTGAACGCGATGATCGTGAACTAAGGGTCGGAATCGGGAAAATAATCGCCCTGGCTGATCATATGGTCGAGAACGAAGGATCTAAGGAAGACCTGAAGCGGCGCATGAGACGGCTTCTGGAGACGTTGAGACACTGACCGAAATATATGTAACAGTAGAAGCTGAGATTCGACCAACTGAAGACAGGAGCAAAGTCGAGACGGCATTCACTAACCTCTTCTCAGGCGGAATCGAGGTGGAGGGAGAGTTGGACGACTATGGGAAAATGAGGTTGCGAGGGAAAGGGAGGGAGTCGCTTGAGAAGTTTAGGATCATTCTTCTTCGAGACCAGATTAGGAATGCCGCGAGATCAGTGCTGTGGCGCGGCACTCAAGATCAACAGATAATTGTATTCCTCAACAAACAGGCGGCCTATGCTGGACATGCGTCATTCTCGGCCCCAGAAGGAGAGTCCCCGATGGGACCGATCAAGCTAACAATTGAAACAAGCAATCCAGCCGAAGTGGTTCGCTGGCTGACGGGAAGGGGAGAGGAGCCACGAAAGAAATAGGGATCACGACTTCCGCCTGCTTCCGTTCTAGGAAGAAAGTTAGAAGAACGAATCAGATGCTGGATGACATTTCGACAAACCTCTCCATTCTGAGGAAAGGACGACCAGAATGAAAGGGGGGTGTCGGACTCTTGCCGACGCTCACAAGGCGGACTTCTTTGCCGACTCGGTGAGGTCTCACATCAAAAATGTCGGGGAATCACTAAACTACTTTGAGCGTTTCAAAGATAATACTGTAAGGTCTCGTGGAACAATTGTCCCTTTGAACACTCTGCGAGCCTCTCTCAACAGAATCGAATCGTCTCTAGTGACTGCGCTTATGTGAACCAATGCTAATCGCTTTGCTCTGGAAGACTTTGCGACGGTCGCAGCTTCTCGAGCCGTCGAATGGTAATACTCTTCGGCCTTCGGTCGCCTTTCTTCCGTGAAACCTCCATCATGTACGAGAAGATCAGCATTTTTGGCTAGGACCTTTACATATTCCGACGGCCGAGTATCTATCGCGTAAACAACCTTCAAACCTGGCCGAGGAGAGTCCATGACCTGTCGCGATGTAACAAGCCCTGTATCGGTGCTTACAGTCTTCCCATATTGAAGCTCTCTCCACTGAGGACCTTCCGGCACACCTAGCCTCTTGGCCGTTTCCGGATGAAATCGGCCCGGTCGCTCCTTCTCCTCTACTGCATATGCAAGGCAGGGAATGTCATGCTTAGCCAAAGTGGTTTTGATGACATAATCGCCTTTGTCAACCGTTTCTCCGGGCTCTAACTCTCTCAATTTCACATGAAAGGTTGTCTTAAACTCCAGAAGTTTTTGGATAGTTGAGAGAAACTTCGCCAATCCAGGGGGGCCGTAGACGTCCAATGGCTTGTCTCTGGCAAGTGATGACATTGTCAATAGCAATCCCGGGAGGCCGAGTATGTGGTCTCCGTGCAGGTGAGATATCATGACGGACGTGACTCGGTTGAACCCGAGACTTGCTAGCATCATCTGTCTCTGCGTCCCCTCGCCGCAGTCGAAGATGACGAGTTCGCCATCTCGCCTCAACACCAAGCTGGGAAGAGCTCTGCCCTTGGTCGGTAGACTCCCACCTGTTCCGAGAAAAATGATGTCGATGCCGCCTGACATTAGTCTGACTCCAAGACGAGAATTTCTCGAGTTAATCGTCTGTGGACGTAGACTTCGTGGCGACCAGTGATTTTGAACCCTGCGTTTTCCGCGAGATCCATGGTTTGTGTCCCCTTTGGGGAGGCAATAACGATCTTACGCCCGACTGGAAGTATTGAATGAGCCTCCGGAAGAAACTCGGTCAAGATGTTTTTCGTTGTGGATTTTAAAGTGGACGCACCAGTTCCATACGGCGGATCCGTGGCTATCGCCTCTACTCTATTCAGAGGAATCTTTCGAGCGTCCCCACGGACAAATCCAATGGATGACAATCCAAAATGCGACAGGTTCCTACGACTGCCTCGAACCATTCTCTTAACGGCGTCTATCGCAACCACTTGGCACCCAAGCAGACTCGCCTCCACAAGAATCCCTCCGACCCCGCAAAAGGGATCTAGGAAAATACTTCCATCTACTATTCCTGATAGGTTGACCATGCACCGTGCGAGCTTTGGCATCATGGTACTCGGATGAAAAACGGCCCTCCTCTTTGGCCTCCTAGCGTGGACCATGCCTGCTGGACGTTCATAGCCCACGAGGCCGAAGTAGAACAAGGATCCAGTAAGGATTCCGTGAAAATGTTTAGCAGGGTTTGAGAGATTCACTCGAGCCCCCGTAGACGTCGCCAACAAACCCCCCAAGTAGGATTCTAGCTTGGGCCTGGCAAGCTCCCCATGTACACCTCCAAACCGCGAAACGCGCACGCTGAAGTTATCTTCAGGCCCAAGGTACGGGGAAAGATCTACTGATCGAAGACCTTTCGTAACATCTTGTACTGACGGTGATGAATGGAATATCTCAATTAGGGTTTTGTCAATGAATGCACCTCTTTCTGAGATCTTTCGTAACGCGTCTGGTTGAACGTCTAGTTCCACAATCTTGTACGAGACCTGGTTTATGTTGAAGTCAATCTTGTGAGCGCTGAGAATTCCCCGAACCTCAGCGAGTGGAAGGGTCGGATGCTCCCCCGACAGAACCACGAGGCTTGTCGGGTTTTCCATGTATGCTGTTTAAGCGAAGAAGTATATACGCCACCTCTTGATGGATATCGATATTCGGTTATGTGGCTGACTTGAAGCGTTCCAAAGGGATACGCAATAGGAATAGAACGCTTCTCCGACGGAAGCCTCGGGACAAAGGAAAGAACCCTCTCGGCAGACTATTGATCGCATACGCTCCAGGCCAGATGGTAAGAATATCCATTAACCCTTCAGTGCAGAAAGGAATGCCACATCGGAGATATCATGGACGAGTGGGTCTGATCGCCGAAAAAAGGGGCCGCGCCTACGTGATCGAGGTAGCATCTGGAAAACTCCCTCGATTGATAATCGCCCGGCCCGAACATATACAGCCAGTAGAGGAGCAGCCGCAATAATGGCAAGAAAAATCCTTGAAGAGAAGATCATTAGCAACTCCGAGGCCAAGGCAGTTTTAGAGAAGGTCAAGGAGGAGGACCTGGGCGAATTTCAACGTCGAACCCTCGACTTTACCCGGAGGTTCACGAAGATCGACCCGGGAAACGCATCAAAGCTTGTAGAAGAATTATCGTCGAAGCTACAGCTAGATCGTAACGACGCCATCCAGATTGTTAACACGCTGCCCCACAGCGTTGAAGAATTGAGAGCCGTCTTAACCGTGAAGGGACGTTTCGTTAGCACTGAACAGCTTAATGGCATACTAGAGATTATGAAGCGTCATTCCTAATCGCTGACGGCACAGACCGAAATCAAATTAAGCATAGCCCCTGTTATCCAGAACGACCAGGGATGACTCTAAACCCCGGCATAGATGGGTGTCGAAAGCTCCCGTCGACCATATTCTACTAGAAGGAGCCCTGAGGAGAGCATCTTTTGGCAATACACGAAGACGAGTATATACAGAGAAGACACGTTTACGAGGAGTACGCGTACGTCCTAGACTATCTTCCCTACGGAAGGTCATCTGACAAGTCGAGACACCTGGTCGTCCCCAGCGTCCAGATCATGGGCGAACAATACTTCACTCTCCTTGAAGCCGAACTTAAGGTCGGAGCAACGGCAATAGTTCACGAACGAATATACATCGGCCGAGAACGAAGAGAAAAAGTCGACAGGATCATCAGCAGAATAAGCTATGATCAGCTCACGGCGAACGCTAAAGCAGAGATCGTACCGCTAATAGAGGAACTTGTGAAAAACCAGGAGAAAAGATTCGTCGACTTCTTCAACAACTCACAACCAGTAACTCCTAGAATGCACTCGCTGGAGCTATTGCCAGGAATAGGAAAGAAATCGATGTGGACAATCGTGAATCTCAGGGAGAAGAAACCGTTCATGAGCTACAAAGACATTCAGGTGCGAGCTGGAATTACAGATGTACCGAAAATATTGTCCAAGAGGATACTAGAGGAATTGAGTACCGAAACGAAATATCGAATATTCACTAGGACAGTATGATATTGTGGCCCAGAAACGACCAGAGCATCATCCAGTAAAGAGACTCGGACAAAATTTTCTTGCTGACAGACGAATAGCCGAAGACATAGTCGCAAGTGCCAGTCTTAGCAAGCGGGATACTGTCCTAGAACCAGGACCGGGCGAAGGCGCACTCACCCGCCTCCTTCTAGAAAAGGCGGCCCGGGTCATTGCAGTCGAAAAAGATCGGAACCTAGCGAGCCGGCTCAAGAATTCGCTCGGCGAGTTTCACAACCTCGAGATGATCGAAGGAGACGTACTCGAGGTAGAACTGCCCGAGTTCAACAAGGTCGTAAGTACTCCACCGTACTATCTGTCTTCCAAACTCATAATCTTCCTCGCAAAGATAGAATTCGATCTGGCATCGATTGTACTCCAGAAGGAGTTTGGCGAGAGACTCTCCGCAAAACCGGGATCTTCCGATTACGGCAGAATCAGCATAATCTCGAACAGGCAATTCGGCGTGGAGATATTACAACAAATTCCACGAACTGCGTTCCATCCTCGGCCGAAGGTTGACTCAGTTCTTGTCAGGCTCTCGAAGAAGCCTCCAACCCAAGGAGTCGACGAAGGATTCTTTGAGGATCTTGTGCGAGGAATTTTCACGCAACGAAAGAGGCTAGCAAAGAGTGCCCTCGCGCATTTTCTGTCTCTTAGATTCGGCCGCGAGACAGCACTTGAGGCACTGAAAGAGGTCACTGTTCCGGATGCCCGAGTCTTCCAGCTGTCCATTGCCCAACTGGAGAATCTATCTATTCGACTCTACACTTTGATTTACAAGGCTGGCGGTGCCAGGCCCTCGACTAGCTGACGTCATTCATATATGAGACCGAGCGTCAAGACCGACTAGGTGTCTCCTACGCCCATAACTGATGCTATGAAGAAACAGCTTGCTCAGCGCCACAGGTTATTCTTCAAGATATGCCGTACTTGTGGATCGAGAAACTCAGCAAACGCCTACAGGTGTAGGCGATGTCGGGGAGACAATCTCCGCTGGAAAAAGCGAGAACTCGGCGCCAAGTAGAGCAAGGCAACACATTGTGTGACCAGCTGCGGTTGCCGGCCCGCAGGATGCCAGAACCGGGGATAGACTTGCAGGCAGACTATTCTTCAGCATTCTGCTAATCCAACTCTGCCTTTGATTCTCGGAAAACATTGGAGTTGACTGTCCGTACAAACCAGTGGTGTTCTAGAGATCTACCTGGTGCCAAGGACTAAGACTTTGGAGACCCATGAAAAACTGCTCCGTCCCACATCCGCATAGATTTTTCAAGACTATCAGTGGAACTCGTAAATGAAATCGCTTGAAATGTGCCCCGATCGGCGAAATTAGCCCACGATTTCTAGTGCACCCAATTCACGCAGAAAATGCACTAAGATGCCAGAGTCAGTTTTCCTGACTAATGCAGATTTCTTGCCTGGAACCAAGAGAATCGCCTATAATCAGCCCGTCTGGCGAGAACCCTCCAGAAAAAAAGCTCCTGGAAAAAGAGCCATTGTCGCGAGCGAGAGCTTTGGGCAAAGTGATGAAGGCTAACTTGTCATATTATGATTAAGGCCCAGGCGATTTGGTTGACAACCCAGACTCGTATGTTCGGAAACTCAAAGCTCGGGAAGATCCTAGAAAATTGCGTGACGAAGTGCGAAAACTAGGATAATCCCAATTTTCCATTTTTGTAAGCATTCTTTTGTTTTGCCTAGGGCCGGGGGGTAGCCTTGTCGCGAGCTTGAGTCTGCATAAAATCGACCTCTCGTCACGCTTGCATTATCCCTCAGTCCCTACGCATTCACGTTCATTCTGAAATAGAAGGAATCTTTCCCCGCAAACCGGAAATGGACCCCGCATCCTTCCCGTTTCCAGCCGTGAGCGAGAAAACAGCCTCTCCAGACTATCGTCAGTTTATGGTCTAACACCACCGAGCTTTGCTCCGTCACGCAGTAGTTCGCAAACGCCAGCCTATTGCGAGTGGAGCGTTAGAGCTTTCTCTCCGCCTAAGAGGCGTGGAAGCTCGGACGGTATATCCGCCACCCGAACCCCCACATCTCTAAACCGCTGAATCTTCGCGTCCGCCGTACCCTCCGACCCAGTGATTATCGCCCCCGCGTGTCCCATTCGCTTTCCAGGCGGAGCCGCTCTTCCAGCTACATACGCTGCGACAGGCTTCGGATATCTTGTCTCCTTGATGTAGTTGGCAGCGTTCTCCTCCGCGGATCCTCCAATCTCTCCGATCAGCACCACCGCCTCGGTAGACCTGTCATCCCGGAACATCTTCAACACATCCACGAAATCAAGACCAGTGAAAGGGTCTCCTCCAATTCCAACACAGGTGGATTGTCCAATGCCCGCGTGGGTTAGGGACGCAGCAATCTCATACGTCAAAGTTCCACTCCTCGACGCGACACCCACCCCGCCTGCACGGAACACTTCTCCAGGCATTATCCCGAGCTTCGCCTGACCCGGAGTTATGACCCCTGGCGTATTTGGTCCAACAATCGTTGCCCCATGATCCTTCGCGTAGGCCATCAGTAACATTCCATCACGAGCTGGAACCAGTTCAGTTATGATCACCACAGGGTTCAGCCCCGCGTCGATCGCCTCCATGCCTGCCTCCTTAGCATAAGGAGCAGGCACGAAGATTATGGAAGCGTTGGCGTCCGTCTTCTCCAAGGCCGCTGCGACAGTATCGTAGACAGGCACTCCGTGAACCGTTGCGCCGCCCTTTCCTGGAGTGACACCAGCGACGATCTGCGTGCCATATTGCAGCATGAGCTTCGCATGGAACGAACCCTGATTTCCCGTAATTCCCTGCACAATTGCTCTGGTTTGCGTTCCAACGAGCAATGTCATTGTCCTAGAAGCCTCCGTTGCCGCTTGTTACCAGCCGGGCTGCTTCGTCCATGTTGCCGAGTGCCGTTATTCCTTCCGAGTCAAGGATCCGTTTTCCCTCTTCATAGTTGGTTCCCTGCATTCTAATCACGAGTGGTTTCCTTAGTCCGACAATCTTCTTGACGTCGACGATTCCCTTGGCAACCTCGTCACAACGTGTAATGCCGGCAAGAATGTTAACGAACACTCTAGACACTTTCGGGTCTCCTTGGATTATCTGTAAAGCGGTCGCGACATGTTCTGCGTCAGCTCCGCCGCCTACGTCGCAGAAGTTTGCTGGTTTGCCGCCGTAGTATTTGACAATGTCAAGGGTGGCCATGACAAGACCCGCGCCATTGCCGATTATTCCAATGTCCCCGTCTAGCTCGACGAATGAGAGTCCATTCTCGCGCGCCTTCGCCTCTAGGGGCGTTAGTTCGGCACCAACTTCTTTCGATCTTTCCTGGAATTCTGGATGGCGGAATAGACTATTATCATCCATTATGACTCGCAGGTCTGCTGCCACAAACCTTCCCTCTTGGGTTTCGACTATGGGATTGCTTTCGACGAGTTCGGCGTCGTAGATGACTGACAGCCTATACAGGTTGGACAGGAGGTCCGCTAGGGTGTTTAGCTGGTTGCCTTTGTAGCCCACTTTCAAGGCAGTGTCTCTTGCATCGTAGCTTCGCATTCCGAAGACGGGATCGAGACGGTGTCGAACAACCTTTTCCGGCGTTGTCTTGGCCACTTCTTCGATATCGATTCCTCCTTGGTCTGAGGCTAGGACCGTCTGACACTTGTTCGTCCTGTCGAGAACAATGCTGGCGTAGAGTTCCTTCTTGCTGGACAGTTTCTGTTCAATGAGGACCTTCTTGACTTTCTCACCTTTGATCGTCATGTTCAGAATCTCAGTAGCCCTGTCTCGAGTGTCGTCCGGTTTGGTACTGAACTTGATGCCGCCGGCCTTTCCTCTGCCCGCTACGAGTACCTGGGCCTTGACAACGACTTCTCCACCTATTCGCTTGTGAATATCCCGCGCTTCGTCAGGTGTGGTTGCGACCGCGCCCTTTGGAATGTTGATTCCAAGGTTTTGCGCTAGGGATTTAGCTTCGTACTCGAATAATTTCATCATGCTTCAGATTTGGTCTGCGACGTACGCGTTACGGTATTTGGCTGTTATTTCTACGTGTCCACCGTAATCCATTTATGATGGCCGAGGAGTTCTAACCCAGAACCGTCGGCTAATGATCGACCGGTTCGAGTCAGACTTGAACAACCTTTACCGAATTACGGGCACCGCCTCACGTAATCCTCGGGCCTGTATCGACTGTGGAATGGGCCATGTGGGACAAGAGAGGCTTTGGTGAAAACTGTTCTTGACAATTTCTGCGTGAAGAGCGGTATTCTTTGTTCTAGATGCGAGGAAAAGCTGAGAAAGGGACAGATCAGTGACCTCGACGTGCGAGTTATCCGGACGATCACCGAGCTTGAGAAGGAGAATCCGACTCTCCAAGATGTGACATTCCACAAAGCCTTCGAGGCAGGCGATATCATGGCGGTCATGGTAGATCGCAGAGGAATGGATGCCTTTCTATCCTCAGGGGCCAAGCTTGCGAAATCTCTTGGAGACAAGGTAGGGAAAAGAATACGAGTCCTAAACTATGGCGAGGACGAACGAGGATTCCTCGAAGATCTCTTCTCTCCGTTCTCTATTCTGACGATCAACACTGTATGGCTCCCGGACGGGAGTCGTGAGACCAAGGTCATCCTCAACGGTCGGAGGCCGAGACGGAACCCGGTCGATTTCGAGGTCGTGAAGAAACTGGCTAGAGAACTGAAGGGTCTCACGCTAAGGATAGAATTCGAAGAATACTGATCCTTTCCTTGGAAAGCAGCGGGAAGACTTACGAGGCTATCGTTGTCGGCGCGGGAGTAGCGGGCAGCCAGGCAGCACGCACGGCCGCAGGGAACGGTTCATCAGTGCTACTTCTCGAGGAGCATCCACAAGTCGGCGTACCCAGCCATTGTTCCGGTGTGGTTAGCCTGAGCGGCATGTCCCTCCTCGGAGTCAAGCCCCACCATACATTCGAGCAGCGTATGATTTACGGCGCGAGATTTCATCCCCCGAAGGGTGACCCGGTACTTCTTCGCAAGACGGGTCCCGTTGCGGTAATCATCAACCGAGCAAGATTCGACCAATACATGGCCAAACTGGCGGTTGCCGAGGGAGCAGAACTCCGGACGAACACGCGTGCGTCAAGATTCCATCGGACTGGAGACGGTCAAGCCAGCATATCCGTTCAAGATGGACCTTCGTATACTGGAGCCATAATTGTTGACGCCAGTGGCGCAGGGAGCCGTCTGCCCGAACAGGCCGGACTCCACTCTCCAGACTGGTCACAGCTACTTCCCGGTCTCCAGTATGAGATCGTGGAGACTCAACAACAGGACGACATGGTCGACCTCTACTTCGGCTCACACAGGGCTCCAGGATTCTTCGCATGGAGCATACCGACGGGCGATCATAGTGCTCGCGTCGGACTCGCTTCCCGGAATGGAAACGTGCGGAAGCTGTTGGACCAACTGGTCAAGGATTACTGGCCAAAGTCGTCAGTAGAGGCGACAAAGTCGGGGTCTGTACTGGTATCCGGACCGATTGATGATTGTTGGGCCGAAAATTTTCTCGCTGTTGGCGATGCTGCTGGGCAGGTGAAGCAGACTACAGGAGGCGGGATAGTTATCGGAGGCTGCTGTGGAATCCTTGCCGGCCGGGCCGCATCCAAGGCAGCACGTGCACCATGGTCAGAGAGACGCAAGCATCTCATGGAATATGATCGGGAATGGCGGACAAAGTTCGGCCATGACCTCCGCAGGATGGGATTAGCGCACAAGCTAATCTCGGGCTTGTCTGACGACACTGTCAATAGGCTTTTCCTGCTTGCTGGCGAAAGCATTCAGGACATTGCTGATTATGGAGACATGGACTTTCAGGGCGAAATAATATCGCGACTGCTGCGGAACAGGAGATTTGTATCCATTCTACCGCGCGTCGCCCTTGACAGCATCCGCGCAATCCTCTCCTAATGTTGAGAGCCCCGTCCCTAAGCAGTTTAAGAATACAGTTTGTGCTGGGCATCGTTGACCAGCAGTGAAAGTGCTCGTGGTAGGAGCTGGCAAAGTGGGCTCCGAGATTTCTCGGGACCTCGCGTTGTCCCCTGAAGTCGATTCAGTAACGTCAGCTGATGCGAACCGAGGAAATCTTAAACAGGCAAAGCGCTCGAATAGCAAGATTCGAACACTCGTTCTGGACATTTCTCAGAAAAAGCGTGTTGATGCTGCTCTACGGAATGTGGATCTTGTCTGTGGAGCCCTTCCTGGCAGGCTAGGCTTCCAGTTGATGAAGCGTGCTGCAAACGTGGGCAGAAACCTCGTCGACATTTCGTACACTCCCGAGAACCCGTTCCAGCTGGACTCGGAGGCCCGTCGGAACGACTCGATTATTGTTCCTCAGTGTGGAGTGGCTCCAGGTTTTTCGAACATGTGTGTCGGAGACGCTTCCAGGACGTTAGGCCGCCTTGATTCTGTCAGGATTTTCGTTGGGGGCTTACCCCAAAAGCCCGAGCCGCCTCTAAACTATCGAGTCGTGTTTTCGCTTGAAGATGTGATCAACGAGTATTCTCGTCCTGTTAACGTGATCGAGAATAGCCGTCGAAAGCTTGTGAACCCGTTGACCGGAAGGGGTGTGATGACATTTCCAGGCGTTGGAAGGCTTGAATATTTTCTAACCGACGGCCTCGGCTCCCTTCCCCACAGCTTTCCGCGGACAAGGAAAATGTACGAGCTGACGCTTCGCTACCCTGGCCACGCCGACATGATGGAGACGCTTCGCGTACTCGGATTCTTCAGTCAGACTGTTGTTGGGGTTAACGGTGTTCAGGTAGCGCCTCGGAAGGTCAGCTTGGAACTCTTGAGACCTGAAATGTCGAAGGGTCGTCCGGAGGATCTGCTAGCGCTCAGGGTAAACGTGTTCGGCAATGGGTCTCTTGTCACGTATGAGGTCCTCGACTTCTACGACAGGAAGAACCGCGTCTCCGCGATGGCACGCACGACCGCCTATCCTTGCACTTCTGTCGCATTGCTGGTCGGCAGGGGGAGGCTACATCAGACGGGTATTGTTACACCCGAGAAGATCGCCAAGGATCGGAACCATTTCGATTTTATCGTCTCACGACTTCGGCAACATGGGATCAAGCTCAAGACCAGACGGAAACCTCTGCGCTCTAGATAGTTTGGAAGACTATTTTGATGCATATTCTTCGAGTCTTTGCTCGAAGATCGTTCTAGCGGGAAATCCCAAGCTGCAAGCGTAGGTGTTGAAGTCCAGGAGACTTTTCCCATTCCTTACTGCCTTCTTCTGGATTTCGCGTATGCTCTCTCCGATTATTGCGTACGTTGACGCGTATCCTGGTCCTATCCCTTCGTGTGCTGGGAAGAGTTGGAAGTACGCTGTGCTCTTTGATAATCCGGTTTTCTTGTTTCCCCAGTTGATGAACTCTGCGAGTGACTGTTTCCCGGAGTTTATCCTTGCATCCCCGATAATTCGCAGGAACCGGACTATCCTCCACATCCAAGTATAGAATTCGTACTCGTCAGCCCACGCCTCTAATCCGCCATTCTTCTCGAAGAACTGTATTAGAGATTTTTCGTCTCGGCTCAAACCCTTTCCTGTTCGCAGTTTGTCCATTACTTGCTGGAATTCTATTTCGCGCTGGAACGAGATGCCCTCGGAGATGCATGCTAGGGGCGACCATAGCATGTCGGTTACGGTTGGCTTGGCACCGTAGGCATGAGAGGAATTAGAGGCGTGTACACAATGTCCGTATTCCTCATGGATGAGCAGGTTCAACAATTCGCCTGGCACACTGCTCGGGTCTTTCGTTGTATCGGTTGTGGCCATGAAAATCTCTTTCGGATTGTTCGTGAATCCATCGTAGAAGAATGCGGCACCGCTTGGAATGATGCCTGCCAAGTATGGGGGCGTTTCGATGACTTTGGTCTCGTATTTCGGGTTGACTCGCACGATGGTCTTGTTGACAACTTTGACAGTTTTCTCTCGAAGCTGTTGAAGAAATGGAATTATCTGGCTTGGCTTGAGTGCACGCTTTGCCCGTATCGTTTTCGACACTTCTTCAACTCTAGCCGGCACTGAATATTTCCTGGCTAGTTTTTCGGTTAGACGTTTGAACCTTGGAAGTTCTCGTTCTAGGAATCTGAGTCCCTTTGCCTCAACCTCCTCCGGGGTCTCGGGATAGTCCCAGAGCCGGCGAATGCTCTGTGCATAGGTCTGTTCTCGACCCAGATCAGCTCCTTGACGCTTGATGACTCGGTAGGTCTCGTCGAAGCCAGCCTTCCCGAATCCTTTCACGCGGAAAATCGAGGCATACTTTCTCGTAGCTTCGGCGAGGTTGTCTAGTAGCTGTCTCAGCTGTTTGTCGGCTGTTTCGTTCCGGACCGTCTTGATGATCTCTCTCACTCCCTCGCACCGTATTAGTGTCAGCATCCGAAGCCCAACGGGCCAGTCTCTGCCTGCGTTCTCGGAGGCCGCTACTTGCATGATCCTTACAGCATTCTTCGTCAACTGTTTCATGTGGGCGACAAGGATGCCTTCCTTGATCATGTATCCGAAGTAAGCGTTCAATATCGTCTCAGCGAAGAGGTGTGGTTCACCGAGGTTGTATGCTGCTGTGATGGAGTCTATGACCTTCAACTGTGAATCGTTTTCCGCTCTAAGCCGTAGCTCGTCCGCTCTCTTGGAGAATTTCTCCAGGTTCCTCCTTGAAGGGATGAAAATCTTACCAGCATATTCTTTGAATCCGTTAATGTATGCACTGGACGGATCGTATTCCTTGAAGAAGTCGAGAATCTCCTCTTCGACTAGGGACGCGGATCTTGGAAGTGGCATTCTAGCGTTCAATCCAAATATTGCTGTGGTATTCTTCTTGGAGAAGTAGGCTACTTAATGCTGATCTCTCATTTTTGTACTCTGGGCTCTTAAATATGCTAGGCCGGAATTAGCGATCGAAGATCCAAATTGGCCAAAGGGGGTCCAGGGAAAAGGATGGATTCTAAACCCGTAGCGAAGACTCGTCAGAGCTCAAGCCAGCCGAATCCTGAGGAGGTTATCAGGGCGGCAGAGAAGATGGCGATGACCGCGTTTGGCTCCGGGCTCAAACTCGTTGCCGCCTTCGGTGCCGCAGCAGCGAAGAGCGCAAGTTTAGCCTTGGAATCCCTAGCCTCCGGCGCAGGCAAGTTCTCGGAGCTAGTCGAGAAGGAAACGTTGAAGCCTCCAAAGAAAGCGCTTCATACGAGAACGCCTCAAAACAGTAGAGTACGGAAGACTAGACGGAAAAAGACACGCTAAAGTCACAATCTCTGTGTCTCAGATGTAGGACCAGGCGCCAACGCCGAGGATTTCGCGGCTATTCGCTCGCGTATGACACTCCGAAGCAGAATTATGGTCGGGGTACAAACAAGGACTGCCCCCGCAACGAGGGCTGCTCGTTCTATGGGATAGGCGAGATAGATGAAGGGCCAGGCGAACAACGCCCCTCCTCCCGCGAACAATGCATAGAGAATGCCTCCAGTTACGTGTTCGATCATTGTTCCAGTGAACGCAAGGACTGTAACAGCGAGTAATACGAAAGCTCGGTTCGTCGAGTTTAGTCGGGTCGCCAACTGATTTGAGAGAGGTGAGATGAGGACAATGAGGGCGACTAGGTGAAGCCATAGGTATGGGACTGGAGGGCTATAGAATTTGCCGACGAAAATTTCGGTGTTTGGTGTGACGAGAAATAGGCCGAGCATGAAGAGAAACATGACAATTGACCGAGACTTTTTGCCACGCACCGCAAAGCTAACGATTACAACGTTCAACGCCCCTGGGAGAAAGTCGAAGCCTGCGAATTTCAAGGGATTCCAAGGAACGAGTGAGCCAACCATTGTCCCTATGAGGACAGCGGCTACGCCATAGGATGGTTCCAGCATTATTCCTATGAGAGGCGCTATGATGCCTCCGGCAGTTATAGTGCCGCGTGTTCCGATAAGCTGAGACACGGGAACTATCCTTCCCAAAACATACAGCGCAGCTAAGGTGGCGGTGAGTGTGAGCTTCCTCGACAAATCTGGTGAAGGGCGTTCCTGCATTGAGTCTTCACTCGGCTAATGACTCGAGCACGGGCCTTGCGATCTTTTGAATCTCCCTAATACCTAGTCCTGTCTGGTTGGAGATTCTTCGCAAGTCTTCGTACTCAAGCTTTCCCCCGACTACCCGTCCATCACGGTCCTTGGACAATTTCACACCAACTCTTCGGTTCTTCCCTTTCAACTTGACGCGGACTACTGCTTGTGTCCTCGCGCTGATGTGTCGGGTCACGGGAATCTCGCGCACGCCGAAGGTTCCTGTTTCGTTTATGAGAATGTCGGCTAGCCTCTCAGCGTCTTCCTTGCTAGCAATTACTGAGACGATGTGGCCGGGACGGTTCTTTTTCATGTAGACTGGTGTGACTGTAACGTCGCGAGCTCCGGATTCCATTAGTTTCTCGATGGCGCGTCCGATGATTTCGCCTGAGACATCGTCAAGATTTGTTTCCAGCACAACTATTTCATCATGAGAATGAGTTGCATGCACAGCTTGCCCGATCATGAGTCTTAACACGTTAGCGACTTCGTCGAGGTCCCTAGATCCTGCCCCGTATCCGACGGTTTCTGGCCGTAAGGCTGGATAATGGCTAACGGGGTGAGGTGCGAGGTTGGTCGTTATGGCGACGCCAGTGGGAGTGCTGAGTTCTCCCGTCCCGTGTCCTCGCTGCATCGGATACTTGTATCGTCGAATTATCTCTGCAACAGCAGGTGGTGGCACAGGATATTCGCGTCCCGAGAATCTTGTTGAGCCCTCTCCAACAGCGACCGGGCTAGACCACCATGTGATCCCCGACAGAGAGAGTTGCTCGGCCAGGTAAGCAACGCCTAGAACGTCAACGAGAGTGTCCGCTGATCCTAGCTCGTGCAAGTGCAACTCTCCTAAAGAATGTGCGTGGACGTGGGACTCTGCTGCTAGAAGTGTGTCGATTACTAACAGCGAGAAGGATTTGCCCCAAGCGGATAATCCGAGCTTAGCAGCAGCTTTCTGTGTGGCCTGTCGAATGGTAGATCCTTTCCGCCCGTGTTTCTCCTCCTTTGCATCCACAATGACGAGTTTGGCCCTCACGCCTCCTCTTTCAACCGTGTCGACTCGAACGTCTACCTTCCTGGTTCCAGGGAGAACGTCAGCGACAACTCTTCCTACCTCCCTTAGTGCCTCAGGCCTTCCTCCAAGGTCGACCAAGGCTCCCAGATACTTGTCCCCTGACACCCCCGAAACACTCGCGTCAATGATACCGATCTGATCTTCCATCTGCTTCAATGGGCGAGGAACACTGATCATTGTTGAGGGCAAGAAGCATTAATCAACCTATTCGCTACTCGAGAAGGGAAGAAAAATGGAACCGGGAACGGAGAATCATTGCGTCTATGGTCTCGGCGAATGCCCTGTATTGACAATTCTAGGCGACAAGATGAAGGCTATGGAACAGCGTGCGAAGGTTATGCCGGCGGATCCAGGAGCTGCTGCGATGAGCCAGATGATACAACCGCTATTGCAGATGAACACGAATGTCTACTCTATGTTGCCTAGCTTCTGTCCTAGTTGTCCTAAGAGGATAGTTGCGGTCGAGAAACAGCTTGCAGAGATTAGGAAAGACGTGAAGTAGTTTCCTTACGCCGCATTAGGCCCTTGGAATCAGTTTTAGGAGTGGACGACCTTCTCCCATTGGCAGAAATCGCTGGGGGTCTCGAGGTTCCTGTTTATCGATACTTCCGCAATGGCTTCAGCGTACTTGGCCATTTGACCAACATCCCATATGATAGATCTCAATCCTACAGCCAAATTGACGTCTTTCTGGATCTTCATCACTTCTGCGGTCAATGATCGTTCCAGCTGTTCGCAGGCGACGACCCTCTCGATAACCTCATTCGATTTCTTGAGGTCCCGTTTCATTAGAGCGTTGAAGCAGTCTTCGATGAGGAGTCGGACTTTGTCGCTGAGTTCAAGTAGCCCTTTGATTATCTTGGGATCTGTCTTCTTGGCGTCTCCCTTCAGTTTCTGGGCCTCAATTGCAACGTGTGATGCCAGATCCGCCATCTGCTCGAGGCTCTTGGCGATAACCCTGTTCCCGATCACGTGAAGGGGTCCTTCTATTCCCACTTCCTTGGCGACCCTCCGATCAGTGACTGCGAGTAGTAGTTGTCGGATTATCATCCAATAGATCCGGTCCGCTTCCTCTTCCATGTGCAATACTTCGTCAGCGAGATTGGCACGGCCTTCGACGAAAGCTCTCACTCCCTGTTCGAGCATGCTGCTGAGAATGATCTGGAGTCTTCGCAAAAGTCCGTAAATCGGAAACTTGGTCGGGTCGACAAAACTCTGAAGTGTAACAGACTTGGTTGACTGTTCTACGATTCCGAGACCAGTAAGTCTCCGGCTGACTGCCCTGACTTCCTCCAAGTGTTTCTGTGACAGTTCCTTCTTCGAGATTATCTGTATCGTGTCATGCCCAGTCAGGTAGTTTGCAGTTATCACCCGCGTCAACAGATTCGGGCCATTACAGAGGTCTGCATCGATCAAGTATCGGAAGCTTTCTCTTTCCTTCGTAAGACCCGGATAGACGGTGATGCCTCCGTCGGATTCCCGCCGGAAACTGACGATGTCGCCTTGGCGCAGTCCGACTTCCTCCACCCAGTCCTTGGGTAGGGAAACGATAAGCGTGGAGTATCCGACTTTCTGGACTTTTCGAGCTTCGATTAATTGTGTCACTTGCGGACCCTCTATACAAAATAGGTGTGTAATGCAGGATATAGACTTGGACTCGGACGTATATGGTATCTATACTCATGCGTGATTGTTACTGAATAGAGTAAAAACCGTAGATTTCAGGGTTGGGAGACCTTGTACGTTAGCTGTTCTTAGAAGTGTTTTCTCAGAGTTTCCTCTAGGCGAGCCTTCGGAACCGCACCGACAACTTGGTCGACAAGTTTGCCATTCTTCAGTATCAGAATAGTTGGAATGGCCATTATGTTGAATCGCCCGGACGTTGCCGGGTTTTCATCAGTGTTGAGCTTCCCAAAAACCACTTTTCCCGCGTATTCTTTCGCCAGACTCTCGATGACAGGTGCAACAATTCTGCACGGGCCACACCAAGGGGCCCAGAAATCTACAAGTATCAACGGATGCTGCTTTATGAAAGAGTCAAAGGTAGAGTCGGATACGGTTACTGGCACATCAGGTGGCTTCGACATTGTATTTCACAGCTACTAGTTTTATTCGAGCCTCATATATAGTTCACATTAACGATTACTGGGGTCTGCTAAGCCGCTTCGATCTCGGCGTCTGCTTTCGAATCCTCGATTACACTGTGGCCGATCTTTCCTGATCCGTGGCAGTGAGGGCAGTTGACGTTCTCTGGAGGTTTGCCGGGAAAGATGTCTTTTGTCCATTTTCCGGTTCCGCCGCAGTAGTTGCACTTCTGCTCGGTAACGGTAGAGGCCGGGCGGGTTTGGCTCGTTGTGGGCAATTCCTAGTTGACTAGGTGTCTTCCGGTTAGTTCTACTTGTCTCTTGCCCTTCATGAGTCGTGTTACTCGGAGGACGCCTGCGAGTTCTAGTTTCATCAGGTTCCGGTTGAGTTCTCGGAAGCTAACTTCGCCGAAACTTGTTTTTAGTTCTTTTTGCAGGTCGATGTCAGAAACTGGCCCTTTCTTTTCTAGATACTCTACGATTCCCAGCGACATGGGTCGTGGACTCCAGACTTTGCTCAATAGTGAACCATCAGGGAACAGGAAATCGTGGGAATTTGTGTTTTCTTCTTAGGTGACCTGTACTGGTGCTCTTTCCTTCTTGAACCGTTTTGTAAACCCTAGGTACCAGTTCTCCATGTCAGGAGTCACTGATGGTTTGACTCTTTCCAGTCCGTCGCGAAAGTCTTCGATGGTAACGCTCTTCGTGTCAATGTCCCGCCTCAAAGAGATCAATCCGGCTTCTCTGCAGACTGCTTCTAGATCTGCACCGGAGTAGCCTGCGGCTTGGCTTGTAATTTGGTCGAGGTCTACGTCGCGTGCGAGCGGCATGCTGCGTGTATGAATCTTGAGTATCTGTAACCGGGTTGCATGGTCGGGCGCTGGTACGTAGATTAGCCTGTCAAATCTTCCGGGACGAAGGATTGCCGGGTCGATTATGTCCGGCCTGTTTGTGGCGCCGATTATTACGACGTTGACGAGTGACTCGATCCCGTCCATTTCGGTGAGTAGCTGGCTAATGACTCGCTCCGATACTCCGCTGTCTCCGAAGCCCATCCCGCGTCGTGGTACGACCGAATCTAGTTCGTCGAAGAAGACGATTGAGGGCGCCGCTGTTCTTCCCTTACGGAAGACCTCGCGTATTGCCTTCTCGGATTCCCCGACCCATTTACTGAATAGTTCGGGACCCTTGATCGAGATGAAGTTGGCCTCGCTCTCCGTTGCGACGGCCCGAGCGAGCATAGTCTTACCGCAGCCTGGTGGTCCAAAGAGCAGTATTCCCTTCGGCGGTCTGATACCGACCCTCTTGAACGCTTCAGGCTTCTTCAGAGGCCACTCCACTGCCTCCTGAAGCTCCTGCTTGACGTCCGTTAGGCCACCAACGTCCGCCCAGTTCACGGATGGAACTTCGATGTAGACCTCGCGCATGGCTGTCGGTGTAATTTCGCGGTATGCGTTTACGAAGTCGTCGAGGTTGACCTCCATCTTTTCGAGAATCGCGGTAGGAATCCGTTCCTCTTCGAGGTTGATCTCTGGAAGGTATCGTCGCAGTGCTTTCATTGCGCCTTCGCGGCAGAGAGCCGATATGTCGGCACCAGTGTAACCGTGACAAATGTCCGACAACCTGTGTAGGTCGACATCTGAGGCTAGCGGCATCGTTCTTGTGTGGATCTGAAGGATCTCGTACCGGCCCATCTTGTCGGGGACGCCGATCTCTATTTCGCGGTCGAACCTTCCGGGCCTTCGTAAAGCTGGGTCGATCGCGTTGGGTCTGTTGGTTGCTCCGATGACGATGATGTTTCCTCGAGCACCCATCCCGTCCATAAGCGACAAGAGTTGGGCTACTACTCTGCGTTCGACTTCGCCGGTTACTTCTTCTCTCTTAGGCGCGATCGCGTCCATTTCGTCGATGAATATTATGCTGGGTGCTGTTTCCTGTGCCTTCTGGAATATTTCGCGGAGGCGTGCTTCTGATTCCCCGTAGAACTTTGACATTATTTCTGGCCCGGAGATGACGTAGAAGTTTGCATCAGACTCGTTCGCGACAGCCTTTGCAAGCAGTGTCTTTCCACAGCCCGGTGGCCCATAGAGGAAGACCCCCTTTGGTGGTTCAATGCCCAGTCGCTGGAATAGTTCAGGGTGTCTGAGCGGTAGCTCGACCATTTCACGGATTCTCTGAATCTCCCCGTGCAGCCCTCCGATATCCTCGTAAGTGACAATCGGAATGCCCTTCTTCTCCGGGGTAGGTTCACTCATCACTTGAACGACGGTAGATTCGGTGATCTTCACGGGACCATGCGGCCGGGTCCTGGTTGCAATCAGTGGGACGGCACTGCCGAAGATACTTAGAAGGGTCATGTCGCCCTCAACGAAGGGCATGTCCATGAAACGCCTCTTGACAAAGCCAACAAATTCCTCGTCTACACTTAGACGCACATCTGTTGGAGCAAATACTATCGTCTGAGAATCCTTTACCTCTGCCTTCTTGATCGTGATATACTCGTTGAGCGCTACTCCTGCGTTCCTTCTGAGCAGTCCGTCCATGCGGACGATCTCCTGACCCTGATCTTCCGCGTAGGCTGGCCATGCAATGGCGACTGTAGTCCTCTTACCGTGTACATCGATGAAGTCGCCCGCGGTTATGGCGAGCTTCTGCATGGTTTCATTGTCTATGCGGACCTTTCCGTGGCCTACGTCTCGTTGTTTGGCATCAGCCACTCTCAATTGTACTTCTTTTGGTACTACCATTTTACCAGTTCGGCTCCATGATCTTGGATGAATGGCCCTTGGTCGAGGAGAGCGGACCGCACTGTTTCCGTTGACTGCTCGTCTTCTCAGTCCTCACCTTGTTTTCCGACCCCAAAAGAATTATCATCACTATTAATGTAACCTATCTCCTTCACAAGTCGTCTCGTAGCTAGAGACAGCAACAGGAAGCTTCCGACTCCGAAGGGCGAAACGCTGTATCCTCGCCCATTCCTTACGACAATGTCTCTGCCAGGTGGTTTGTTGACCAAGTCGGAGACATACTTCGGGTTTACAGCCACTTTGAGCAGATCGGTGAATGTGGCGGAATTGTCGCAGTCCCGGATTATGTGGCTTAGTATCTGGACTCGTCGTTTATTCGAGAAAAATCCTGATATTTCGCATAAAGTGTCAAGATCTGCTTCAGATTCTGTTAATTCCTTGATAATGAACTGTTTCAGTTCAGGATCCCAGTCAGACTCGTTAAGTGGAAGGTCCAGCAATACCTTACTGCCGTTGTGGAGCGTGAGTCTAAGACCCATGTCTACCGGAATTACTGCGGATTTTTCTTTATTTAATCTTACTGTCCCTTAATTACCAGAAGTTAAGTATCAGGCAATCCTTCTAGACACGAGAACCTGGACCTCGCTGATTCCCGGGATATTTTTCAGCTTGTTCTCAACCTCGTCCATAAGACCGCTGGCCTCCTCGGGAACAAGCACGTGTGCGATTAGCGCGACGAGTCCGAAGGCGACAGGTTCTTCCTCAAATTTGTAGATAGACGCTTTACCTTCTAACGTCTTCTCGACGGTCTTCTTGAGACCGCTCATGTCCCCGAGTATGTCTGAAGGATAGAGCTTGAGCGAAACCATCACTTTTGCCATGAGAACCTCGCCTCTTACGGTCCTGTAAAGCCGCACTTTGGACATTTGTATGGACGTCCAAACCCGCGACATTTTTCGCAACGCCAGATTGTAACTTCTCCACATTGTGGACAGGGAAACTTGACGGCGCCCTCGCGGGGAAGTATCATGCGTCCGCACCAGTTGCAAGACGGCATTCTAACCGTGCGAACTTCAGTCAACATGCTCGTGGCGAATGCAGGCGGTGACGGATAATTATACCTATTGCCAACGGCATTCTATGGGTTTCTTGTCCGGTCTCAGCCGGTAGAATCTTGGAAACCTCAGTCTCTTGTCGGATGTGATGTTCATGTATCTTACTTCCATTACAAAAGCTGGTTTCACCCAAGTTACCTGAGTGTGTGGTTCAATTTCTTGATTCAGCACGGGTGTTTTTCTCTCTAGACGCTCGAGCCTAGGCTTGATCGTCGTGAGCATCTCGTCGGTGAAGCCTCCGCCAACATTTCCCACATATTCCAGTTGGTCTTCCTTGTTGTAAACTGCTAGGACTAGCGAGCCAAAACTCGATTGCCTTCGACCATCGCCGGGCGTATAGCCAACGACAATACAGTCGATCGTCTGGACTCCTTTGACCTTGAGCCATAGTCCACTCCTGATCCCTGGCATATATGGGGAGTTGCGATCTTTTCCAATTGTTCCTTCCAAACCTAGTTTTCGGGCTTCTCGATGATAGCTGATCCCAGATTTTTCTATGTAGTCCGTGTAGAACAGGTGAGGCCCTTCGCGGATGATCTTGTGTAAACTCTCCTTCCTCTGCTTGAGTGGGGCATTCAGAAGATCTTTGCCATCTAAGTGCAATATGTCGAATGCTGCGAAGGTCGTGGGATGGATCTTGCTTGCAGAGTCGATGCGTTTTGGCTCGATAACACCGAAACGATTCTGCAAGCGTTGAAAGTCAGGTGTTCCCTTGGCGTCGAGGACTACGATTTCGCCGTCAATAATCGCCCTTTTTGCTGTAATGTCTCTCTTGATTGCTTGTATCTCAGGAAACCCTAATGTGACGTCTCGAAGATTCCGGTTTTGCAGTTCTAGTTTGCCGTGATTCAGGAACAGTATCGTTCGTAGTCCGTCCCACTTCGGCTCGAAAAAATAATCGTCAGAATCGAAGGGATCGCCAGTTTGGGCGAACATGGGTCTTATAGGACGCTCACGCCAGAGCGTCATCGTTTTTCTTGTGCCTTGATACTCGCCTTTAGGGCTTCCATCAGGTTCTTTGTGGGTTTGATCTCGGGGACTCGTAGTTCGATTACTTCTTTGCCTTTCAGCTTGGCCTCAACCAGTTTCATCAGGTTCTCTTGGTATGCATCGCGATATTCCTTGAACGAGAAAGGCTTCTTCATAATGCGCATTAATTGGTTTGCGAGTTCCAGTTCCTCCTTGTCGACATCCAGGGCCTTCTTCAGCTCCGGGAACTCCTTCGGAGAACGAATCTCGTCGGCGTAATGAAGGGTAGTCATTAGAAGAGCGCCTTCGTATGGCCGGAGAGCAATGAGGTGTTCCTTCTCGTGCATTACAACTTTTCCAATGGCGACTTTCTCATTGTTCTCGAGTGCCTCGCGCATCAGATGGTACGGCTTCTCACCGTGTTCGTCGGGCATCAAGTAGTAGCTGTTCTCAAAATAGATAGGGTCTAACTTCTGACTCTCAATAAATTGGAAGACTTCGACCAGACGACCGGACTTTGGTTCGAGCGCCTCGAGCTCTTTCTGAGTGAGGGGAACGTACTTGCCCTTCTCAACTTCGTATCCTCTTATGATTTCGTCCCATCCGACCTCTTTGCCTTCCTTCGAGCAGATGCGCTTGAAATTGATCGGCGAGTTGTCCCTGGGACAGAGCATTCGTAAGCCTGTCTTATGTTCGCTGATGGCCCCGTAGGTCTTGACCGGTATGCTTACTAGCCCGAAACTAATCGCGCCTTTCCATATTGCACGTGGAGGCATCGAATATCAGCTGACTAGATTTTCAAGGCCGGTTCAATAAGAGGGTTGCGAACACACGAGGGTTGCAATGAGTACCTATTGGTGAGAAACTACCCGATTTCTGACAATAAGGTAACTTGTTGAGCATAAGATTCCAATAGATATACGTCGTTCCGACCTAACCTATCGGTCCACTTGAGCTGGAAAAAGACGGTAGCACCTAATGCCGGCCCTTTGAGAGTCGGGAGGGGACCTTCTCAAACTGTAGAGGTCGGCGGTAGAAGAATTGCATTATCTAATCTTAGCAAGCCAATGTGGAAGAAAGAGGGCATTACTAAAGGGGACTTGATAGAGTATTATTCGAAAGTTGCCAGTCGGTTAGTCCCGTTCATGACTGACCGACCTGCCTGGGTGCAGAGATTTCCAAATGGAATCCCAGGAAAAGGGTTCGTCCAAAAGGATTGGCCGGTTCATCCGCCCTGGGTGAAAATTGCACCCGTTCCTTCGCATGAAAAGGCTGTAAGGCACGTGATCGCAGACGATGAAGCTACTCTTGTATGGCTCGGGGATATGGCATGTCTCGAAATCAACAATCATCTTTCAAGACTCCCGAAGCTAGAAAGCCATGACCTTGTCCTTGTGGATCTAGATCCCCACCCGCCTCGCATAGAGTTCGAGGATGTCTTGGAGGTTGCGGAGAATGTTCGGGTAGCTTTGAAACAGATGAAACTGCGTCACATCATGAAGACTTCAGGATCCGAAGGGATGCATTTCCTGATTCCGATTATTCCGAAATATACACTTGACACGATCAAGAAGTTCGTTCATCAACTCGGCATCGTTCTCGAGGAATTATCGCCGAAGAAGGTTACGACTTCACGACATCGTAGGCAGCGATTGGGGAAGATCTTTATTGATTACGACCAGAACACTCGCAATAGCATCGTGACCCCGTTTAGTCCAAGACCGACACGTGGCGCTCCAGTCTCGTTTCCATTGTCAGCCAATGACTTGAAGAAACGGTTCGAGCCTCCTGATTACAATCTTCGAAGCGTGTCAGAGCTTGCTGATGAGGGAAAGTTGCCTGATGCTGATCCCGGCCCAGGACAGACTCTAGACGGTGCTTTCAAAGAGCTAGGCTTGGTCAGTTGATGTCTCTTGGTGGACCGGGCGGGATTTGAACCCGCGGCCTTTCGGTTGCGAACCGAACGTTCTTCGGCCTGACGAATGTCAGCATACCAGGCTGAACTACCGGCCCATGTAACGAAAGATCATTCCGAGAAATGTGAATGTAAAGTCTTTGGAGAGATTGAATGCCCGAAGTCTTATTACAAGTGTTCAGATTCGGCATTCAAAACATCATTTGGGCCCGTGGCTCAGCCTGGTTAAGTCAGCAAGAAAACGCCAAAGAGCACACGACTGATAATCGTGGGGTCGTGGGTTCAAATCCCACCGGGCCCACCAATGCTCACGTCGTCGAAACTACGGTCTCCCGCGCCTCAAATGATCTCGTTTCGGCTTCCACCGAATCCGTCACCACGAACCTTGTTAGACTTGACACGAGTGCGAAGGTCACAAAGAGCAAAGAACTGATGACAAGCACCAGGCTTGAATCGATACCGAATACTACACCGCCTAGATACGATCCCGCGACGAAGCCTAGTTGTTCGATTGTAAGGTAGAATCCATACTGGCCCGCCCTTGTAGCACCTTTCCCTACAGCGGAGATAACGGAGTAGGCTATTATGCTGGCTGACCTCGCGCCTCCAAAGAGGAAGATCAGCGGGACGGCGAAGAATATGTTCTTTGTCATGGCAAAACCGACCAGGCCTAATGCACATATTGTCAAGCCCAGAGCCATTGTACCTCCACGACTGCGAATGTCTGCCCTGCGGCCCATGAGAACCTCGAAAACGAATGCCCCTGTGTACTGTACCGAGGCGAGCCACTGTACAATCACTGGGCTGAGGCTTAGCGTTTGATTGAAAAATAGCGGCAGGAATGTTGAGGACATGCTGAAGGCTACTGCCGCCCCAGTAAGCACTGCCAACAGGAGCAGCTCGACCCGCGACCTTGGGAGATGAATAGTGTAGACGCTGTGGGCTGTCTTGATTGGGGGCTGTTGGCTAATGAAGAATAATACTACTGTTGATAATGTGAATAGGGCGAAGGATAACAGGAAGATTTCACGGATCGGCACGATTGTTAGGAGCAATCCTCCAATTGCGGGTCCGAATATGAGTCCCAAGGGGACGGATGAGTAGATCGTGCCAAAATTGGATGATGTCTTACTCTTTTCTCCCGCGCCTACAATGTAGGCGTTCAACGCGGGAAGATTGAAACCTGAGACCTGAAGTAGTATTATGGAGGGAATGCTGTCTGTCCAAGTACTAGAGAAGTACAAGATCAGTGGTGCCGGAATGCTCAGCACCCATCCAATAATCAGTAGTGACTTCAGTTCGTACTTGTTGGCTAGGATCCCGCCAGGAATCATCGTAATGGCGATCGATACGAATCCTATTGCGAAAACCAGACCAATATCTGTGAAGCTTGCGCTTAAAGAGCGCAGAAACAGAGACCAGACGTAGCTGTAGACTCCGTAACCTAGCGCCCAGATGAACAAGGACCAGAATAGAAGACGAAGGTCGTAGGGCAGTATTCTCAGCAGATGCAGCGGTTTTGTGAGAGTCGCTCCCAACTCGAATTCTCCAACTCGGCGAATGGAAGAGCCCCATGCATTCTCCGCTATTTGTGCAAGACGTTGTTCGATTGTTGATTCTACTTTTGACCACCTCTTCACTTCATTTTCCAAGGCCAGTCCACAGCCTTCGATGTCGTTGCAGAACCACTGCAGCGTTTGCGAGTTTCCTCACATAGTGAGAAGGCAGGTGGACAGGAGACTCCAGTGTATGCCCGCCGCTTCAGTTCAGCATTGGGTTCTACAGGAGCTAGGACTTCAAATGTCTAGGTTGACCCTCGAAAGGCATTACGCTCACGCGCTTGTGAACAACGGAATTCTTGTGGTGAACGACAGTTCAAGATTTCGAAGATACTGAACCGAAAGCAACAAGTTAGGACGAACTTCTCAAATGCACTCCTCTAGGAGACTGCCCATTGAAATTTACGGCCCGTACGGCGATGGATGAAGACTACAGATCGATAGTAGGCTTATGCCGGCGTGCAATCGGTCCGCGTGACTACGTCATTTCAATCTTGAAGTATTTGATAGCAGATGGTGGATTGCTCCTAGCCTTTCACGAGAGGGAACTTGTGGGAATTACAAATTTCGAGAAATGTATTGACAGGTCCGCATGGCTTGGTCAGGCTAGAACTGATCCATCCTGGCGTAGAAAGGGAGTGGCTGTCTTCCTTCAGCGTGCAGTGTCGACAGAGGCTCGAAAAAGAGGCCTCAAGACCGTCAGGATGTGGGTGCGGGGAGGAAACCTGCCCGCGATCGGTGCCGGTGAGAAAGGGGGCTACACACCAGTTTGCGAACTGGTACACCTGCGAAAACGAATCAGATCACTTCGAGGACCTATTACGAGGCCTATGAAATCGATCGACAGGACTTTCGCTATCTCGACCCTGTGGTCGTCTCCGATCCTTCAAGCATCAAACGGCTACCTTGCACACTCGTGGCACATAATCAGACCCAATCCGTCAAGTCTGATGACAATCGCGGGTAGAGGCGAATTCTACAGCGGCAAGGACGGCTTGTTCATCTTTTCTCAGAGTGAGAAATGGAGCCGGAGATTCTATCCCAGTTTATCTGTACTAAGAGGTCCAATAAGGGACGTCCTCAAAGCAGTGGCAGGGATTCCGCACGTGGGAAAGTCAAGGACTTTAGGAACCTACGCTCCAAATGATCCTTTCATAGTGAGAAACTTGATCCGGAACGGGTTCAAAATTGACGATTGGGGAGATAGATGCATCGTTTATGAGAAAAGATTGGCCTCAAATTAGCAAGGTCAAGCGACCTAGACTCTAAGGACCTCATTGTGGGGATATTTTCTCCAGTGAGAGAAGGTGTAATCGCATTAGCTGGGGGAATCGTTTGGATGTTTGGGAGGTTATCGTCGTGTGATTGATTACCTAAGTACCTGCCGAGGTGAAATTCTGGCTAGCGCTAGGATCGCGGGTCAGAATGCTAGTGACATAGCCCTGGAACGACTTGTCAAACGTTCCTTCTGAGGAGCGGTGCACCTCGACGAACATTGGATGCTTGCTTGCAAACTACTTCCAGAAATGCCGACCATTGGTTCCATGTTTCCCTGTCTATCCATTTCTTCCTGTCTTCTCGAAAAGCCCATAAAGCAACAGAACGTAGTTTCGAGTTGTGATCTCTTTGGGGACCGACCGGCCATCGCTTTTGAAACCGGTGTTTGCCCTTGCTAGCTCGACCTGGAATCTGCTCAGTTCCGGCTTATCAACGGGCATTTTGATGATGTTTGTATAGTCATCTAATATTTTCTGGTAAGCGGCTTCCTTATTGGCTCGGTTCTGGGTGCGGAGTGATAGAATGAAAATGACTAGCGTGAGAGTCAGGACGGCGGTTTGGATAATGGTGCTTAGGATTACAGGGTCAATTATGTCCGAGGTAGAGATCTCCCACAGAGCTAGTGTGCTTGGAATTCGCTACTTGTAGATTACAATGAATTTTTCAACTGACTGCGCTTTTTCTTCATTCCCACAACTACGTATCTTGCAAGAGTAAACAAAGGCGGCGGTGGCTTCCGATGGTGATGGGTATCTCTCCCAGGCAGGGTGTCCCAACTGTCTTCTCCACCCTGGGATCCCGCCTGCGTCGAACGTCGGTCTTACGACTGCTCCCTTCCGGACCTCGCCGGGTTCGACCATGAGAAGGTAGCAACCCTCCCTTCAGAGAGCGCTCCTCCGCCGCCGACCTGGTGGGGCAGAATGTCATAGTTGACAGCTGAGTCTTCTGCCTGGTCGAGGCTACCGCTCACCAGCGTTGACGGACCCCCGCATAGGTCGATTTCGGGTAACAGGAAACGACCAGCTTCCCAGTCCCCCACCGCCGCCCAGACGGGAAAGGGCTCAGTCGATATATGAAACTGATTCTATCTGTCGCACTCTAAGGAGGAGGCCATCTGAGAAGCATTCTCACGGGATCCGAGAATTCGGGTCGGGTCTATTTGATGCTAGTGGTCGCTTTCTCTTCGATTTTGGGGTAGTGTAAGTCCATCTTCTCCAGGGTCTTGACGATTATCTGCGAAACGAGCAAGTCACGATACCACTTGTGATTAGCGGGAATGACATGCCATGGAGCCCAGTCCGTACTTGTCTTCGACAATGCATCTTCGTAGGCTTTCATGTATTCGTCCCAGAGTTTTCGTTCAGGAAGGTCGTTGATACTGAACTTCCATTCCTTGGAAGGATCATCGAGTCTATCCTGCAACCTTCTCTTCTGTTCATTCTTGCTAATGTGAAGGTAGAATTTCAGGATCATAGTTTCTTCTTCGGACAGTAATCGTTCGAAATCGTTGATCTGTCTGTACCTTCGCTGCCACACATCAAACGGGCACTAACTTGTGAATTCTCTCAACTAGAACACCTTCATAGTGGCCACGGGTTGAAGATGACCATTTCTCCCTTTCCGGGAACCTGTTTGTGCACTCGCCAAAGAAAATCATGAGCGACTTCCTCAGGCGTAGGCACTGCAAAATGCGCCACTCGGACGCCCTGCGGATTCACTCCCTCGAAGACTCGACGAATCACCCCGTCTTTGCCACCCGTGTCCATGGCTTGCAGTATGACCAAGACTTTCTGCTGATGCTCGGCGTAGAGCTCTTCCTGAAATTGCTTAAGCTTTTCATTGAGCTTCTTCGACTACTCCTGCTCCACGTCTGTCTTCCCGGCGAATCCTGAGGTATCGCTCGGATCGAGTTTGTCCAAGCGAACTTGGATCCCCGGCTCGACAGTGTATCGGCCAGTGTGCAGGCCCTTAGTCAACCCGAAGCCCTAGTCTGAATTAGCAGACTTGAAGAAATTTGAAGCGAGGACTTTTAGGTAGAGCGACTTCAGGGGGCTTGGAAAGGTCAATCATACCATGGCCGAAGAAGAAGCTGAGCTTGAGGACCAACAATCGGACATGGACGAAGGTCCCGAGTCCAGCCGGACTCTAGTGGATATTCCAGTGATCCCCTTCGAACCGCCCGCAACGGGAGATGGACACGACATCGCCACAAAACTGGGCAAGGTCAAAACCGCGATACAAAGCAAGGTCACACCAGATGAGATTGCAAAGTTCAAGGAGTCACTGAAAGGTCGCCTCATGAGCATTACTCTGGCCTTCTTTCTGTGGAAGGGATCCACGAGGACAACCAACACTAGGCCGGTAAAAGATCTCGATAATCTCATGAAGATAATGTTCGATGTCTTAGGAAAGAGCCCGCCGGGACTAGGGCTCCTCGAGGAAGACAGCTACGTCTGCGAAGTCTACGCAAAGAAGGAGCTTGTCGATGACGAAAGCGACGAAGGCTTACGGATCATAATAGAAGAGTACCAAGATGAGCCGATGCTCGGAACCCTAACTCAGTACTACACCAAGAAGGCAAAGGCTGCTACGAGCTAGTAGCGACGAAGTCAAGAGGAGGAGGAGTTTCGTTAAGCTTTTTCTCTGGAAGCTTAGACCACTTCAAGAATGCGTCGCTAGGCTTATCCTTGTCATAGAGTTCTCTGCGCCGATATTCAAGCGGTGCGGGTTCCTTTCCCAACAATTCCGCCGCGGTGACAAGCTGGTGTCTGTGTTTCTTAGCCAATTTTCTCACAGGTTCAAGAAAGAGATTCCATCCCTCATCTCGGATTAGATGATGATCGATAACAACCGTTTTGACCTGTTTCACGATCTCCCCCATGTTCCTAAGTGCAGTCTCGAAGAATCCCTCGCTGATTCGATATCCCTTGAGGTACGTTGGAGGCCCGCCCAGAATAAGCAGCGTGGGTTTCTCCTCTAGAATTAGCTTTAACGTAGAATCTACTACTGGTCCTTGCACGTCCGGAGCGAATACAACCTTTTCTCTTGCTTTTTCTATCACGCATGGCACAACCCATCCCAGCTCGGTCTCGCTTTCACCATGGGGGACAGGCGGAAAAAACCTCACCGTCGTCTTTTCGAATTGAAATGTTTGGCTGTCAGCAGTCTCGAACCTGCTCGCCCACTTGCGAGCCGCCTGAGCAAACATCCAACCACGTCGTCGCTGCGCAGTGTTGACATTCCGTCTGAAGTCTTTCGCAATGACTGTTTTGCCCTTGTAGATTTTCTCAGATAACTGTGGGCTACTGCCGAGCCACACTGCGTCAATGTAGTTTGGCGTGTGGTGATCATTATGGTAATGGGAGATTGTGATAACATCAGCATTGGTTGCGGCAGTTTGGATACGTTTACGGGCTTCTTCTCTTGCTTTGTACTCGACCGGATGAGGCTTGAGACCGTAGCGGGATCCTAGTGCTACGCCTGCATCCAACAATACTGTAACATCCCGTGTCTCGACTTGAGTGCACATTGATCGGACGCCCAGACTCTCGAAGGCGAGTGGAGTTACGACTAAGTCAGGCAATCTCGTTCACCTTTGTTCCTGTCACTAATCAAGTAAGCCTTTATTGGACTCGTCAGGACTCCAGCAGTCTCGGGTCCGATGACTTCTCTGGCCCGGCGGACATGTCCATTCGGACTGGATGAAGTGGATCTTGAGACTCTGAACGAAGAGCAAGAATGAGTGAGGACCCCGGGGCTACTTGATTCAAGAAGCTGAGATCGTTCAGGTTGGACGGAACAAGCGCTGGCTGGTTCTTGCAGCCGTCCTGGGTTCTAGGACGATCTACACAATTAACTGGTTCAACATCGCGCCCGCTCTCCTTCTTATTGCATCAGACCTGAGAGTAGACTTGCCTTCGCTGGGCGTACTAACATCGTCGTTTCTGCTCGGAGCTGGAATATTCCAGATTCCGGCCGGAACAATGTCCGCCAGATGGGGGGCCAAGAACACGTCTCAATTGGGAATGTTAATCCTCTCTCTTTCCGGGATAGGAGAAGGAATTTCACCGAACTTCCCCCTGCTGGTCGTCAACAGGTTCTTGCTCGGGATTGGCGCCGCTCTATTTTTCGCGCCGGCTATAGGAATTCTAACGCCTTTGTTTCGTGAGCAAGAGGAGGGCCTCGTTCTCGGTCTCTACAATAGTTGTTTCAATATTGGAGGTGGAATTGCTCTCTTCGGGTGGGTCGTAGTTATCGAACTTGTCGGATGGCGTTGGGGCCTCGTCTTTGGTGGCTTGATCGGTCTCGCATCGGTCGCAATCTCCCAATTGATTATTCCTAAGGATAGGCGTGTTCAACTTCAGGAGAGGCCTTCGATAAGGCCGACCTTCAGGAACAGAAACATTTGGATAATTGCATTCGGAGTGCTCGGTCTTTGGGGGGGAATATTCTCAGCATCGTCATTCCTCCAGACCTACATGACAACAACCTATGGACTTGGCGCGGAGACTGCGGGCTTGCTCGCATCGTCTATCATGATCGGCAGTGTATTCGGTGGACCGATAGGGGGCTACCTTTCTGATCGATATCGAAGACGAAAAATCTTCATCCTCGTCCCTGGGCTTGGCGCGTCTATTGGAATCCTGTTGTTCGGTGTCTCAGAACCGTTCCAGCTAGCGTTCCTGATCCCAATTGTCGGATTTCTTGACGCCATCGTATTCTCTACAATGTACGCGAGCGCTAGCCAATATCCCGAGATTGGACAGCAATACGCCCCGCTTGGCATCAGTATCATTAACTGTGTCCAGATTCTAGGAAGCTTTGCGATCCCGATCGTCTTCACATTGCTGGTCCACACATATGGAAACTATTCGCCCGGCTGGTTCTTCATGGGCGGACTAGCAATTGCGTTAATTCTCCTTATTTTACTGCTTGAAGAACCGTTCACTGCTAATTCCAGACGAGCTTCCACTAGCTAGCAGTCAAGGTAGTCTGTACAATTCATCTTGTATGATGGGCGAGAGAGTCCTCTTCCCTTTGTTGCCAATTATGTATCGCCCCTTGCTTCTAGGAAGCATCAGTCCAACATCTGAAACTCTGACGCCGATTCTTTTCAAAACGGCCTTTGCCTGTTTCACGCTCCTCGGCGCCACGGCTACAAGGAGGGTTCCGGAACTCATCAGTTTCAGGGGGTCTAACCCTAATGCATGACAGATTTGTATTGTTTCATCTTCGACTGGAATGTTATCAGGTGAGACCCTGATCCCCAGGCCGGACGCTTCAGCCAATTCCCAAAGGCCATTCAAGACTCCCCCTTCTGTCGGATCGTGAAGGGCGTGAATTCCTCGAATTTTCGATAATGGTAATGCTTCCTTGACGATGCTGAGCTGTTTCGCAAATTTTCTAGCCCGATCGAGGAGCCTTCTGTCTAGATTCCTCAATTGGTCTTTGTGATCCCAGGCAATGATCGCGGAGCCTTCGAGACCCGCTGTCTTGGTGAGGAGGATACGGTCCCCGACCTTTGCATCTCTAGAGGAGAGTAATCGGTGTCCTGCCTCTCCTATCATGAATCCGATAATCATCGGCCGATCGAGACCTTTTGTCGCCTCGCAGTGTCCTCCAATGATTGTGATTCCGAGTTCGCGCGATGTTTGATCCATTTCCAGCATTATCTGTTTCAACTTTGACTGTTGCGTACCCGGTGGAAGGAGTATTGTACAGAGGAACCAGACGGGCTTTGCTCCGGTGGTCGCGATATCGTTTGCATTGATGTGTATGGAATGGGAGCCAATGTGGCTTGCTGTCCCGGTGACGGGATCGGTTTTGAAGACGATAGCGTGTTTGTTTTCTCGTACTGCCGCTGAGTCTACGCCTATACCAGGCCCGAATATGAGTCTACGGTTTTTCTTGCCAGTGTGAGGATATACTAGTCGTTTGAGGGCGTCGGGCGGAATTTTTCCAACATGGAATGATTTGCGGTCGCTCTTCGCCATCAGCCTTAGCGCTTTGAATCCTAGTTGCCGAGGTGTTTGAGGAAGAACTCGGCTATCTTGTTGTAGCAGTTTACTCGGTTCTTGAATCGCAGAACGTCATGGCCCTCGTCCTCGTAGACCACATAGTCGACCTCGACACCGCCTGTTCGCAGCTCCTTGACAAGATCTGCCGATTCGGGTTCTGGAACTCGAGGGTCGTGTTTACCTTGAATTATCATTAGCGGGCACGAAAGCTGTTTCATGTAGGTTTTCGGTGAGCGTTCTACTAGGAAATCCTTGTCCTTTTCAGGGTCTCCGAGCGTCAGCGTGAAGAAAGTCTTCCAGGTGGGCGGGATTCGTTTGACCCATGCGGGAAGGTCATAGGGTCCGAACATGTCGACTGCAGCGTTCCAGAGTTCAGGGTGACGCATTGCGAGAGTCAATGTCATGTATCCACCGTAGGAGCGTCCGACTACAGCTCGTCGTTTCGAATCTATTCTCGGATCCTTCTCGAGTCGCTTGAGTCCTTCAATGTGGTCGCGGACATCTTTGCCTCCCCAGTCCTTGTCGACCCATTTCATGTACTTCATGCCATATCCGGTGCTCCCGCGCACATTCGGAACGAATACTGCAAACCCGTTCAGGGTCAAGAACTGTATGAGCGGCATTGAAAACCAAGTGAAATCAGGCCTCTCCTGACCTTGAGGCCCTCCGTGAACATATTCGACCAATGGTCTCGGACCCTTGAACCCTAGCTTAGGAGAAGGAAGATACAGTCGGGCCGAAATTCTTAGCCCATCGAATGAGGTGTAGCTCGTGTCTTCACCGGGTGACAGGTAACCGTCTGGGATCCCCAGCACTCTTTCGCTGGAGAGTCGCCGAGCCTCCCTCTCGTTTGCGGAGAGAAGGAAGAGCTGTGATGGGTTGTTTGCTTTAGTGAACCCGAAAACGTAGTCGACAGTTAGTGGAGATTCCTTCTGGAGCTGCCATTCGAATCCGAGTACTACTCCATTGGCCAATGGTTCGATGCCGACGATGGTCCGAGTAATTTTGAATGATGGAGTAGCGCCCCCTTGGAAGGTTCCTTCATACACCCATGATGCACCGTCTATGTTGTATTCAAGCACAAACACGTTATGCTTGACGTTCCTCAGGCGTACGACCTCGCCCTGGCCCTTGTGGACGAGTCCTTGCACGGGCACGTCTAATGGCTTCGAGGAATCGTCGAGTGACAAGTAGGTTAGCCCTCCGTCGTCGTGAAATATTGTCGAGTCGAAGAGGAGCGCGTGATCTTTGTCTACGAAGCTGCATCGACCAATGCCAGTGAGCGGTGTTTGCTTGCCCTCCCGTTTGTCGAGGGGAACTCCGTAGAGTAACTCTCTGCTGGCCATACCTTCGCGCCAGTAGTAGAGGACGACGTCGCCGGCTGTGTAATTATCAGCGAGAATCACGGTACGATGATCTGAGCTTGTTCCGTTGCAGAAGTTTCCGTATATGCTAGTCCCAAGCGATTTTACCTCTCCCGTGCCTAGGTTTACTCTGAGGCATTCTATGTCGGGATTTTTCCTGTTGTCGCGGAAAAAGTATGCGATATTCTTCTCGTCATCGCAGTATGCGCACGCCAGCTGTTCATTTTCGTATTTCTTGCCGAAGATTGGCTCGGGAATTCCGCCTTCGATCGGGATGAAACTTGGCTGGTAGTTCTCGTTGCCGAGTTTGTCGATCATGACCAGTATTTTTCCGAGTTTGGGAAGAACTTTGAAATTTTCACCTGCCATGAGGTGCGGGTTTACCAAGGCGATACTGCCCGGGAGCAAGGGAGTTGGGATGCTGCCCTCAGTCTTCATGGAATAGAGGCTCAGAATTCCGCTGAGGTCAGAGAGGAAGAATATTCGGTCTCCCACGACTTGGGGTGCTAACATAAGTCGGGCGGACAATATAGATTCTATCGGGAACTGCTTCTTGGCGACTGGTTTCTGAACTGTTTCAGTAATTGTCACAGTTAACCAATTGGGGAAGCTTTCGCTTGCCTATCAATCTTTTCGATGCGCAGAATCGGCTTGCGCACTAAGTCTTTCGACAAGTCGCTTCAGGCTTGGGGTCAAGAGCAGTTGGCAATGCCGGAGCTAACTCTCTATATCGGTCTGTCCACTTTCGCCAAAATCCTTGATCTCCCCGGTGTTCCCCACGTAATGCGTCAATATGTTCACCTTACCTTTTGCTTCAGGAAATCTTTCGAGAACCCGTTTGACATGGTTCTCTTCCATTACTAGTATTAAGTTTGATTCTGTTGCAAGTTCTCGAGTCAAGGGCCTAGTATGATGGCTCTTCAACAAATCGAAATCATCACCCAGGACCGATTCCAAGTCAGGATGGGCCTCGCCACCGACCCTCGCAGTAAGTCCACAAGATGATACTTTGATTCCGGCAAGTGGTGTGTTCACGATCATTCTTTTCATCAAGGCCTTGGCCATTGGCGACCGGCAAATGTTGCCCTCGCAAACAAACAGCAGGTTCACTTTGTGACATCGACCGGAAACTTCTGGGAATGTTTAAAGCGTTGCAGGTGATCTCGGAGAGAAACGCTGGGTCTGCTTGAGTAAAGAACTGAAGAAGCTGCAGGAGGTCCATGTCTTCGACAAATGGTCTTCAACGGGCATAGAGGCCAATGACCCAGGATTGAAACGTTACATTTCTGCTCGTCCTATCCTTCTGCCTCACACGGCTGGCAGGCACGAACATCAGAGGTTCCGGAAATCCACGATCAACGTGGTTGAACGTCTGATAGATGATATGATGAGGCCAGGCGTGGCTGGGGGAGCCAAGGCCCGGGCAACAAGCATTGTAAGGAACGCCATGGATCTTGTGGCAATCCGGACGAAGAAGAATCCGATAGAGGTCCTTGTGCGAGCAATAGAGAACGCGGCTCCTGCGGAAGACGTTACGAGAATAGCCTACGGAGGAATCGTGTATCCTATCTCTGTGGATATTTCGCCTCAAAGACGTGTGGACATTGCTCTACGACACATTACTGAAATGTCGCGACAAGCCTCTCACAACAATCCTCGAAGCGTGGACGAGTGTCTTGCTGAAGAGCTGATTCTCGCCGCAGCTCGAGATCCGAAAAGCGCTTCTGTCCGTCGTAGGGACGAGATAGAACGAATAGCTTTGGCTTCTCGCTGAGTTCAGCGCTTCAGTACTGTATTCCGAGTTTGCAAATAGTCTCGCACGAGAAGTACTGCACCACCGAACGCAACCCCGATAAGCATGGCAGCGAGATACCCGTTCAGAAAGTATGATAATGGGAATGCATGATCGGACACCCATTGTTGCATGTATGGGTTCGCCTGGTACTCTGCGGTGAGAGCTGACAATAAGAGTACGATAAATGCGAACTGCGCGTATACCACCAAGTATGCGATCTTGAACATAGGGCCAGCATCACCCTGGCACCGATGCGTTTGCCAACCCGGGTATAATAAATTAGCTGAGAATCCTGCTTTGCAAGTGGAAAGCAATTACGCGAGGGTCCGACTCTTATACCCCGCACTATCCGACTCCTTCTACATCTTGTCGGCACAAGATGAACATCCAGTCGCAGCTTCCTCTCTTAGTTCAACTATTGAGAGAGCTGGCACACTTCTTCAAAACGGCGCCTTGGATCAGATCGAAGGTTATCGTGTTAGATTCGAGACCATTGAGGGTCTCTTCGAACGCGCTTTCTCAGGGATTTTCAAATCTGATTTCAACCGGGCCTCTGCGACTGAGACGGCAAAGAAATTATTTGGCTCAAGCAGGGTACCCTTCGCTGCGATTGATGGGACAGAATATGCTCGTCCACTTTTCGACCTCGTCGTATTTTTCGGGGGGTCCTATGCTGCAAGAGGTTTTATCGACTACAGGGAAAATGAGCCTCCGGCAGTCGAGTACGGTGACCATTTTCTAAAATCGGGACGGGCGGTATCCAGCTGCGTCCCGGTCTACGTGAACGAGGTTCCTGAAATTGATCAGAGCTTTGTCCAGCCAGGCGAGACGTCCGAGATATCCCTGACAAGACCGCTGACAGATGAAGCGATTGCGAACAATTCAACAGTTCCCAACTGGATAATGACGTTCTCCGAGTTCTATCTCGCGTACAAGCTTGCAACCGAAAATAGTGGCCCACGAATCCTTCTTATGGACAGAAGCTTAGCAAACATGCTGGCCAGCCTCATCTATGACACGTCTCGAAAGAAGACATGGCACTCCAACGGCGCCTTGTGTGGGCTCGAAATCGATGGGATTCCGATCGACATCAACGATCTAGCCTACGCCCGGCACAGAGTCGACAATCCAGCACTCGATTTACCCTCTCCAAGAGGTGATTACCTACGCTATCGATGCCTTCTCGAGATTGAAAAAAATGGCCCCCTAACCGCAACGGCTCTCTGCGAGAAGTTCAGATTCAGCGGGGATCGCCGAGAAAAAAGAGTAGAACGCCTCCTAAAACGCTCGGTTGAAGAGGGATTCCTAGATGAAACAGCTGGAGCATACGCGCTGAGAGACCGATACCATAAAACGTGGCCCAGAATCAGAAACCTAGTCGAGACACTAGGTCACAGAATGTTCGAGGAAAAACCCGAACATAATCCGCTAAGAGTAATGAAAAAAAGGGAACTGGCACTGGCTCACAACTCAGGACCTGGCATTTCTCACTTTGTTCGCATTGAACCTTCTAGTAGAAGAGTGCTGGAAGAGGAGAATCTTGCTTCTCGGCCTTACGAAGGATACTGCTGCTCGCGACCTGAAGAATCATGTTCTGCCTGTTCTCGTTGCCAATAATATCTGGAAGTCAGGTCTTACCCAAGAACAACTCTCACGGCTTCCAAACACAGATAGGATGCTTCTACAAACACTCAGCGTATTCGACCACGACAACATCCAAGTCCCATGGTCAATCATCGAATATGATTCAGCCTTTCTCTTGATCATCCCAGACCTCAAGAAACGGCTCGGTTACGTTAGCGGAGCAATCAGGAACAGAATAATCCCCGAAGGACTCTTTCTCAAAACCTACATTCAACTCTCCCAGAGTTCTTACGACAAGCAGCTTAGAAGCAATGTCCTGTCTCTCGACCGCTTATGCTATCCTGAATTCGACAGTCGACCAGAGACCACTCTTAGCTTCAAACATGAGTATGGTAACGCAGACGAGATAATCAGACCAATCGTGTTTACTGACAATAACGTTAAGAATCGCATTCAGGAGCTTGTCATGGTCACCCTTGGTTCTATGACGAGTAATAGCATCCCCGAAATATTTGGGCATAACAAACCCTTGTTCATCGCAGACAAAGTAGCAAAGTGGCACAATGAGGAGATGCGTAGGATGATCGACACTACCGGGAAGTGGCTTATGAACAGTCCCAAGCTGCGACACTTTGTGTTCTACATGAGCACATTCCGGGAACGCAGGAGCGAGATTGAGAGTGCTCGAAGAGAAGGTTTCTAGATACTTCACCGATTTCGACGGCCGATTCTGTGCCAGGCTGAGCGCTGTTACGCCCGCGTTCATGCCCGTTGCGACTCATGAACTCACAGGCACCTCTTCCCGCTACGAATGCAGGATCAAGGTAGAATATCACAAGGATGTGATGGGTCTAATCGAGGAGGGAATGCTCGTTGCCGTCCGGAATTTCAAATCCAGCAACGCTCACCAACGATATTCGCTCATGGTCATATCACGGATCTGGCCTGAGCACTATGGCCTGAAGGGACTGACAGACCACAGCTACTATCCGATGCAGTTCGAGATCATACAACAGTCAGTGAGTGACTGGGAGACTAGCGACAAGTCGACCATGATGGTTCAGATCAGCGCGCTGCCAATCAACTACGACCTCATCCTCGATGGTGACCAAGAACCGAAGTACGAAAAAGGTTTCAGCTACCCAGTTATTGCAGCTGAAGCTCACATCCTTAGCCGCGACATGATCGGTCACATGTACAATCAGCGGATACTCGCAAAACTAGGATTCAAACCGAGGCCTGCGTCGGCTAGCGACGCGCACAATGACCCACGCGTTGGGACTATTCGAATGTTCCAATCAACGGAGCCGAAGATTCCAATTTATGTCGACTTTGAAGCGATGGTGCGTTACCACTTTGGAATCTTTGCTTTCACGGGCGCAGGAAAATCGAATCTCGTATCCAATTTGCTCCGCAGGCTCCTCATTCATCAACCGGAAGTGAAGATTGTAATCTTCGACATTTCAAGCGAATATCCATTCCTTTTGATGGACTTGTTCGCGGACGAAAAGATCCCGTCCAAGATCATCCTCGAAAATCCTGTCACCGGTCCTGAACAGTTCTACCTTAGCGTCGTTAAGCCTAGAGACTACGAGAACGACGAGAGAGCTAAGAGGGTATTTGCGAGCATTTATGGTCAGAAGAAAATCTCGTACTATCTCAAACCGGAGTCAAAGGTTCCAACCTATGGTGACATCGTGGAAGAGCTGAACCGGCAGCGGAACGAGAGTCTCGATAAGCCTCACTACGTAAACGCGCTGGACAGGATACGAGAGAGTGTTGTCGACTACAGGACAGAAAGGCACCTTACTGACTCGAGGCCGATAGACGCAGACTTTGTTGCAGCACTAGATCGTTGGGGGCGGGATGCGATTGACGAATTCAAGATCTCTGATCGCAGCGGAGTCTATGCGTGGGCAACTAGCAGACTGACACTACTGGACAATCTCAGACGAGCCGAGAAAGAGAAGGCTGCAGCTGGAGGATTAGACATTGAGGCCATCCGCCAGCTCGTTGAAAAGGACTCGCGGCTCACATGCATCTCGATATCTGAACCCTACGTGATCAAGGAGCTCGTAGTTGACCTTGCTCGCGAATTTCTTCAGCGAAGGAAACGGTCGTTCAAAGTCCAGCCGTACGTTTTGTTCGTGCTTGACGAGGCTCAGGAATTCGTTCCTGAGCTTGGAGGCTCTGCTGGATTGGACAAGGAGTGTTCCAAGGTCGTAGAGACTCTGCTGCGTCAAGGACGCAAGTATGGACTCGGCGGATGCCTCGCAACACAGAGAATAGCCTATCTTAACACGAATGCTTTACAACAGCTGCACACGTATTTTGTCGGAACCCTTCCGCGTCCATACGATCGTACTGTAGTCAGCGACACTTTCACAATTGACAAGCAAATTCTTGAAAAGACACTTGAATTTGCACCAGGGGAGTGGTTGCTCTCCAGCTTCATTGCGACCGGGATGGAAAATGTTCCAATATTCATCAGAGCCGACAATGCAGAGCTCGAGGTAGAGAAAAGGCTCGCCGCCACAAAGTAGCTGATGGTGACATCATTCACCGCCCTCCTGCCTCGGGTTAGCCAATCACACGTCCGATTAGGAGCTGCCTTGTCTCATCTGGCCAACGGTCCTTCTGAAGGCAGAAAAGACGACAATTCGTCTACGTTTCCCAACTAGCTCTATGGCGGCGAGTAGGAGAAAGATGATAGAAACGACCAGCCTCGCCTCAATCAACGCCGTCGAGATCAACCAGAGCGAGAACAGGACCATCGCGTTCGAAATATCGTATTCTAGGTCGAGTAGAGTAATGCATGCGTAGAGAGACTGGGCCATTGTCAAAAAGACCTCAATCCACTGTTGTCCGTCGAGTGGAATCACACCCAAGCTTCCCTTGCTGGTGATGAACAGAATCGGTATCAAGGCCACGAGTGCTGTCAGTTCGTTTACCGCGGAGGAGATGAAGTTCAGTAGCGCCATCGGCGCTAGTCTAATCTGTCGGGCCCAGTTGAACGCCGTCACTTTCTCCGGAAACTCGGAAAGAACTGGGGCTATCCATTGAATGGAGAAGAAAACTGCTCCTGAGCCTAGCAATCCGACTAGGAACATTTCCGCTATCTGACGGATAGATTCTACAAATGGACCTGAAATGAGGTAGAACGTCATTCCGCTGAAAGCGAATAGGAAAACGATGAGCAGAAACCTTCTACGCGGAGATCTTATCTGGACGATTGCTAGTGGAGCTCCTTCCAAGGCCTGCCCTGCTTCCTCCATTCCCCGGGGCATCTTGGCCAGCATCCACATGTAGGCCACGAATATTCCTGTTAGTATGATCGAGTCGATGAGTGTGAGAGCTCTTTCGACGAGAATCCAGACGTAGTATAACGACCCGCCGATCATGAAAACTACTTCGACGCTGTGCCCTCTTCCAAGGGCAATGGTTGTTGGGCCAACTACGCCTCTCCTCTTCCTCTGAATAATCAGTGTGAACAGAATGAGTGGCCATCCGAGCCCGGTCAGCAGACGGTTTGCTCCAGTGAAATTCGCGACTACGTTTGGAAGCCAGACAACAGGATCTTGTCCAGCTTTCCATGCGATTGTTCCCTCAACGAAGTATTCTGGAATTGTTTGGACGATCGCCACTATGGCAAGAGCAAGTCCCCTGCTGATGGAGGATTCCGATGCTTCAGCGGCCCACGCTATAAGTAGTGAAGCAGCGATTACAGCGCCGAAAGAGAAGATTGCGACAGAGTAGACAGAGCCTGGGAGAAATGAAACGACGAGGATTGCAGAAGTGACCCAGCCGATTAGAATGGAGTATTCTGCAATGATTCCGGCTTTCACTGGTGACTCGTACCTGTACTGTGACTCGGGCAGGCTTCTGTTTAGCGCGTTTATGATTTATCTAATCGTGTGAAAAAGTTGGATGGATGATAGGACGGTGAGATGCGAAGTCATTCGCCGTTAGTGCAAGGAGTTACGCTGAGCGTTTTCGCAAGAGATTTTCCGGCGGGTTTTCGAGCATATGGAAAGCCTTCGTCCAGTTTTTCGAGCAATTTGTTCGATTCTTCGTGGTCTAGTGGGATGTGAATGTCTCGTCTTGCAGGGACCTTGATCCTGATTCTTCCCATGTTGTCCGAGTCGACATGTTCGATGTCTTCCAGTTTCACTTTTAGTGGTATGATCTCGTGGAACATCCAACGCAGACTATAGGTGGGGTGTTTGCTCTGCCAGCTTGTCGAACTCTCTCACCGCACCTTCCTTTACGTGCAGTGTGAGCGCATCCGGGTGTAGTTTGACTTCGAACTGTGGCTTATCGAAAGTGAGTATCGGCTGGTTCTCAGGCAAAGGTCGTAAAGCAGCAGGACTCTTGGCACGGTTTCTATTTATTCTTATACAACGTGAACCCTATGAAACCTGATCGTTGGGCGAACAAGGCGAATCCGGGCAACATAGCACGAGAATCCCATAGAACAAGCCCAGATGTTCAATCTCGGACGATGGATATCCAACCGCTCGGCAGCCTAGGGGCAGCCTAGGGCAATTTCTGAAGCACAGACTCGAACGAATCAACCCGAAAATCAGGAAACGTGCCCGAAAACAGGTCAGACCAATGAAGAAATTTCTAGAAACCGAAAATTCTGCAGACTCCTGAATCGTGAGTAGCGAGACAAGTTTCCTGAAATCTCTATATTGAAAATCATTTGACTGAAATCTTTTTCGAATAGCAAGATAGGGATCGCGCGTCTGGACGCGCAGAAACACCTTTGGGCGCAAAGAATTACGCTCGCCAACGTACATTCATACTCGACCAGAATAAGGACTGCCCGAGCCGGACAAGATGGCACGAGAGAGTGAGGAATATCTAGACCTCCCAGCCAGAGTGTCAACCTGGTCTAGAAGGTAGCTCACTCGGCCTATGACGTCTAAGACGGTCTTGTACGTTGTCGCGTTGAACCATGCCATCAACGACGGCTCCGTCTACCTGCCCTCCACTCTCTTCCCAATCATAATCTCACTATTCTCACTGAGCGTCTTCCAAGTAGGAATACTCGTCTCAGCCGGATACATTGTCAGTGTAATATTCCAGCCAGTGGTAGGCCACTACAGCGAAAGCCGAAACCCCGGCAAGCTACTCGCAACCGGAATACTGGTCGTATCCCTATCCCTACTAACATTCACCACATCCAACGGATTCCCCGCACTCCTGTTCTCGATCATCCTCCTCCGACTCGGATCAAGCTTCTTCCATCCAGTCGGCATATCCGCAGTCTCACGCACCTACCGGGGACCGGGCCTCCAGAGAGCAATGGGCTTCCAGAGCGCCTTCGGCAACGTAGGCGTCCTCCTGATCTTCCTGTCGGCTGCGCCAGTCTATACCCTGATCGGTTGGGCGTACACTTGGATCCTGTATGCTTCATTGACAATGACAGATGTCATACTCACAATCCTCATCCTACGGACAAAACGCTCGCCCGTGCAACTGGTCAATAACCACACGGTTAACCAGAGCCCAATAGGAAAATACTATGTCCCATTCTTCACCGTCGCTGCTGCCTTCGTCTCGGGAGGGTCCTACGCCGTCATACTCAACTTCGCAAACATCCTCTTGAAAGACAAGTTGCAGTTGTCCACTCCCGTGACCAACCTAGTAGTTTCAGCATTCATCGCAACCGCCTCTGTCGGCGCGTTCTCGACTGGGACCTTGGCGCAGTACGCAAAGACCAACACGTCCCTATCAGCCGCATTCCTGCTCGCGTCAGTCGCGATTTTCTTGGTCGCGCTGTTTCCAGGAAGCCTCGCGCTCGCCACCGCGGGACTCCTCGTCTGCGGGTTCTCGATATCAGCAACCTACCCGCTAACATATACGATTCTATCTGACCACATCGGGAGAGACCCCGAGCGAACAGGACGTTCATTCGGCATACTTTCTTCATCACAGACGATCGGTGGTTCCGTCATGGGCCTACTAGCCGGATCAATTTCACAACTTGCGGGATTAAGTTACGCGTTTGTCGCCGTGGCGATCATAATGTTGGTCGCATCTTTTTCTGCCATGCTCTGGACAAGAACCCTAGTAATCGTGAGATTTGAGAGGCCACTAGCAGTTGGACCGTAACCGGATCTTTGTTATTGTGGAGGTCGTTGTTCGAGAATTGTGGGACCCACAGCGAGTATGAGAACTACTATTCCGATCGCGAACAATTGTAGACTGATCGCCATCGTCACGATAGGGTTAAGGTTGAACCTGTGCCAGAGTTCATAGTTGATGTACGCTGCCAGAATCATAAGACCACCTGCGATGAGTACGAGGACACCCCGAGAGAATCTCTGTACCTCAGACGGGACCCCAGTCAACTCTTCCAGCAGCCCCGCGTCTACTAGGCATCTTGTAAACCCTTTGCCTCAGTCATTCCAGGTTTCACGGCAACCTTCCTGGCAATGGTCACGTAAGCAGTATGACCGATCATTCGCGACTCTGGCCGAACCTTCCCGGCCTCAGTTTTGAACTCGCGTAGAAGGACTTCCACAGCTTGTAGCACCAAGAACCCGTTCCTTCTGAGCGCTTCAGAAAGCTTCTCAAGCTGATTAACAGTCGGCGTAAACCCTGCCAACATTCCACCAGGGGCCAGTGCCTTCCAAACTGGCTCGACCATCTTCCAAGGATCACCGAGATCTATCACTGCTGCGTCGACATTTGTCTCCTCAAACCCTTCAGATGGATCCCTGTCCCGGAAAGTAACTGCACTGGAGAGTGCCGTCTTGGCCAGGTTTTTCCTAGCTGAAACGCCAAATTCCGAGCGGATCTCGTACGTATACACACGACCATCTGGGCTCACGGCCTGGGAGATCGCGGCTGTGAGCGCTCCGCTTCCCGTGCCAACTTCGACGACGGTATCCCCGTTCTTTAGCCCGAGCTGGTATAATGCATAGGCGACATCTTTTGGGTACAAGATTTGTGTGGGCCGATGGAACGTTTCGACCAAGTCTGCGAGTCGCGGCTTGAAAACAGCCAGGGGTTGGCCCATACTCGTTTCGACAAAATTACCGTACCTTAGACCGACCAGGCTGCTGAGGTCAAGAAAGCCCCGGTGCGTGTGAAATCGTCCCTCGCCAGCAACAGCAATCCATTTCTTCCTGGAATCCTGGTACAACAGGACCCGATCTCCGACGTTGATAGTGTCGCTCAAAGAGGCTTGCAGTCTAAGAGGGTCAGCGCGGGATCATAATTCTTGAAATTCTAGTTAGCTACCCTTGAGTGCGTGAAAGACATGTTCGGCCTTGTTGGTACTGACGAGTCTTATAGTGATAGGTTGTTGAGATCCATCTATTCCAATCCTCAAAACGCTGACAGTTCTCCTCCACCAAGCGGCCCCCAGTGTAACACCGAAGAGCAGTAGGCCACCCAGCAGTATGATATTGTAAGGGAATCCTGGCAGTGGGAGTCTCTGGTTTCCGGGGAACCACCAGATGAGGAAGCTTCCGATCCCGGCTAGTACTGCGAACGTCAATGGTGGCAGGAGGCTTTTGGTGATTAGCTCAAGCGTACTAACCTTCGTTGCTGGGACGTTGATATAGTGTTCGCCCAGAGTGAACCGTTTTCCTACGAGTAGACGAGACTCGGTCACGTACACCTGATAGTTAACCCCTGAACATTCGGCAAGTATGCTTTCGCCGCCTATCAGGTTTCGAACGTTCAAGTCTTCCGGGAAAGAAAGTGAAACATTCCGTTTTACCGTACTGTAACCTTGTCCCCAGCTTCGGCGGACCTGTGACCACAGCTTCATTCTTTTCCCGGGTCCATACTCCTCTCCACCACTCGACCATTAGGCTTTTCCTCGGTAAACGTCTGTGTCCGGAACCTAGAAACCCGCACCTCACGTGTCAGCCAGGCGTCTGGTGACAACCCAGCCTTGAGGCAGCAATGGACCAAGAACTCTTCGCTGTCAAATCCTTCCTCGACCCCAACTTCGGGCAGAAGCAATCCCTTCGATCCCATTCCCTCGACCATGACACCGTCTCTGCCAACCTTCACCTCGTGGACGAAGTCGAGCGGTTCCGACACAACAATTGGCTCCAAGGGGCCGAGGACGTTCACCTCGACTAGTATGTGTGTCCTAAGCTCGTCCAATTTCACGGGTCGGAATCTGAAGTCGTTTGTCGCTGCATCGACAGCTATCCGCGGAACCAGTCGATCCAAGCTCTCTTTCGGCGTCGGATCTCCGACACATCCGCGTAATCCCTTTTGGGCTCTGATGTCAAACAGGCTTGACGTAAATGCCATGGTTCTTGTTGAGACCGTTCAGTTGGAGAGAGTCTGGCTGGATCGACTTGTTTGAGAGGCGAGCGTCTATGGCCTTCCTGGCCATTTTCACGAGAGCTATTCCTTGGTCATTCGTCATCATTCCTGAACCTACTCCCGGCTAGCTTCCTTGCCTCCTCTAGAATGTGATGTATCTGTTTCCAGTGGCTACCGATCCAGTAAACCTTCCCGCAGTCTCGGTTTTCACACTTCCAGTATTCGTCATAGAGCTGGGCGCTCTTGCTAGGAACCTCTCCGGCAATCTCTGCCTTTGCAGTTTGGCGTAACTCAGCTCCACATCGAGGACACCTTGTTTCAGCCATGTTTACTTCGAGAGAAATGCCAGTGACCTTTGCCAAGAATCCAAGCCGTTCACTTTCCTTCTCGCCAGGAACGAGAAATGACGGTATGGCCCTTGATCGTGCCCGCCCATACAATTGTTCGTCTCGCGTCAAAAGTGTTCTATTCTCATCCAAAGATATCTTTAGAAGAGCATTATCGTTTCTTTCAGGATCATAGTCTACGTCGTGGCCGAGCATGCGAAGCCATCTTGTGAGACTCCCCAGCATCCCATCGACGACGAATTTCAACCCTAAGCATTCCTCTTCAAGATAGAACCTGAACCAGGACCTCTGATGATGCTGTCGTCCTCGAATACTATGTTTCCTCTCACGATGGTTGAATGCACTTTTCCACGAGTATGAATCCCGTCGAACGGAGAATACTTTGCTTTGGAGAAGAATCTAGTGGAGTCGATTTTGGATTTTTTCTTGACATCCACGAGGGTTATGTCCGCGTCGGCACCAGGCTCGATCTTTCCCTTCCCTCTTAGGCCGAAAACCCGACAGGGGCTAGTCGCCAGCATCTCGACTATTCTCGCTAAGGTAAAGAGTCCCTTATTCATTTGAGTAAGTAGGAGTTGCAGAGTGGTTTCTAGTCCAGGCACGCCAGGGAGGCTCTCGCTCGGCTGCACTCTCTTTTCCTTGATCAAGTGAGGGGCATGATCACTTGCCATCAGTGTCGCTTGCCCGCGCATTGTCGCGCGATAGAGGCCCCGACGCAATGCTTCGGCTCTTAGCGGCGGAACCGTCCATGCTTTCCATCTTAACGGGAGCAATGACTTTTCCGATAGAAGTAGGTGATGGGGAGTTACTTCACTTGTGACAGCCTCAGACTTGCAAGCGTTAATCCTTTCCAGGCTTGACGCTAATGTAACATGGCAGAAGTGAACAGGACATCTAGACTGTTCCTGTAATCTGAGGAGATGTTGCACGGCCTTGTCCTCAGACTCGGGCGGCCGTGTTCTAGCCATTTGTAAGAAGTCGTCAGCGTGATTTCCTAGGAATCTCTCAGCGTCTTCGGCATGAACTGTGATAGGAAGCCCCACCCGTGATGAGACATGCATGATCCCCAGTAGTTCTGGATCGCTTCTCATCTTGAGCGGGCTTATTGGTCGAGGCATGTACAGTTTCAGCGAGAATGCTCCGCCCTCCGCGATATCATTGATCGATTGTTCAGACCTTACAGCCGCGACATGGAACCCGACGTTTACATGAATCTTGTCTGTTGCTGATGCTTGTTTTTCTCTCAGACGCTCAGCACTGTCAGTGGCCGGCATCGTGTTGGGCATGTCGAGGACCGTGGTGAATCCACCCGCTGCGGCTGCAGCCGTTCCGGTCGTAAAGTCTTCCTTTCGGCTTAGTTCAAGGTCTCGAAGGTGAACATGAGCATCGACGAGCCCCGGGATGGCAAGAAGACCCGAAGCTTTGACCCGGGTTTCAGCTGATGATTCAATCCTTTTGGCAACCTTACTTATCCTACTCCCTTGAATCAGAATATCGTTTCTGCGTAGGCCCTGTGGAGTCCAGACACTCGCATCTTCTACAATGAGTGTGTTGTCGCTTTCGTGATGATCGTAGACTCTACGTCTCGTCTTCTGAAGGGGCAAGGTCCTTTGAACAATCCTGGCATAGGAATACGCCGTCCTTCTGCGTTAGCCGATCTGTCCATGTTTCACACTCGTCGCAATAGCCAGCAAGGCTTGTTTCACGGGGTTCTCGGCGGAGACCCGCATGTGTGGTTTCAGAAACGAGGTCTATGAGTGCTGGCGTCACCTCCAGTATGTCCTTCATGGTGAGTACACCGACAAGTTTTGCATCCTCGACCACGGCTAGCCTTCTGATTTTTCGTTGATTCATCATCCTTGCCGCGTCGGTGATCGTCTCGGACGAGGAGATCGTTACGACCGGCTTTGACATTGTTTCCGCCACCTTGATCTTTGACGGTACAAGATTCTTGGCCGCAACCCTCTGGACGACGTCCCTCTCAGTAATTATGCCGATGGTGTTGCCGGTCTTGCCTAAGATCAAGACACATCCAATGTTGTGCTTTGCCATCAACTGAGCAACACCTGCAACAGTGTCCGTCTCTTTCGCAGTCACAACCGGTCTGGTCATGATGTCCTTGACGATAATGTCCGGTTGTGTTTCGTGTATGGACAAGACGATTCGGACCCTTGATCGGCGACGTATTAAACATTCACGAAAACCGGGCCTGTTATCTTCTGCAAAACATTATCAGCACGCGAAAGTCTGGCACAGAGCAGACTATGCTGAGAAGCGACTCCAATCTTGCGGTAGAGACGGAGAAGGATCGAACCAGAAGATTTTCCCCCACCTCGATCGTGTACTGGCTGCGGCTAAGCGCAGGAATCCTTGCAGGTATTCTTTACAATGTTCTTCTCATCGTTACGGGCATACAAGGTATCGATGGCGGCACGCTCGGCATGATAAGCGTCGGGGTGAGCGTGTACGCATTAACCGTAATAATTGTCAAGTATGTACTCGGCTTTGGCCCGACAGAGTTGAAGGGTCCAAACAAACCGATAACTCATGGAATGGGAACTTTCATAATTTGGACCCTGTTCACTTCAATACTTTTGTACACTATTTGGAATGGTCCGCACTTGAGCTCTGCTCAGTGACAACGTTTTGATCGGGTCGGCGTTGGCTAGGCGCTGCCTGGGACTGGCCGCTCTTTCCCGCTGAGATCGCTTCCAAGTAATCTTCCAAAGCTCTAAAGTATCCCCGATCATATTCCCCATGTAGATCATTGATGGCGAACTCGCCGAACTCTTTCTTCAAACTCTTGACAGTCTCTTCGGAGTTGTTTGCAAGCGCTTTTGGAAGGAAAATGTACTTGTCGTCATCGTTTCGATAAGTCAGTAGTAGGCCTTCAAGGGCTTTGACGTATCCTTTCGTCCAGGGCGCATTCTGTGTGTCCTGCCTAATGCTGTCCAATTCTTTTTCGGCATCTGTCCAGGCACGTGATTCTACGCTTGCGAAGAATCTCTTGATTGATTCCCTTGGAATCGAATCGTCAGAGCTCATCGTCTTCGTTTTACCTCGTCCTCTTCTGAGACGTCAACTATGCCATTTTCGGTGACTTTGAATATTCTCTCGCCCTCTGGGAGGTAAGGACTGGAGACAAGCCGAGCGATCCTTATGGGCCCACTCGCTGCACGGCGCAAGAACACTCTCGTATGACTCGTGTGCGCCACGATGTGTCCGCCTACGGCGTCTACGGTATTGGCGAAGAACTGGTCGGGTTTAGCCATCACTTGGTTCGTAACTATGGCGACAGCGTTGAAGCTTCTGGCGAGACGTATCAGTCTGTGCATGTGATTGTTAAGTTTCTGTTGCCGCTCCGCGAGCATCTCGCGTCCAATGTACTCACTTCTGAAATGAGAAGTTAGAGAGTCAATTATCAAAAGCCTGATCTTACCGTCTTTTATGACCCGATCCGCCTTTTCCAGGAGGAGAATTTGATGGTCCGAGTTGTATGCTTCTGAATAGATGATCTTGGAGGCGGCCTCGGCGGCTTCTATGCCAGCTGCCTTTGCCATTCTAACAATCCATTCAGGACGAAAGGTTTGTTCAGTATCCAAGTATAGAGCTCCGCCGTCCAGACCGCCCTTGCTTACGGGGAGTTGCACGTTGATTGCTAATTGGTGGCAGAGGATGGATTTCCCCACACCATACTCGCCGTAGACTTCTGTTATGGTCTGCGATTCGAGACCGCCGCCCAGAAGTTCATCGAACGCTTTACTACCTGTGGCTAGTCGTAAGGCATTGGACTTCATTTTCATTAGTTCGTCTGCGCGTACGAATGATAGCGAGATGCTGTTCCGTGCTTCGTTGATTATCTTGGCCGCTTGTTTCTCTCCGACCCCGGCAGGGACAAGTTCTCTAACGGTCGCGGTCGCGACGCTTTCGACAGTGTGGAACCCTAGTTCTTTCAACTTCTCGGATGTGGCAGGACCAACGCCAGGTAAATCCTCGACAACCTCATATTTTCGTCCGCTATCCTGCGCCACAAAACCTCACTTGGAATTTTGTTCCTTTACTATCGTTCGAACTTATTAAAGCCCCAGACGGGCGAGAACTCCGATTTAGAGAGTAGACTGTTCCGAATCTATTGTTCGTCGCGTGAAGTACTCGCTTTCATGTTTCAACGGTTACAGCACGTTTATCGTGATTACGGCAGATTGGGGTTTTGCGTTGAGGATTATTGGGGGTTGAGGAGGAAGCCCAACCCAAGAAGAGTAGTCACAGGAGGTACCTCGAGTCTTTGTTGGGCTGGTCCAGTGGCGAGTCCACGAACAGTCCGATCTATCAAGCTACCCTCGTAACTTCGATCCTCGAGTACTTCATCGTGCTTTTCTTCGGCGGGTGGTTGATAGTAGAATTCCTCTACAATTCCTACGAGCAGAAATATTTCGGCTCTTACGATCCAGTCTTCCTAATCGTTGTGCTGATGACTGCTTCCGCCTACGGCTTCGGCCGTCTGATTTCCACGGCAAGAACTCAGTTTAAGCCGCGAAAGAATACGACCTCGCCGGAGGATGACATCTAGGATGAGGAGGATCGGCATAGGAACGATCCTATCGCTTGGAATGAACGCGTTCCTGCTGTTCTGGATGGTTAATCAGTACATATACGACGTTTATTTCCAGAATTTCGTAAACGCAACAATTGGACCGATCTTCCCATTTATAGTTCTCGCGCTTGGAGTCGGCGGAGGATCGGGGTTAGGATATTTTGTCCTCAGACGAAGACACCAAGGGGAGAGTGCCGGCCTCAAGATCCAGAAACCACGAGTCTTTAGGCCTATTACCGCTGTTGCTAGCCCTTCAAGCTCATCCTCCTCTGCCGCACCTAGAAGCGTACCTACGGGTGCACCTCCTTCGCCTACCTCCAAACACACCGTCTATGCTGTTCCGCCATTGGCGAAACAGAGCCCCTCAACTGGTACACGAACCATCCCAAGTAGCACGTGGTCAACGGCGGGAAAGTCCCAAGTCCCAACGTTCAAGCCCGAAAATGCAGGACGCATAGCATCTAGCACCCCTTCTAAGAGTGACGAACCAAAGAGCACCTCCAATGTTCTCAGCTTCGTCCCACGTACGGAAGTGCCCCTACCGCCGATTAGCACGCGAAGTTTCGAGCTTCCACCGAGACCTGGACCTTCTGCAACATGGCATCCTGAACCGTCGACTCAGTCCGAACGTAGACTCGAACCCACGGTCCACGCCGAAAAAGTGGGCACTGAGTCTGGGCTAAGACAGGGCTCATCCACTGGAGGACAAGAAACAAGTCAGCCATCGAGCACGCAGACTCAGCCGTTCCAGCCTCCAAAGTGGCAACCCCCCTCAGAACAAAAGCCCAGCGGCCAGTGGCCAGATAACTCTCAGAGGCCAGGAGGTCCTCCCCCCGTCCCATCAAAATGGAATCCTCCTCAAGGGATTCCGAGGCAACAGGGCCTGCCACCTCCATCATCGGTTCCGCCAAGACCTGGAAGCCTTCCTCCAAGGGGGCCCGGTGGTCAAGGCCCACCTCGACCATTCGTCTACCAAGGTCCACGGCCCGGCGACCCTCGACCCATGGGCGCCCCCAGACCTTTCGGACCTGACCAGAGTCGGCCTCCCCAAGGACCTGGCCAGTTCCAGCGACCCCCTGCACCTCCTCCAGTGCGACAAAACGTGACAGGAGTTGGTCCAATGCCACAACCCTGGAGTCCCGCGCAATCCTTCGAGAAGAAGGACACGCCTGACAGTGCATCCCAATCCGACAAGGCCTCAGGCCAAGCAACAGCCCCCACAACTCTTCCCCAACCAAGGAACTCGGGTGAGGCGACCTCTTCAGGAGAAATGGACTGGGACACCGCTCTCGATACTATACTAAAGACTCTGCGAAAGGACAGGGTCGGAGACAAGGCTTAGGGACGAACTGAACGATGAACGAGTTACAACATACCTTAGACACTTCCGAACATACAGATAGTCAGTCCGTTGAAAGAGAAGGAAATGGCCCATCTTGAGACGGCTCCTTGTCAAACTAGTCGCTATTGAAACCGCCTTCCTTGGTTGGCTCTCTTACTGGCTCTTCCTGGTCTACGCAAACAATCCGGCCGTTGCAAGTCAGCTCGCGGGAGACATAACGAGATTCCCCCAGCTCTCCTTCACGACCGTCGACATCTCAGTCCTAGTGATTATCGCATTTCTTTCCATAATCTTGGCTTTCAAATTCCACAGGGGACTTAGGCCAGGAATCCGACTAGAAAGGGCACTGAAGATGCTAGAGAACCTAATGAAACGAAACCTAATTCTCGAAGCACAGGTTGCAGAGTTGAAAGTAGAACAGGGCCCACAAATCCCAGAGAGCGTTGCTCCTTCGACCCCACATGAATCGCCATCAGGCTCATGGGAGAAAGCGTTCCGGACTCCGCTAGAAGCGGGGCCGCCATTGTCTGGCTCGAGCGTACATCATCACGACATGCCTTTCGGGAATGAAACGGGGTTGCCGCCCCCGCGAATCGAATCGAGAACGCAGCAACAATCATCACCAGCTATAGTAGCAAAACCTCCCGTGATAATCGCGGACAAGGGCTTCGAGAAGCCCATATCTGTTTCATCCTTCCCTCCAGAAAAGAGGGCCGAAAAAAATCCTGAACCTTCTCCTTTCGGGAGCTCTGGATGGGAAGACAGTCCGAAATACACGAGTGAAACAAGAAGGATTCTCACTCCTTCCCAGCCTCCAAAGAAAGCTCTTCCAAATATTGCCCACGGTGTATCAAGACCGTCTTTCGTTCCAGGGGCAGGGCCCAAACGCATCCCTCCGAGCGTGATTGTGGGCGCGATGAGTCCACCACCAGCTTCCCCGAAGTCCTTCCAGAGACCACCTTCGGTCCCCCAGGCTTCCCCGCGCGGTGCCCTATCTCCTGTCATGTCACCAGCTTCTTCTCCTCCTTCTCCTCCTACCGTCATCCCTGAATCCTCCTCGAAAGCTCAGTCAGTCTCTGTAGAGCCAAAAGAGGTGGAGATGCAAAAGGCGGACCTAAAGATGGGCGACACTAAGACATTTGAAGACAAACCGGCTGAAACGAAGGAGGATAAAGAGACGTTGAAACCGGTTTCGACTACTAAGAAGAAGTTTCCGTACGAGCAAGACTAGATCATTCGGTCAAGCCCTCACAGGTCACGCAGCACTATGGTTGGGGTTTTCCCAAGTTTGATGTCCCAACTTCAGCATGAGCGCAAGCCCTGACGTGCGTGCTTCGCGGGATGAAACGGTCGGCCAGGACTTGTCATACACGAAACCGGGGGAAAAGGAATTTACTTCGGACTCAGGACGCCCAGGTTGGTAAGTCCTTGAAGATTAGCGCGGTGATTCCGGTCTACAACGAGGCCGAGGTGATTGACGAGTTTTCGACGCGTCTAATATCTTCTCTAGACGAGATGAAATGTGATTATGAGGTAATCTTCATCGTAGAGGGGACAGACGAGACTAGGCAAAAGCTTCTGAATATTTCCTCTATGAATCCCCGCGTCAAAGTGGAATATAGCAGAAGGCGTCTGGGTTTGGGAAAGGCCTTGAAGCGGGGTCTGCAACTTGTCGATTCTACAGCTGATTATGTTTTGACGATGGATGCTGATCTGAATCATCAGCCCGAAGAACTCATGTTGCTTGTCGAGGCTTCCAAAGAGGCCGACATTGTGGTTGGTTGCAGGTCTCGCAATAGAGGATTAGTTACCGAGCTTCCATTTTTCAAGAGACTGATCAGCGGGAGCACAAACTGGATTTTGAGAAAGGTGTTTTCGGTGCCATCGAGCGATGTTACTTCGGGATATAGACTATACTCTGCCCGGACAATTGAGATTGTGCGTGACGATTTGAAGGGAAGAAATTTCGAGATTACGGCTGAGATTTTGATTAGGGCTAAGCAGAAGGGGTCTTCGATAGTAGAGGTGCCGATAACGTTTACGCGCAGGCCGCGTGGGACGAGCAAGCTGAGTTTTCTGAGGAGTGGTCTTGGCTACGTGATCCTGCTGATAAGACTGAAACTCTAGCATTGTGTCGCCGCTGTGTGCCGGTAGCGAAGGGGACGCCTTGGCTTGGGCCTGGTTCTATTTGGAATAGAGTATGAATGGGGGCTGGGACGTGCTGTTTTTCACGGTTTTTCTGACCGGGCTCAGGCGCACGATTTTTCTATGCTAGGGGGGTCTAGGTTTTTTTCTTGGTACGTTAATCGTCTTTTAAATCATGATTGTAACGATTAGCGGACGTTGTCAGGTTGCCTTGGACGTTTCTCGTAGGGAATCGTCTGGAAATGTCTGAGAAATCCGCTGCAAAAAGTGTGAGAAATGGAGAATGCGTCTGTTGGCATTGGTTAGCGGGTTGAGTAGGGTGTCTGTTGTTTGTTTCAACGATCGGTTCACATTGCGCGGCTATGTTGGAGCCTGCTCGATCCATTTTCGCAGCTTCTTCTGATCGGAGCCAATCCGTTTCCGGAGTATTTCCAAACTCTTCTGGACCGTTAGCTGCTTGAACTCGATACCCATTCTAGACATCATGGACTGAGCACCCTTCGCCAGAGAAGGTGCGACTATCATTGGCCGAATCTTTCGTTCATAGTTAGCGGGGATGTACTTGAGATATTCCGATAATTGTCTAACAGCGGCGACGCTTGCTGGATCTTTCTTGATCTCTATCACGACAGTATTGCCCGCGCCGTCTACGGCGTAAACATCGACAAACCCAGGCTCAACCTTCTTCTCGAAGTCCATTACCTGAAGCCCTGCTTCGATGATATCGGGTTCTGAAAGGATAGCATCTTGCATGTCCTGCTCGCTTCCTCCGAGAACAAAGTCGGCATTATCTTGGAGGTAGAAACTCACAAGTAGTTGGACTCGACTCGCCAGGACGGAAAGGCTCTCGATTGGATCTGGACGGACCGCTCTTAGGAGTAGAGAGCCATCTTGAATCTTGGCCTGAAGGAGAGATCCGGAGGGCTGCCAGTTTACCGGACGATAGTCTCTGCTGCGATGAATCAAAATGCACCCATCCTCCTTCAACACAATCATCCGCTCTCCTTCTCCGAGACGGCTTCCACTCCGACCAGAATAATTGACGGTGCAGAGAGCAACAACGACAACCATTCTTCGAGCCGCAATTGAGTTGGACAGCTCCTCGCATGCTTCTTCCAGAGCAGGCGAAACTAGGACGACCATATTGTTAATACCGGAAAGCTTCAACCTTTCAAGTTGAATATATGTGTCTGAGTTGGGAGAAGACCATCAATCGCTTAGACACTGGTATGATGCACTATCCGGATCATATGATGAGCTGTACGGCCAAGAGCAGGCTGCCAAGCACGACGCAATTCTAAAGCTACTAGAATGCCCTCGCTTTCAGACCTTTGTCGATGTTGGTTGCGGGACGGGACGCTTTCTGGAAAGCGTGAGCCAACACTTTACGCAGTCGGTGGGCATCGACGTTTCTGGGGAAATGTTGAGAATAGCAAAGTCTCGAATCTTCAAGAACGAAGTCGAATTCGTGAGGGCCGCGTCTCCCTGGCTGCCTCTCCGCGATAATGTTGCGGACTGCATCGTCTCAATATCACTCATTGAATTAGGGGCATCTACAGGGACGCATATTGACGAGTTTGAACGCCTAAGGACGACCCTTGGAATATTGGCTGTCACGGTGTTTGGATTGCAGCTCGCCCTCGAGCGGCGGTGGGGCCAAAGGGTCAAACGCTCTAGAATTGGTAGACGCGAGAACCTTTACGTGATAACGAAAGAGGATTTGGATTAGCCTCTTAGCTAGGCGGGACTTTAAAAAGAGGAACCGACCTTCTCTTTGTAAGACTAGTATTGCCTGGATGCTCACATCAGTGGCGCGGAAGAGGACAAATGGCGAGATGTATCAGATGTGGAAAATTGAAAACAGAATTCAGAAAGGAGCAGCATGAACGCAAGATGCTGGAGCGAGAAGACGCGGAACTCGCCGAGGCCTCAGCGATCTAAACTGTTCCCCCGTCGATCTGACAAAGAGTTTTTATGTGGTACCGGTAAAACCGCTCAACAATAAGGCGTCTGCTTGGAACCGTCAAGGAAACCGTTGAACTTTCTCATAAAGAAAATGAACGGCGATGTCTCTGTCAAACTGAAAAACGACACAGAATACCGCGGCAAAATGATTGACTGTGACAGTCACATGAACATCATTCTCGACGGGGCCAGAGAATATCGCGGAGGAGATCCTGCGACGAATTTTGGAAGTCTTATCGTCAGAGGAAGCAACGTGCTGTACATCTGCGTAAGCCCTCCACATCAGTAACCCGTGGATTACGTCTTTACAGAGTCGTAATCTTCTCAACCGACTCGTGTATCGGCCCTATCGAAGGCAATGCTCTTTTTCAAGAGTTGAGACACAGGGCCTGCAATGAGTCCCCCCACGCCCACTTGTAGGATGTCAAATGGCAATTCGAGCACCGCCGAGCCCAATCCTGGTCCGTTACCGGCGCCGAACACTAAACCCATCAGAAACCAGTTTGTTAGAAAGTAGCCTCCTACCATTACACAGCCTGCCAAGATCCAAGATGTTTTGCGGCCCCATTTGGACCGCTGGGCGACTCTTCCCGCGATAGCCCCCTCGGATCCCTTTATGATAAGCGTAAAAGGCGCGTAGAACCCTCCGCTCAAAAAGTCAGATAGTGCGGATCCTATGCCTCCGGCGAAACCGCCGACCGGGGACCCAAATGTCCAAGCAGCAATGAAAATCATGATGTCCCCTGCGTCAAAAACCTGACCAGCGACCACGGAGATTGGAACTGAGATGAACTTGGTGATAATGAAGACCAGAGCGGTCATCGCGGCAGTAATCGCGATCTTGACTGTCGGAGTTCTTCTTCCCACGCTCGTACGGACATCAGCGCTTCGAGCTGTGCTCAGACATCGCCCGAGAATTTTCAATTTTTTCATTTATGTTTCGAAGACTGTGCTACAACCTGCTCTGTGTTGTATGTTTCTCTCCTGGAGCTCAGAGCCGCTTGAATGAGTCCGAGATAAGGCGGGGACGGTCTATTGGGCCGCGACTTGAACTCTGCATGGAATTGCGTCGCGAAGTGATACCTATTCGTTGGCAATTCTAGAATTTCCATCCGACGGTTCGAGTCGCTTTTGCCTGAGAACCTTAACCCTCTTGAGGTTAGTAGGGGTAAATAGCGAGGATTGACCTCGTATCTGTGCCTGTGCCGTTCCCAGATTCTCGTTTTTCCATAGAGCGAATATGCTGTGGTTCCTTGGTCGACGGCTATTTCGTGAGCTCCCAGCCTCATGGTTCCACCCTTTTCCAACACACCGTTCTGTTCAGGCATAAGGTCAATGACGGGATTGTCCGATTCCGGGCTTAGCTCTGAGCTAGCAGCGTCTTTCAGTCCTAAGCTGCGAGCATACTCAACTACTGCCATCTGGAAACCGAAGCATATCCCGAGAAGAGGAATGTCGCGGGTTCTTGCATACTGTATCGCAAGTATTTTCCCTTCGGATCCTCGGGAGCCAAACCCTCCGGGAACAAGTACTCCGTCGAATCTTGATAGTACTCGAACCTTGTCAACATCTTTCTCGAAGTCATCCGTCTCGATAAACTCGAGGGCGACCCTAGCATTGGCGGCAGCCCCAGCATCCTTGAGAGCCTCGTTGACACTTACGTAACAATCAGCAAGTTCTGCATATTTTCCGCACACCGCGATTGTAACTTGTCGCTCGGGAGAAACATGCCCGTTGATCACCTTCTTCCAAGATAACCAGTCAGGAGGCGTCCGAGGCAGGTCCAACGTCTTGACCAGGTAGTTTCCGAGACCATCTTGGTCGAGGAGCAAGGGAGATTCGAGGACGCTTCTCATGTCCTGTGATGTAAAAACGGCAGATTCCTCCACGTTGCAGAAGAGAGCGATCTTCCGCCTAGGCTCAGGTCTCAATGGTGCTTTGGAGCGAGCGACGAGCACGTCTGGTTGTACCCCTATGCGTCGCAGTTCCTGAACGCTGTGCTGCGTGGGCTTGGTCTTCTGTTCTCCCACAACATCCACTACTGGAACGAGCGTAACGTGTACATTTACAACGTTGCCGCCCCCTTCTTCAAGACGCAACTGTCGAGCTGCCTCAAGGTAAGGCAACGACTCAATGTCACCGACAGTTCCCCCTATCTCGACGAGCACTGCGTCAACCTCTTGCTCTCTCGCTACCTGTCTTAAGCGATCTTTAATCTCATCTGTAATGTGAGGAATTATCTGTACGCATTTACCCAAGAAGTCTCCCCTGCGTTCTCGTTCGATGACAGATGAATAGACTTGACCAGTGGTTATGTTGTGGCCTCTGGGCACGTTTATGTCGAGGAACCTTTCGTAGGTTCCGATGTCCATGTCGGTTTCCCCTCCGTCCTCGGTGACGAAAACCTCCCCGTGAATGTACGGATTCATTGTTCCAGCATCATAATTCAGGTAGGGGTCGATCTTTACAGCTGTGACCTTTAGTCCTCTTACCTGTAGAATTTTGCCGATTGATGCTGCGATGACTCCTTTGCCGATTCCTGACATTACGCCGCCGGTAACGAAAACGAACTTCGTCAAAGAGTAACAGTGACAGGATTCATGGGTTATTCAAAAGACTAACGTTATGAGAGATTAGTCACCGATTGACGACGGGCCTGACTCTCGGTATTGTAGCTCTCGCACTTGGTAGCTTAAGCCCAGTCTTTTGCCAGTCGTCCAGGAACCGTTTCAAGCCGATGTCTGTCAAAGGATGTTTCAACATTTTGTCAAGGACGTCAGGTGGCATCGTGGCTATGTCCGCGCCGAGCTTGGCAGCTTCTACGACGTGCATCGGATGCCGAATGCTCGCCACCAATACTTCAGTCTCAAAGTGATAGTTCTCATAGATTTGTAGTATTTCGCGGATGAGCTCCATTCCTTCCTGGCCCGCATCGTCTAGACGGCCGATGAATGGACTAGCGTAGTTGGCGCCAGCTTTTGCGGCAAGCAAAGCCTGGTTGGCCGAAAATATGAGCGTCATGTTGGTACGGATTCCGGACTTATGGAGACTTCGCACCGCCTTCAATCCATCCGCTGTCATTGGACATTTTACGACCACGTTTGATCCAAGTGATGCCAGGTTGTGTCCTTCTTCGGTCATTCCCTCCGCGGCCTGGCTCACAACCTCAAGGTTCACAGGCCCTGAGACTATTTCCAAGATTTCTGTTACAAGCTCTAGAAAATCACGATTCTCTTTCGCTATCAGAGTCGGGTTTGTGGTTACGCCATCGAGTACGCCCATGTCGACGAATGTCTTGATCGAGGGAATGTTAGCTGTGTCCAGGAATATTTTCATCTATTCTCAGCTACCTCGACTGGAGTGCCTCTTTGGACCGTCGGACTATTTCTGAAGAAGTTAGTCCGTACTTGGCCATGAGTTCGACATGTTCACCTGATTCTCCGAAGCTGTCCCGGATGCCCACCCTGACGACTCTGACGGGATACGATTCAGCGACCGCTTCGGCTACCGCCCCTCCAAGCCCTCCGAGAGTGTTTTGCTCTTCACACGTTACAAGGACTCCAGTTTTACGGGCTTGCTTGAGGATGCCTTCGTGGTCTAGGGGCTTTATCGTGTGGGAGTCTACAACCTCGGCTGATACCCCGTCCTTGGCCAGGACTTTTGCTGCTTCCAGTGCTTCATTCGCCATGATCCCGCAAGCAATTATTCCAACGTCAGCGCCTTCTCGGAGAACGCTGAGTTTTCCGATGTATAGATGGGCACTTGGTGTGTAGACTGTCGGAACACTTGGGCGGCTCAGTCGAATGTAGAACGGACCTTGGGTCCGGGCTGCTTGCGTGACAAGTATCCTTGTCGATGGGCCATCGGCTGGAATTACGACATTCATTCGAGGAATAGCCCTCATTGCTGCGACGTCCTCGACGGTTTGATGTGAGGCTCCATCAGGTCCGACGGTCAGACCTCCATGCGAGGATACGATCTTGACGTTCAGATTTGGATATGCAACGGCGTTTCGAATTTGGTCCAAGCATTTGCCCGGGACAAATGCAGAGTACGTTGTGACAAACGGAATTTTCCCAGCCAGGGCCAGACCTGAGGCGATCCCAACCATATTTGCCTCAGCGATTCCTACATTGAAGAAGCGTTCCGGGTACTTTTCACCGAAGATGTTGGTCTTAATGGAGACTGATGTATCCGCTCCTAGCACAACGATTCTTGGATCTTTAGCGCCGAGTTCGAGTAGCGTCTCGGCGTATGAATCTCTCATTGAAGCTAACAGTGGTGGGGCTGGAGGGGCTGGGATTGCAGTGGTCAATGTTGTCTTGCTCATGATGGGTTCATCGTCTCGACAAGCTTCCTAACTGTGTCTTTGTCCGGTGCCTTTCCATGGTAGGCGGGATCCCATTCCATGAATGAAACTCCCTTGCCCTTTACGGTGTGCGCAATAATCATCGTTGGCCTATTTCTCATGTTCTCTGCTTTGTCAAGCGCGTCGATTATCTGGCGGAAATCGAAGCCGTCGACTTCCAAAACATGCCAGTTGAACGCTTTCCATTTGTATGCTAGAGGCTCTTTCGGCATTATCTGCTCAGTTAGACCATCCTGTTGTATTCCATTCCTGTCGATGATTGCAGTTAGATTGTCGAGCTTGAATTTTGGTGCTGCCATTGCAGCTTCCCAAGTCTCGCCCTCATCAAGTTCCCCGTCGCCAAGCAATGCGTAGACTCGGTAATTTTTCCTGTCTATCTTCCCTGCGAGTGCCATCCCAATTGCTGCCGACAGTCCGATTCCCAACGACCCTCCAGGAAACTCTACTCCAGGGACTCTCAAATCCGGATGACCTTGGAGTCGACTGTTCATCTTCCGAAGCGTCTTGAGCTCTGTGACAGGGAAATATCCTGCTTCGGCCAGAGTGGCAAACAGTACCGGTGCTGCGTGGCCTTTGGACAGTACCAATCGGTCCCGATCCTCCCAGTCCGGATGCTTCGGGTCATGCCTCATCTTGTAGAAGAAAAGTGATGCTAGGATTTCGACAGCTGATAGACTTCCGCCCGGATGTCCAGATCTGGCCTCAGCCACCATTTCAAGAATGTGCGCTCGTACTCGTACTGCTTTTTGTAGCAGCATGCCGATTGGAATTTCGACGGTTTCCATTAATGGACCGGAACCTGAACTATCCGTTCTGCAAGCTGCTGAGTCGTGTTAGCTTGAGACCGTAGTTCGTCCAGATCCACTACAACGGTACCTATCTTTTCCGCTTGCTGCGCGGCGGCGAGTCCTGCTAGGAGCACGGTGTCCTGGACTGGTGCTCCAGAACTCAGACCCATCGCGAGTACGGCTGTCATGCAGTCACGTACTCCGACAGCGTTGAATCCTGGCTTGGGACCCTTGAACGGTGGAAAACTCGTGATGTTCTTCTTCTCGAAGAGTATCATCCCTTGCTCGCTACGCGTAAGCAACAAACTGTCGCACTCGAGGCGGCTCATCAGGTTGTGTCCCATGTTGCGCAGTGAGGTTTCGTTAACCACGTTGACGCCAGTTGCGATACTTCCCTCGCGTGCGTTCGACTTGAGCATTGAAACACCGATATAGTCTAGATAATGTCGGACCTTCGGTTGGGCCAGAATCTTCTTTTCCTGGACCCGACATTCCTCGACGACGTTACTGATTAACTCAGGGGTGATTACGCCCTTGTCGTAGTCTGAGAATGCGATACCGTCCACGTCGCCTACAAAGTTTCTCAGCTTTCCTAGAAACTGTTTCGTCACCAAGGGATCAATGTCAGATCGATACTCTCTGTCGATGCGGAGATACTGGCGGTGGTTGAGAATGTACCTGCTCTTGAGGCTTGTCGGTCGATCATTTGCGATGATTCCTGACACATCGACTCCCTTTCTAGCAAGCTCGTCACGGGCCCAGTCCCCGGCATCATCCTTCCCGACAACACCTAACACTTTGACCTTGGCCCCTAGGGAAACTAGGTTGTTGGTCAGATTCCCAGCTCCTCCGAGTACTCGCTCTTCGGAGACAAGATCGGCTACAGGAACCGGGGCTTCTCTAGAGAGTTTACGGCTACGTGCATGTACATATCTATCGACTATTATGTCGCCAATGACTAGCACTGACTTGTCTCGAAAACCGTCTATGATCGTTCCGGGATCGGAGACGGCCATGGTCAACTAGGGTTCTGACTTGGGCCGAGTCGGCTCACCCTATTTAAAACTGTCAGGCTTTGAGAGAGCGTCCAAGAGTTTTTTGTGCGCTTCCGATTTTACTTTACTTGATCGGCCCTTTTTACGAGTCTGACACGGCACATTACGTGGTCGCCATCTTTCACACCGAATATTTTCCGTATTTCCTCTGGGATCGTAATTCGTCCGCCTGCAATTACCTCAGCGAAAAACGGAATGTCTTCTTCTTCCATCTGGATAGGCAACGCGCTTTTCAGTCCTTGAGACGTCTGGCCGAAAACTCCGTCATATAACGTTTTGAGAAACGCAGATTAACAAGTATGGACCAGAATCGGAATGATTTACTTTGAAGACTGCGATCGATGCCGAGTTCGCTGACCTTTCACGGATGAACTTTGAAGTTTCAGACGAGCAGAGACTCATCCTTGATGAGGTTGATCGCGCGTGTAGGGAGCTGCGACCGTTTGAAGACGATGCCTATCTGGCGAGGAGACACAACGAACACTTGATCCCGATCTTCCGGAGGGCACAGCTCCTTGGCTTGCCGATTTCGCGCCGCTACGGGAATGGACAAGGAGCAGACGTGCTCACTTACATGCTCGCTCTGGAGAGAATCGGAAACGAAGGTACAGGCGTTAGGACCTTTCTGTCGGGACACGTTTCTCTAGGAGAGGTAACTGTCCAGAAATGGGCCGATGACGAACAGAAGGAACGCTACCTCCCATCAGCTACTAAGGGAGAAAAGATCATGTGCTTCGGACTCACTGAGCCAGCCGCAGGCAGTGATCCCACCGCGCTGCGGACAATATTCGAAGATCGAGGCACCCACTTCTTACTGAATGGTAGCAAAGCCTGGATTTCAAATGGCAGCATCGCTGACAACGCGGTCGTGTTCGCTTACCCTAAGGGGAAGCGAGAGGGAATGTGCGCGTTTATCGTAGAAAAAAACTTTGATGGGTACTCTAGCCAGCAACAAAAGCACAAGCTGGGTATGCCTACATCCGACACTGGATCAATTTTCTTCGACAACTGCCGCGTTCCAAAGGAGAATTTACTAGGGCCCGTAGGGAAGGGATTGGGAATTGCCTATTCGGGACTGATGAGCGGGCGGCTAAGTGTAGCTGCTGGTTGCCTAGGAGTGATTGAGGACTGTATAAACGAGGCTGTAGCTTATGCTAGACAACGAGTCCAGCATGGCAAGCAGATCGGTAAGCATCAGCTGGTCCAGAGACATATAGGAGAGATGTCGACCAATCTGGAGGCCGCGAAAAACCTGGTCTACAGTGCCGCATTGCTAAAGCAACAAAGCGATGAAAGGGCAGAGAACAAGGATCTACGGGACCGTGCAGACATCATGATTGCTAAGGCGAAGTACTTCGCGTCGAACGTCTCGTTCGATGCGGCGGATAGAACGGTGCAGATTCTCGGCTCTAGTGGATACAGTTTCGAGACTCGAGCTCCAAGACATCTAGTAGACACTCGAGTTTGCAGAATCTACGAGGGCACCGATGAAATAATGGTGCAGAAAATAGCAGTCGGCCTTCTAGGAGCAGATTATGAGGCCTATCGATAATTCACATCAGTTTCGCGTGGACGATTAGACGGTCTAGCTAGACTTATCTTTCTCTTTCAACTAAGTTACAAACGGAGTCCGGATTTTTCGGCGGACTCGATGAGCCTGCAATATGTCATCATTTCAACTGTCGAAGATCAGACTCGCGATCTATGCCCAGTCAGCCGTGAATGTGTTACTCGCCCTATGGCTATATGATGAATACGTCCACAATGTCTTCATGCAACAATATCTTTCAAACTTGTGGGGGTCAATTGGCACTTTCGTAGCCGTCGGGGCATTAGTCACTGCAATCCTTGTCGTGGGACTGGTATTGTACAAAAGGAAGATCGGCATTTCATTGTCAAACAGTACGGAGGTCATCAAAGGGGTCCAAGCCGACGGCGAGCAGCCAACCCTGAAAACCATGGACACTTGCCCGTTCTGTAACTCCCAGTTGAGGAGCCTCTCGAACGAGAGGTTCCAGTGCCGCAAATGCAAGAGATATTTCAAAAAGTAGACACCAAGAGCTCTGGCTCAGCAGTGAGCGGCGCCGAACTTATTTAGACCCGAAGATCCACAGCAACCTAGCGGAGCACACTCGATTCTTTGACCTCAGATGTTCATGACGGCGAAGCTGAAGTCTATCTACAAGAGGCGGCGTATTACCTCAAGAGGAAGGGCCTGAGCTTCGAGGAGTTGTCGAGAATACTCGAAATTCCCGAGCAAAAGGTCCGCGACTTTTATGATGAATATGAATCGAAGATCCGGGATCAGACGGTATTTGAAAGCGAAGTGGATCGGAATCTCTGGGAGGATGTTTACAATGACTCGATCGGAAACGAGAAGGTCACTTTCGCTCGCGACAACGGATTCTACCATTGCCGAAAATCAGACCTGGAAAAAATGGAAAGCCCTGCCTTGATGGCTATCTTCGAGACAAGCAAACAATTCCTCGATTTTGACATGTACAGGAGGTATCTTGACACGAAGCCGCCTGTGGGATATGATCCGATGGCGTTGCAGAGACAGGTGAAACGGGCGGTAGATATCATCAGAGAATTATTAGAGAAGCGTTGGGAAAAGACGGGTGCTGAGCGCACAGCGGACAAAATAGAGCGAAAATGAATAAACTCCGCATGGGTTCTTACACGAGTTATGTCGCTTGAAGGCTTCGAAGTCGCAATAGTCGGGGCAGGACCAGCCGGCAGCGCAGCGGCTCTGACGCTTGCGCGCGAGGGAGTCCAAGTACTCCTCGTAGAGCGCGGTGCCTTTCCAGGTTCGAAGAACATGTTCGGGGGGCGTGTCTATTCCTATGCACTCCAGAGACTGTTCGGGGATCGATGGAAGGAAGCCCCTGTAGAACGGTTCATCCGAAAAGAGGGAATCACCTTCATGACTTCAGACACCGCATTCTCGATTGAATATGAGTCCAAGGACCCGCATGGAAGTTTCACCACAATACGGGCCAAGTTTGACAAGTGGCTCGCTGAACAGGCCGAAAAGGCCGGGGCTTCTCTCATTACGGATGTGCGAGTGGACGACCTGATCATGGAAGGAGGGCAGGTGAAAGGAATCATTGCGGGACAGGACAAGATCCAGTCTAGTGCCGTGATAGCCTGTGATGGGACGACGACGACTCTTGCACGGAAGGCGGGGCTTACCACGATGCTCGAACCGCACGAGATATCCATGGGCATGAAGGATGTCATCGAGCTTCCTGGAGAAATAATCGAAGAGCGTTTCGGGCTAGACCCTGCTGAAGGCACTGCCCAAGTGTTTGTCGGAGCATGCTCAGGCGGGCTACGTGGTGGTGGGTTCCTGTACACAAATCGCGACAGTCTGGCTCTTGGAATGGTTGTTGGCGGAGATGATGTAGCGTTGCAGCAAGTACCGGCGCATGAAATGATGCGCAAGCTCAGGGCCCACCCGAAGGTCCAAAGAATGACTAAGCATGGCAAGACAGTAGAGTATGATGCTCATATGATCCCGGAATCAGGCCCAAGTATGCTGAATCGGCCCTACACTCATGGCATGCTAGTCGCCGGCGACGCGGCGGGACACTTACTCAATAACGGTTACACGTTTCGGGGGGTAGACATGGCGATAATAGCTGGCATGGCTGCCGCTGAGACTCTGCTCGAGGCAAGGAAGAAGCGAGACTTCTCGGCAAGATCACTCAGCCTCTACGAGAGAAAGATAAGGCAAGACCCGGCTCTCAGGGACATGTACGAGTTCAGCCGGGTTCCAAAGTACTTGCGGAACAAGCGTCTCTACAACGTCTATCCCGAACTTGTATGTTCCGCGGCCGAAGCAGTCTACAGGGTCGACGGGACGGGAAAGAAGAAAATCCTCAAAGAACTGAGATCCCAGACCAAAGGAAGAGTCTCGACGCTTACCTTGATCAAAGACATGCTCAGCGGAGCAAGGACGTTCTAGAACATGTCCGAAGAAAAGACTCTGACCTTGGACAAGAGATTGGGGCTGGTCAGTTTTGCGAAAGACCCGGAGCCTTTCATCGTTGTGGACACGGAGCTTTGTCCCAGCTGCGAGAAGAAGCCCTGCCTCTACATCTGCCCTGCACAGGTGTACGTGTGGGAGGACAAACTGAACTATAACACGGAAGGATGCATGGAAACCGGCGGATGCCTCATCGTCTGCCACAAGATCGGGAACAAGGCGATCTCATGGAAGTATCCCTCCGGGGGTAAGGGCGTCACCTTCAATCTCGGCTAGCTATCCTAGTCGACCTCAATCAACAAATACTCGTCCGAAAACTACCTCGAAAACAAGGCATAGCAAGAAATGGTTGAAATCTCATTCGAACCCCTGAAAAAGGTCATAGTCAGAGAACTGGTCAAGTACGACAGCCCACAACAACTGGTCGGATCTCTTGCGATTATCATGAGGATGGGCCAGCCGATACTGCTAAACTGGTGCGATGGCATCGTGTTTGTGAGCCAGCCGATACCGCCGCCAGAGATGCCAGAGGAATATGCTAAGGGAGAACTGTACATTGCTTCGATAAGCTACGCGCCCATGCCCGACTTTGTTCATAACGTCAAGTCGAACAATATGGAAATGCCGGTAATTGACGTGTCGCGGAGCCCGCTTAGTCAAGAACTGACGAAGTTTCTAAAGTCCCACCGATAGTCCCCCTCAGATCTTACCGTAATACTTTTTCATTTCCAGGGTAAGTGCTGGGACCACTTCGAAGACGTCGCCAACTATTCCATAGTCGGCGAAGCCGAAGATAGGGGCCTCCGGATCCTTGTTGATTGCCACTATCACCTTGGAGTTGATCATTCCGACCCGGTGCTGTATAGCACCTGATATTCCACAGGCGATGTACAAGGTTGGAGATACCGTTCGGCCGGTCTGGCCGACCTGGTCGGAGTGTGGCCTCCAACCAGCGTCTACAGAAGCGCGTGATGCGCCGACGACGCCGCCGATAGTATCGGCGAGTTCTTCGAGTATGCGATAGTTTTCTGGTCCGCCCATGCCGCGACCACCGGACACTATTACGCCCGCCTCGGTTAGGTCGACCTTCTTCACCCCGTGAGAGACGAACTCTTTTACGATAATCTGAGACTCGGGCTTTTGAAACTCTAGCTGCTGAATTGTTGGGGTCTTGCTCTTAGAAGCTTCCTTGGCTGTGAATACGTTAGGTCGCAAGGTCACGATCTTGGGCGTGTTCTTGATCCTGACCTTCAGCAGGACCTTGCCAGCGTAGGCGGGTCTTGTAGCATAAAGCTGGTCACCCTCAAGATCTAGTTTGATCGTGTCACTGGCGAGACCCGTGCCGAGATGAATCGCGATCCGAGGCGCTAGATCTTTTCCGGTCGAGGTTGCTGGTATCAACACAATGCTCGGACTTGTCCTCTTGATTGTCTCGAGCATTATTTGTCGGTAATAGTCGGGGTGGAAGAGTCCTAGAGAGGCGTCCTCCGCTAACAATATCTTGTCTGCGCCATACTTTGTGAGTTGTCCTACCTCGTTCTTGATTCCACTTCCTATCACCAAGACCTGCTCCTCGACATGTAGCAGATCTGCTACCCTCCTTCCTTCGGTCACGGCTTCATAGGCTGCTTTGCGAAACGTAGGGCCGGAGGACTCGCCGAAGACCAGGACTGGTCCTTGCACTAGCTTAGATCACCTTCGCTTCTTCATGCAACAACCGCACAAGGACCGGAACGGCTTCGACGCCTTTCCCGATTATTTTTCCCGGTGGGCGGGGCGGTGGTGGCTGTATGGAGACGATTTCTAGTGAGGATGGCCGTGGCGTCACGCTCTTTGTCTCGATAGGCTTCTTTCTTGCTGCTATTAGTTCCCTTAACGACGCGTATCTGGGATTGGTAAGATCCTTCTCGGCCGTGAACGCTGCGGGGAGGCTCGTCTCAACGATGACAGCTCCGCCTTCAACTTCTCTCTGCACGGTCGCCTTTCCACCAACAACTTCCAGTTTCACTATCTGTGTTACGCATGGAACTTGAAACAGTTCGGATACCATTTGACCTACCTGTTGGTTATCATCGTCGACCCCCTTCTTGCCAAACAATAGAATATCGAATTGATGCTGTTTCAGTTCCTCGGCGAGTATATGTGCGATTGCGCCGGGGTCTTCGGGAACTTTCTCCACTTTGAGATGTACCGCCTTGTCCGCCCCGAGCGCGAGCGCTTTGAGTATCACAGGCGTCGATTTCTCCGTTCCAACCGTGACCACCGTAACCTCGCCTCGGTGTTTCTCTTTCAACTGGACAGCTTGTTCTAGTGCGTATTCCTCATAGGGATTAATTACAAACTCCATGTCCGTTGTGTCGATTGACTTACTGTCTGGACTGATCTTGATGCGGGACGCCGTATCCGGTACGCGCCGCAGACACACGATGATCTTCAGCTTGCGGTATACCTCTCAAAGCCCGCCACAATTGGCCGAGGAATAAGACCTCTTCGAAAAGGGTGTTCGGCCATGCCTGAACATTAGAACCGAGAACGATGAATACCGGGAAGTGGAAGAATCGTGCTTGGGGATCCATTTCAGGTGTTGCTAATCATCGGCGTCCTCGCTGGGAGCTTCATCTGGGGCCCACAGAAGATACCTGAGTTGGCGAGGTCTCTGGGGGAGCCCGGAAAGGGTTCGACGACGCGTCTCGTGGATTATCACATATATCGAGAGGTGTGGCGAGCAGCGATCCGCTCATCGACACTGCCCACAAACTTGGAATTGACACCCAAGGAAAGACGAGACAAGAAGTCGCTGACGCTATCGTCCAGGCCGCTAAAAAGAATTTTTCCTTTAACGGAGTCGTTGAGAGAAGGAGTCACCGATCCATATCGCGAATTCGTTAAAAACCCCCGATTATCAGTTTACTGCAGATGATGAGTTTCCGCTAAGAACTATGGCGGAGCGTTCTCAGCCGACGCGATGACGAACGACATCGGGCGGGCTGATATCTACAGGGCTATAGTCCGCCCAAATGTCATATTCCAAAGTCTTATTCGACCCATGTCGATTGAGCAGCGGAAACGGAATTGCCTGTCACAGTAATTGTCGGGGGATTCTTCGGGGATGAAGGGAAAGACGATAACAATCGTCCCCTAGAGGCAAGATTGCTGCCTATCTCGCCCTGAAGGATAAGCCCGAAATTTGCGTCAGAGGAGGAAACGGACCGAATGCGGGACATACCGTCTATTATAATGGAAAACAGTATTCTCTAAGGCTGATACCAAGCGGTTTTGTCAACAAGTCGACACGGCTGTTAATCGGGCCGGGAGTCCCCGTAGATATTCCAGTTCTGAAAGACGAGATCGATAAGACCGATTCTGACCAGCGGATCGGCATAGACTACCAGTGCGCGATTGTTGAAGAACGTCACAAGCTCCAGGAGAAAAACTCCGAGCACTTGTCGAAGAAGGTCGGTTCGACCAAAAGCGGCGTTGGAGCTTGTAATGCAGAGCGAGCACTGCGAATGGTGAAGCTGGCCAGACAAGTCCAACAATTACAACCTTACACCTGCGACACTGTCGCTGAGATTCACGAAGCTCTCGCGAAAAATCATCACGTAATGGTTGAAGGGACACAAGGAACATTCTTGAGCCTCTACCATGGAACCTATCCCTATGTCACATCAAAAGACGTAACCGCGTCCCAGGCATGTGCTGATGTGGGAATAGGTCCAACACAAGTTGGTGACGTGGTCGTGATCTTCAAGTCCTACGTCACACGGGTTGGGGAAGGACCCCTTGACGGGCAATTAGACAGGGACGAGGTTTTGAAACGTGGCTGGATGGAGTATGGTACCGTAACTGGGCGAGAGCGTAGAGCCGCTCCGTTCAATTTCGAACTCGCTAAGAGAGCTGTTGAGCTGAACGGCGCTACTCAGATAGCACTTACGAAACTTGACATACTGTTTCTCGGGGCAAAAGGCATTCGCGAATTTGATCAATTGCCTTTCGATGCGAGACAGTTCGTGCTGAAGATAGAGCACGAGACCAGTGTTCCGGTTAGCCTCATCGGAACAGGCCCCGACGAACGAGACATTATTGACCTTCGTACTGGCCCCCGACTTCGTTCGAAGCCCGCGCCAGTAGCAAGGCGGAGGGTGTCTAGCGTACGGAACCAAGAAGCTTTCTGATCCATGCGCCAGACTGCAAGAGATTGGGGGCCCGATGCATCAGGGTTCTAACCAGGAACAGCGAAACGGCTACTGAGAACACGACGTGAACAGCATTGTAAACCGCGGTCAAAGCGAGGATGTACAGGATCAGAGTGGAACCAGTCGCGTTTATTCCTGCCTGGCCTAGCACTAGTCCTCCGAAGAAGAGGTAGTTTTGTCCGAACACGACCTGAGCGAAGAAAATGATGTAGAGGTAGTTCACAACGGTCATCAGAACCACGCGCGTGAGGATGCTAAGACCGGTCATGAGCAAGCTAGTCTTCAGAAGATTGTGTTTTCCAAATCGAGAGGCAAGGAACAGCCCGGCATAAGTCGACACTACAGCGAAGAATTTGAGACTGGGCCCGAATGGACCACCGCTTCCCGGCGTGATTGTAAGGATACTGGCATGAAGTAGGGCCGTTAACAATCCAGCTACCGGCCCGAAAATGAGAAAAGCGCTCATGTCGACTACCTCTGCGACATCGAACTTCAGATAGTACAGGATTGGAAAAGGCGGCTGAATGGCCGGGGGGGCGGCTAAGGTGATTAGGGCTGCTAAGGCTCCGAACATTGCGCTTCCAGCCAGTATTGAGGTCGTTCCCAAAGTCGTTCTAGGAGACGTCATGAGGCGCGCCGCGAGGACCTACTCATAAAAGAGTTTCTACTCATTCCCGAGTATGAACAGAATTCAGGGACGCTTCTGACTTAGGGCCGGTATTCTGAGCATCCTAGCTGCAACCCTTCCCGTACTCGTCCTTCCGTCCGGATCACGCGAGTGGAGTTCTGACAAGTCTCTGGGTGTGTCAATGTCAAAAGATACCCGTGGATTTGAGATCGAATAGACGCTGAGCCCTTTCTTCTGTGCTTGACGAAGGTGTCTGCTGTAACTCCATCTTCCATACGATGGCGAGATTGCGTCTGACGGAGATAGTGTCATGATGTTAGTCCCGCCTTTCATAGAGGGCACCAGTACTACTTTCGGGCCATGCGCGCCTACCTGCAGCATCTCTCTGAAGTCCGCAGGCTGTGCCAACGGTATGTCTGCCAGTACAATCGTAAGTGAATCTGCACACGCTTTGGTGACAGAGGAAATTGATTGTTGTACAGCTGCGTTCAAACCCGTTCCGTTTTGTTTGATGAGTACGACTTTGGGCCACCTGATCTGGTCCATAACGTGCTGATCCTGTGAAATCACGGAGATGTTGCTGAAGATGTCGGCACGCCCGAGGCTTGACAGAACATCTTCAAGGAGTGCTTTGACAAGTATCTCCCGGTTGTCTTGGGACAAATGGGATGCCAGCCGTTTTTTGCTTTCTCGTAAGCCCTTGACCGGAACGACCGCTCTGTGGTCGGTCACGCCAAATCCTCGGCTAATCGTAGAGTGTCTCTCGCAAGTCTCACCTTTGCCTCCTCCGTGTCCATTAGCGTCTTTGTAAGCAAGGGCTTGATTCCAAGGCCCTGAATCCTCGACACGGCAGATTTGTCGACTTCGTCGATGACAAAGCCCCGGAGTAGGCCTCGATAGAGTTGCGCAACGCCGTAGGGAGACACCTCCAGTCCCAGGCTGCTCATCATACGGTCGAGCGGACCCTTGACGGATTTGCCTGCAATGATTGGGCTCACGCCTACGATCTTAGTCCTAGTTTTCCCGAGTGCTTCTCGAATGTCGTTTATTGCAAGTATGGGCCCAATGCTCAGGATCGGGTTGCTTGGGCATAGAACGATCAAGTCAGACCTTTCGATACTCTGGACGACACCCGGAGCCGGAGTAGCCATGGCCGCCCCTTCATACGAAACGTCGATGACCTTATCCTGAAACTTTCTCTTGACAAAGTACTCCTGAAACTCCAGCAGTCCTTCTGGCGTCTTTATCTTCGTGGCAACTGGAGCATCGGTCATAGGAAGAATCCGCACTTTCACGCTGAGCGATGCCCTAATTTTGTCCGTCACCTCTGTAAGTGTAAAACCCTGTTGGAGATATTCTGTGCGAAGTAGGTGCGTTGCAAAATCCCTGTCTCCTATCCGGAACCATGTCTCCGCTCCATACTTTCCAAGTTGTTCCATCGAATTGTAAGTGTCGTTCTGTATTCCCCAGCCTTTTTCCCGATCCACGATTCCTGCCAGTGTATAGGTCACAATGTCAAGGTCTGGACTGACATGGCAGCCGAGGTATTGCAGGTCGTCGCCCGTGTTGACGATGACCGTAATTTTTTCCTGCGGGAAGATTCTTGATAATCCTTCAAGGAATCGTGCTGCTCCAACTCCTCCAGCGAGGCATGTGACTGAGCGGAACACGCGTTGGCAGTCCTTGGGCAGAGGTTCCCGCCGCCGAATAACGGCTAGTTAAGGTTTGGAGTGAAGCCTTTTCGTTCTCGAATCGGAAACTTGTCCCTCGGCCGGTCGGGCATCGTCTCTTCTCCGAGTCGTTTTCTTCGACAGGTCGAGGTAAGCTGTTCTAAGGTAGTAGGCGGCAATCCTCAAGCTTTCGTATGCTTTCTTGCGCGACTGCTTTCTGGTTTCCATAGCGAGCTTTAGGGGTTGTAGAGAATCCTTTACGAGTGATATTGGATCCACACCTCTTCGCCTTTCCACTTCGGGATCATAATCCTGAAGATCATAGGTCAACGAGAAGAGCAAGCTGGAGTACTCGACAGCTTCGGACGCCGCCCAGACTTTCTTAACGAAGTCCTCTCCTCGGTTTGTAAGTTCGGAGATGGCGATGTTTGTTTTGGTGTAGGCCTCCTCCAGAGCCTCCCTAAGGTTCTTCTCTAGTAGTGCCTGTTCCTCTGCTAAGTCTTGGGACAATGTTGAGTCGGGCCGAATTATTCGACGGTGACGCTTTTTGCAAGATTTCTTGGATAGTCGGGGTCGTGTCCCTTGATGACAGATAGGTGGTACGCCAGCAGCTGTAATGGCACAACGTACACTAGTGGTGTGACGAGCGCTGGCAGGGATTCTGGAATCTCCAATGCCTGATCTGATAGACCCCTGATCTCTTCGTCCCCCTCTTCAATTATGGAGATGATCCTCGCCCCTCGCGCTTTCATTTCCATGATGTTTCCGACGACTCGTTTGTGGGTATCGTCCTTTGGTGCCACGAAAATTACTGGGAATCCGTCTTCAATGAGAGCAATGAAGCCGTGCTTACTCTCCCCGGCCGGGTAGGCGATTGCTGGAATGTAGCTGAGCTCTAGCAGCTTCAGTCGGCCTTCAAGTGCAGTGGGCACACTGATTCCGCGCCCGAGGAAGCATATGCTCGATGCGTTGTTGCAATCTTCGGCGAGCCTCTTGATCTCACTGATCTTTGTGTTGATGACGTTCTGTATGATTCCCGGAGTCTTGTGAAGAGCGTTCTCAAGTTCACTGATCTCTTTGGCTGAGACCTCTCCCTTCTTTCGGCCTATGTTTGCCGCGAGCCTGAGGAGAATTGCGACCTGAGAAGTGAATGCCTTAGTGGAGGCCACACCTATTTCGGGCCCTGCGTTTTGACCTATGTAGACGTCTGACAGCCTCATCAAGGTCGAACCTAACACGTTGACGATGCTTAGGATACTGGCGCCTCTTGACTTCGCATCGCGTACTGCGTTCAAGGTGTCCATGGTCTCGCCCGACTGGCTTATTGCTAGAACAGCTGTTTTTGGAGTGACTAGGTCGAGTGCTTCGTCAGAGAACTCACTGGCGATAACGACCCGCGCGTTGATGCCCGCCAGCTTTGCGAGGGCTAAGCTCCCAACAAGACCAGCGTGGTAGGATGTTCCGCAGGCGACGATGAAAAATTTGTCTGCATTGAGAACCTTGCTTGCTACGAGATCATAGTAGATCTGTTGCCCTCTTAGGGCGTCCCTAATCGATTGTCCTTGTTCGTGGATTTCCTTCAGCATGAAGTGTTTGAACCCTTGTTTCTTGGCTGACTCGGGATCCCAGGTTATAGTGATCGGGTCTCTCTTGACCGAGGCGGCATTCTTTAGTTTCAGGATGCGGACGCCTTGTGGATTCAGTACGGCCATTTCCCCCTCGTCCAGAATCACTGCCTTCTTCGTGAGGGGGAGAAACGCAGAGAAATCTGAAGCACAATAGTATTCTCCATCTCCGAGACCAAGAACCAGAGGGCCTTCTTGTCGGGCGCAGAGTATCGTTTTTGGACTCAGAGTGCTCGTTAGAACGATAGAGTATGCCCCTTCGAGACGGTTGACGGTCTTCCTGAACGCTTCCTCGAGACCGATACCCTGGCTGACGTACTCTTCAACAAGATGTGGCACGACTTCAGTGTCAGTTCGCGAATTGAACTGGTGTCCCTTCGATTCTAGTTCTTTCTTCAGCTCAAGATAGTTCTCTATTATTCCGTTGTGGACAACGGCGATCTGGGATTTGCAGTCTACGTGGGGATGAGAATTTTCTTGTGCTGGCCTCCCGTGAGTTGCCCACCTCGTATGTCCAACTCCTACAGATCCTGGAAGATCGTCCAGATCGTATTTCGAATGAACCTCTTCTAGTCTGCCCTTATCCTTTTTCACGCTAAGCTTGCCATTATCAACTGAAACCTCTCCTACAGAGTCATATCCTCGATACTCGAGTCGCTTGAGGGCAGAGTGTATAAGCGGGGCGGCCTTGGATCCGTCGTGGAGAACGCAACCGAATATTCCGCACAAAGCCCGAAACGCTGCTCTAACTAGTAACGCGCAGGTTAAGAATCCTCCCTAGAAACCACCTTTTACTGCCGGAAAGCCAGCAACTGAAACAATCCGGGACGTCGCTACTTGCAAAGTTCTATTGAATAGTCTTCTGCATTGGCGTCGGCCCGAAGAAAAACGAGAGTCAACGTAAGATAGATGGCATAGTCTCTTTAGCAGCTACGCCTCGCGGTTTGAAATACCGAATGGATCGAAATTGGATCCCTTTATTCTTCCAGATGCAGACCGTACCTGGATGAGAGACCGTACTGGTAAGCAACATGTGCTGTATATGACGAGAAAGGATGAAGACGAATTCCTAAGGTTTCTAGATTCGAACAATAATGTCCTGTTTCTTCCATCTACATCTTCGACCTCCGATTTTTCGTCAGTGCGAGATCTTCCTGAGACTGCCGAAGACGAAGCGACACTTCACTTCTGGATCCGGAATACGAACGTGAAGCTTCCACTCGTAACTGAGTACGATCCAGGCCGGGGCCATTACTTCATTGATGAGTTTCAGTCACCAGTGGTGGAATTCGTGCGTTGTTACAGAACCTCTCAAGTCATTCTTCCCGGGCGAATAAGAGCTGAACCGAACTACTTTGATGAGGTGAAACAGGATCTTGTTCCAAAGCCAGCGGAGTTCCGAGAGTGGTTTGAATCAATCAAATCTTGGATTAGGAGGACCTACAAGCATCTCGAATGGCTGATCTATGCGGGTCCGGACGCTGAAAGATTCCGCAGGGAGGGAGGGATTCTTCACTAATCCGAGGTTCTTCGAAACATGGGCTGATTTTCGGAAATGGCTTAATGAGAATCACGACAAGATGCGGGAACTGTGGGTCGGATATTACAAGAAGAAAACTGGAAATGGCAGTATCACGTGGCCCGAGTCCGTTGACGAGGCCTTATGCTTCAGCTGGATTGATGGAGTACGAAAGACACTCGATGACTCAAGATATGTCATTCGCTTTACGCCGAGAAGGTCCCGAAGCGTCTGGAGTCTCACGAACGCAAGGCGCGTAAGGCAGCTTACTAAACTCGGACGTATGATGCCTTCGGGATTGCAGGTTTTTGCGCAACGCACGGAAGACAAATCGGGCGTATACTCCTATGAACAAAGGAAGAGCGCAAGACTTCCTCACCACTACGAGAAGGTTCTTCGGAAGAACAAGCAAGCATGGAACTATTTCCAGTCAAAACCCCCGATACAGGAGGGTCGCAAGTTTCTGGGTGGTAAGCGCAAGGAAGGAGGAAACGAGGCTAAGACGACTGGGTGGGCTGATCCGATACTCGCAGTTGCAAAGGGACATACCTCCATTGTCCTTCAGAAAGGCCAAGATTCCCCAGGACTAGGAACATAGACTCACTCAAGAACCAACATGTTGCGATGATTGCCGTTGCCACTCGGATGGTCCCCTTGGTGAAACGATACTAAGATATTCGAGGTCTGAGGAGTAGTAATTGGGCACATACTATCAGACGGGTTGCTAATGACTACAAAGAAGAAAGCGATTGTGCTCGGTGCTACCGGCATGATGGGCCAGAAGTTCGTTCAGTTACTGTCTCACCACCCCTGGTTTGAGATATCTGCTTTGGCGGCCAGCGACAAGAGTATTGGAAAGACCTACGGCTCGGCAGTAGCGGGGAGGAGTGAGGGACAGCTTCCCGAAATATTGCAAGAGCTGCAGATCGTCGAACCCAGCTCCCGAGCCGTTGACGACCCTGACCTGGTCTTCTCTGCCTTGCCAGCGGAAGTTGCGGGGCCGATCGAGGAAGAATTTGCCGAAGCCGGGATGCCAGTGTTTTCGAACGCTTCATCCCACAGGATGGACGAGTTTGTGCCGTTGATGAATCCCGAGGTTAACCCTGAGCATGCGTCTCTTGTCGAAGATCAGAGACGTCGCAAGAAAATCGATGGGTTTATCGTGGCAAACCCGAACTGCACAACCGCCGTCCTGACACTCTCTCTCAAACCGCTCAGTGACAAATTTGGACTTGACACAGTTGTAGTGTCTTCTATGCAGGCGATTTCAGGGGCAGGTTATCCTGGGGTAGCTTCGCTGGACATTTTGGAAAACGTGATCCCGTTCATTAGGAATGAAGAGGAGAAAGTTCAGCGAGAAACAAACAAGATTCTCGGCTCTTCGACCAAACCCGCTCTGATAACTGTCTCTGCGAGTTGCCACCGGGTCCCGACAATTCATGGGCACATAGAAGCTGTATTTGCAAAGACTCATTCGCTGATATCACCCGAGGAGGCGTCGAAGGTAATGTCCGAGTTCACATCAGTCCCCCAACATCTTAAACTTCCGAGCGCCCCTGCCCACCCGATCATTGTAAGGTCGGAGGAAGATCGGCCTCAGACGAGGCTTGACGTTGACGAGGGTCGCGGAATGAGCGTCAGCGTAGGTCGCATCCGAGCGGATCCCGCGTTGAAGGGGATCAAGTACATCGTACTAGGTCACAATCTAGTCCGTGGAGGCGCGGGTTGCTCCATTCTCAATGCGGAGCTTCTCCTGGCGAAGAAGTACATTCAATAACGCTCGACCGTTTCGCGGGGAGAGGATACTCTCATGACAGGGAAACCGCGAACGCGGATCGTTCCTAGCTCCGGACGACCATACAGGCCTGGATACGACATGATGTTTGACGAAAAACGGCATTCCCTCCCATGGAGTTGGGCTTCCAAACGGATGACCAGTTCGCATAACTACTATCTGGCGATCACTCGACCCGACGGGCGACCCCATGTCATGCCTGTTTGGGGAGTTTGGCTTGCCAATATGTTTTACTTCAGCACAGGAGTCAATTCCCGAAAATCTCGCAACCTCTCCGTCAACCCTAACTGTGCAGTAATTCCCGAGAAGGCAGCGGAAGCAGTGATATTGGAAGGCAATGCCCGACGGGTCAAGAATCGATCGGAACTGCGACGTGTCGCGGTTGACTACAAGAAAAAGTATGACTGGGACATGTCTGACAGCAAAGACCCCGTATACCGGGTAACCCCGGCTCTTGCATTCGGTATCGCTGAAAATCCTGGACCACTTAGAGCAAACCCTACACGTTGGATATTCGGCAATCCCAGGAAGATACACGTGTAGGTCGCCTGGAGGATAAAGGGGTCTAGAGTCTGCAAGATGCTCTAGCTGTGCGCTGTAGTTGGGCCGTCATCTGCTTCAGAATGGGAGCTGGAGGTCTAGCTGGCCCTTTTGTGTGTGGCCATCCACTTTTTTTCCTCGGCATTTGGCGTGAGCGGACACGCTGAAGCCCAGAGGAAAGTTCTTGCCGTCGAAGGTCCTAGATGATGAAATTTTTCTTGAACGTCAGAAAGTAGCCGTTCCTCGTCCTTTCGGAACGAGTCCAAATATTTCTTGAAGGAACCATAATCCTTCTGCAGTTCCAAAAACTCGCCCGCATTGAAGACCGTCGCCCTAATCTTTTTCTCGTTTCTGACAATGGCTGGGTCCTTGATCAACGTCTTAATGTTCCTCTCGGAAAACTTTGAGACCCTTTCAGGTGAAAAGTTCAGGAATGCTTTACGGAAACTAGGCCACTTATTCTCCACCACCGTCCAAGTGAGTCCAGCAGTGAAGACTGACTTGGTCAAGCGTTCAAAGTAGTCCGCATCGTTCTTCGGCTGTGTAATCTTCCAGGGAGGAGACATGATACTGTAGTTTACTCTGTTCGGGATGTATTTATGCGCCACTCTATTGCGAGCGATTCTAAGGCATTGCTAAGCGATTGCGAATTACAGGAGCCTGAAGTCTTCCTTGACGGTCGTCAGGACTATGTGAGTATTCGTCCTCTCCACGAAAGGCATCGCTAGCAAGGACTTCGTGAACTTGCTCAGCTCTTCTCGACTCTTGAATTTCGCTATCACCATGGCATCCGTCAGTCCGGTGACGTCGTACACTGCTAGTACCTGGGGTATCTTGGCGACCTCCCTCTCCAGCTCAAGGAGCTTGCCCTTCGCGACTGACACTTCCGTGATCGCCGTGAGTTGAAATCCAACTTTCTCATGATCGAAGACAGCGGAGTATCCCCGGATGACACCGAGTTTTTCCAGCTTGTTCGTCCTAGACTGAATGGTAGTAGTAGACACTCCCAGTTTATGTGCCAATTCCCGATAAGATAATCTCGCATCGAACAGGTACGCTTGGAGAATCTTCCGATCCAACTCGTCCAAGTCAATTCTCGTCACTCTCTCGGAATTGTCCTTGGCCGCCACGGTTAATCTGCCACCTTGTCTAACTCGCTTCGCAAAATTTCGTTTACTAGCCTCGGGTCTGCTTTGCCTCTCACCTCGCCCATAACGAGGTTCATCATTTTCCCTATCGCCTTGTCGCCGCTTTCAGCGACGTACGATAAATTCGAAGCGACAACCTTCGCAATGATCTTCTCCAAGTCGGGTCGCGCCATCATTCGTAGCTTGAGTTCATCCAGTGCATGGCCGGGGGGAGCCCCTGGATGGGACGCAAGCCACTTTACGATCTGGGCGATGGATTCTTTTGCAGTTGACCCGGACGCAACGAGATTGAAGACCTCTTTCAAATCTTGCGCCGAGACGTTTTCTACCGGTACTCCTTCCCTAGACAGGCTTCGAAGAGACTCGGTAAGAAAGGTAGCTATGAAGCTAGGGGCCACGCCTCTCGAGCTTGCTACTATTTCTTCGAATATTGCAGGATAGTCGGAGTCTGCTAGTTGGAGAGCAACCTTTGGGCTGATTGTGTACCGAGTTTCGATCTGTTTGGCGAGCTCTTCAGGGGACCGTGGTAGACTGGCCTTCATTCTCTCGATTCTTTCCGCTGGTATTTGTACCGGTGGAACGTCTGTTTCAGGGTACATCCTCGCAGCTCCGGGTCTTGGTCTCAAATACTGTGTTGTCCCGTCGGGGTTCGCAACTCGTGTCTCTTCCGGTATCTTTTCGATCGCTTCTCGGGCCCGTTCCACAACCGCGTTCAAGCCATCCATGGCGTTTTGGCGGTTGTCAGCTACTATCGCAAAAGCGTCGTTGCCGCTGCAGTTCAGCCTCCTTGCAATCGAGTCTACTTCTGCCTGGCTGATACCATACGCAGGAAGTTCGTCGGAATGGAATATTCCACCTACACGTCCGTAGAATACGGCTCTCCTCGCCATCTCGGTGCCGAACCGTACTCCAGGCATCAGCTCCCGCTTCAACAACCCCTTGAATCCCGGGAGCTTCACAGCCAGCACAAGGCCACCCTTTTTCAGCGATGATTGGACCACGCTTGATTCTGAACTCGAAACCAGCGGCGTGATTTCAACCAAGTCTCCGACTATACTGCCTAGCTTGACGCCCCTCTCTTTGAGATCATCGAGAATCCTGAGTAGCTCAAGCTGTCGTCCAACCTCGAACTCAACGGCCTTCGAAACTAGGTCAAGCTCTTGAACTCCCTTGATCTCGGTCAGAGCACCTTGTTTGATGGAAACGTTCAGGTCTTGGCGGATGCTGCCAAGCCCTCTTTTGACGCGACGCGTGGACCTCAACAAGTGACCGATCGCCAAAGCAACTTTGCCAGATTCCTCTGGGCTTTTGATCACCGGGCCAGTGGCTACCTCAATTAGCGGCACCCCAAGTCGATCCAGCCGAAATACAGTGTTGGTATTGGTCTCGCCCGTTTTCCGGGCCGCGTCTTCTTCCAAGGTGACCTGTTGGATCGGGATTTCTTTTCCGTCTACAGGCAGCTTTCCGTTCAGGCCTATTATTGCGGTTCGCTGGAAGCCAGTTGTGTTCGAACCGTCTATCACTATCTTTCGCATAACATGAATCTCGTCGAGAATTGGAGCTCGGAAAAGAAGGCTGATTGTCATTGCTACGTCTATTGCTTCGGGATTCAGTGGATGTGGTGGCTCTTCGTCCAACTCCACGAGACATGCAGTGTCCGGGTCTGCTTCGTATGTGATCGTTCGCCCTCGGTGGAACTCGAACAAGGCCGCGGGGTCTACCTGACCAAGTTCGCTCTGTGTCGGTCTAAGTCTCCGTTCATACTTGAGGGTGGTCGGTTTCGTCGACGGCATAGTGGGACACTGACAGAACAGCTTATTTCGAGTGTCGAGTTGTCGGTGGATTTCCAGGCCGACTCGCAGACCTAGGGCCTGATAGTCAACTGGCGATTTTCGGCATCTCCGCTATCGTGGTCCTATCTGTAATCTCTCCTGCAACGCGGTCAAGCATCAGACTTCGAACTTTGTCTATTGACTTCGATTGGGCGAGAACCCACATCAGCTTCACTAGCGCCGTCTCTGCCAACATGTCTTCCAGAGGCGTGACGCCTATTGCTAGCAAGTCCCGGCCAGTATAGTATACGTTCATGTCCACTCGGCCCCAGATTGTCTGTGAAGTCATGAAAATCGGAACGTCGTCCTTGACGGCCTTGCGAATTGACGTGTAACAATCCTTTGACAGATGTCCTAGTCCTGTTCCTTCGATCACTATTCCGCGGCTTCCATTGGAGATGGCTGAATCTATCGACGCATGGTTGAAGCCTGGATGGAATTTCAGGAGTGTAGCGTGATGATCAAAATTCGGTTTGACTGCTAGCTTTCTTTCCTTGGCTCGCCGAGGTGCGTTGTGATAGTCTTCAAGCTGTCTGTTCTTCAGGTCATATCTAGCCAAGTAGGGTGAGTTTATCGATTGGAAGGCGTCACGACGACTCGTGTGACACTTCCTGACTCTGGTTCCCTGGTGTGCAACGATATAACGGTCGGAAATGTTCTCGTGCATGACTACTCCTACGCCGGCGAAGTTGGCCTTTGCCGCCATTGCAACGGCTCCAGTTAGATTGGACGGTGCATCGGAGCTTGGTCGATCGGAAGATCTCTGGGATCCCACCAGCAAGACTGGGACAGGAAGGTTTTGCATTGCAAAGCTCAGTGCTGCCGAAGTATAGTGCATCGTATCCGTGCCGTGGCTAATTACGACCCCGTCTGATCCCGTCGTTAGTCTCTTCGCGGCTTCTTCGGCCATACCCTTCCAATGAATTGGGCCAATGTTCTCACTGTATTCGCTGAAGAGTATGTGAGCGTCGATCTGGGCTATTGAGGCAAGTTCGGGGACGACGCTTGTGAGGTCGGCTGCTGAGAGTGCAGGTTGCACCGCTCCTGTACGGTAGTCAACTCTGCTGGCGATTGTTCCCCCTGTGCTTATGATCGCCACGCGAGAGAGTCCTTTCTCCACTCTGGGAGCAGGGGGCACGGCGAAGCGGGGTTGCTGGCCTTGGCCGATTATCTCAATGTTTGCAGCTCGATCGAAGTGGATGCCTATGTTGTAGCCGTTCTTCATCTTGAGAACGACATGGCTTGCGTCGGAGTACTCTGATCTCGGGAACAGAGCGCCTTCAAACACTTCTCCTGACTTCGTTGTTATCCGCAGGATGCTTCCGACTTTAGCGCGGGCTTTCCGAAGCCTCTGCAGTATCTCTCCATGGTATCCTTCCAAGTCTGATGTCGACAGATCGAGGCCTCCCACGGCTCGAGACTACACATGTCTGGTTAAGGCTATTTCTAAGCGGCTTCCGCTAGGCCCTTCGACATGTAAGGTCCGTCCTTGTCGTATTCGAATCGACGATAGTAGTTCTTCGTCCCTAGAGCACTTATTACGAGAATCTTCTTGCAGTCATATTCTTCCAGGGATATTCGTTCGGCCTCGGCTAGCAGTTTTGAACCGTAGCCTTTGTGCTGATATGCCTGCGCGTTCCTGGCTCCTACGGGAACTGTTGGCCCGAGCACGTGCAATTCTCGGACTAGGGAAACATTCGCACCCGTTATTTCTAGTCTGTGAGCTTTGTCTGATGGAATTCGCAGACGCAAATATCCTATGAGTATGTCCGTCTTGGTCTCTTCGAACGACAAGAAGATTTCTGTCCCTCCAGAAGCTCGATACTCCCTACGAGCCAAACGAATTTGATCAGGATCAAATGGTATGTCGTCTCTCAGCGTATGTTGGCCGACCTCACGGCATCGGACACATCTGCAACGTGTTCCTTGTCGGGAAAGCTGTTCTTGAACAAGTTGCCGCAGGTTACCGTTCATGACGCCGTCAGCTATGCCGTCAACGGGAATTTCTCGTTGGATTCTCATTATTCGGACCCAAGGTGGAATGAACTGTTTGATTTCTGCAATTAGCTTCGCAGCCTCCCGGGTTGAATACGGTCTGTAGGAACCTGCCTTCCACTCCCGGTGTAGTTGTGTGCCTGGAGTTACGAGGCATGGATAGATTTTCAGCATGTCAGGTTTGAAATCTGGATCATCAAGGATTTGACGGAATGCGTTGAGATCTCGTTGATGGTCGCATCCGGGCAATCCTAGCATCATGTGATAGCCGACTTTGAGGCAGGAGTCCCTAAGCGTTTGTGTTGCCTCTGCTACATCGGCGACTGTGTGGTCCCTGTGTATTCTCATGTAAACGTCGTCGTACATCGTCTGGACTCCGATCTCGACACGTGTTACTCCCATCGAGAGCATATGATCCACCTGTTCCCTACGCGACCAATCAGGCCGGGTCTCAACTGTAATCCCAACGTTCTTGACGCTAGCAGCTTCAGCAGTGTCTTTCGCCTCGCCGAGCGTGGCAGAGGATTTTCCGTTCAGAGCATCGAGACAGTTCTTGACAAAGTCTTCTTGATAGTTCCGTGGCATGAAGGGAAAGGTTCCGCCTATCAGGATCAACTCAACTTTGTCCACGGGATGACCCATAGCGCGAAGCTGAGAGATTCTCGAGATCACCTGACGTTGAGGGTCATATTCCACTTCCAAGGCGCGCATGACGGCAGGTTCTTGGCCGGTGTATGCTCTTGGAACTCCGACCTCGGGACCTCCGGGGCAATAGGTGCATTTTCCGTGGGGGCATCCCCATGGCTTGGGCATTACTGCGACCGTTATTACGCCACTAACACTACGGACTAGTTTACCTGTGAGAAGTTGTTTGAGCCTTGATTCGTGATCTTTTGGTAGGAATTGGAGAATCTCGCTGTTAGGTGGTACGAGGGGCAAGCTATACTTCTTGCAGACCTCGATCTTGATGCGGTTAACATCGTTCCGGGACGGGCTTTCGAGGGTCGCTAGGCGATCTATGATTTCTGTCGAAACTTGCTCTGAGAGCTGGCTCAAGTATAGGGTAGCCTCTAAGTTACCTGATCGCCGATTCTGATTCTCTTTGGATTTGTCGGCCGTAGATCCGTCCTTTCCATGAGAATCCCAATCCGAGTGAGCCTCTGATTGTCGAGTCGATCCCTATTCCGATGTAGATTAGCGTGGCTAGTGGAAACAATAGGGCGTAGAGCGGATTCACATTGATGGAGCGGTATAGGATTATCGTGCCGAGCCACAGCCAGAAAACCATGAAGGCTCCGGTTAACAGTGGTACGTTCACCGGATTGACGGGAATCAACGAAATGCCGTAAGCCAACGTTATGAAGGGCATGACGAAGAAGAGGAACATGAGAACATTTCGCAAAACAGCCCTCCAAAACATCCATTTCTCGGATACAGTGTAGAAGTTCTTGCGCCAGCCACGCCAGATTCCAGATAGACTATCGTACATCCGGACTCCCAAAGCGTCCTTGCCAGTTACGAATCTTAACCGGAAGCCTGCTTTCTTTGCAAGTCGCGCGAGCGCATAGTCCTCGACAATCCTTTCCCTGACCCGGGCATGACCACCGATTTTCTCGTAGACATGTCTGCGGAATAGCATGTACTGGCCGTTCCCGATAGCGTTCGGCCGCTTATCGTCGTTCACTTGTTTGCCCCCGACCAGCAACATTATCAATAGAAAAATTGGCGGTTGTAGCGTTTTCTCCCAGAAACTCTTCAGTATAGTACTGGGCGCGAGGGTTAGAATGTCGGCCTTGGTCGATTGTAGATACGCGACAGTTCTCCTTAGACTGTCCCTGGAGTGAATTGAATCTCCGTCCGTGAACAGTAGCAGCTCTCCACGAGATTTTTCATACCCCTGCTGGCATGCCCAGTTCTTTCCCACCCAGCCGACTGGAAGAGGACCCTCTTCCACCATCGTGACCCTGTCTCGATACTCATCAATTATCTCTGTTGTCCCGTCCGATGATTGACCGTCCACTACGATGATCTCCTTGTTGTCGTAGTTGAGCTCCGCCAGAGAGTTCAGACATTCTCGTGCGGTAGTGGCCTGATTCCTAACGGGGAGAATTATTGAAACTGTTGGTAGAGGCTGGCGTTGTACTGTTTTGGGAGGCAGGGACGGAAAGTGCATCAGTGTGAGATACTCGTATCCTGCGAAGAGGAAGATCAGCGCTGATTGAGTTACCAAAAGAACATTGACCAGTATTGACGTGCGAACCTGCTCCTATGGGATGTGACACTCGGACGCGTTCAAAGGTTCGACTGAAACACTCGATATTAAACTCGTCACACTAAGCGATTGCGCTTTCCAGGAAACGGTGGCATTTGGACAGTTAGAAAGAAAACTTAGAAGCAGGAAAATATTTGAACGGTAAAGATCGGTTAAGTCTAGGTTCTAATATAATTCTGGCCGGGCTTTCGGCCTAGCACAAACCGTTTCTGAGCATTCCGCCTCACGCGTTCGCGCGGTGATAATCCCGGCTTGTTCTGAGCTTGAATCTTCGGGGTCTGTTGACGCACTTTCCCCGCCTTGGTCAACGAGCCGTGAGTTGGCGTACTACTCTATCCCTCTGTAGATTCGAAAAGCTCGTTACGTTATTTAATGGTTCGTTCCCCGATCTGAAGTCGACACCAGCCTACACCATCTACTCTTCGCTCCAACTTGGCGCCAGGTATACTCCATACTCTTCCGTCTTCTCCTTCGCGAACAAGAAATCGGATAGTTGCTGGACGCTTCGAAACTCGTAGTCCGGATGCTCGGTCGTGGGATCCCCCCGGTTTTCCGGACTCCACAAAGCGGCCGCTGTCATCACTCCGGCGCTTTTGCCTGCGAGAATATCTGCCGGGGAGTCTCCAACAAGCATAGTTTCCTTCGACTTCGACTTGAGGTTTCTTAGGATGAGGTTGACCCCTTCTGGGTGCGGCTTACTGTTCTCTACGTCGTCACTGGAAATCCGAGCTTCGAAGAACTTGGAAATATCAAAAGCATCTAAAGTGTAGTTCATTAGAATCCTCTCTACACCCGTAAGCAAAGCCAGATGATTACGAGATCTTCTAATCTTCGCCAAGAGTTCCATTATTCCTGGGAAGGCTATCACCTTTTGAGAAACATTGGTCCTGTAACATTCGTAATAATCTGAGATAGCTTGATTTTGAAAAGCGTCTGCGAGATCTGATGTTAGCATCTTGATTATTGTTCGGGCTGGGGGTCCGAAATGCGAAATAGTTTCCTCAAGTGTGAGGGAACGGCTAACGTATTTTTGGCATACTGTGTTTACGCAATGCTGAATGCATGATAGACTGCTGACGAGGGTCCCGTCCATATCGAATATGATTGTTCTTAGGATGTCTCTAAGCGGCCTTGCAGGACGGTATCGCATTATCTTCTTTGGCTTCGCAATTTCTTCAAGCGTTTCTTCATCAATCGTGGCTTCGTGCCGCGTTCGGCATCCTTTGCAACAGAACTTGTCAACCTCTTACATCATCTACCTCAACTTGAGTCAAGCTCTCTCCAGTTCGTAACTATAGAAGTTCAAGCGTTTGATGCATGGAGCATATTCTATGGCTTCCGGACTTGGACAATGAAGTGTGCTCGATTACCGTTCTCCACGGGTATAAGTTCCTCCTCAAGCAGCGTTATCTCGAATTCTTTCAGGGAGGATTCTAGCTCGGTCTTCATGAAGAAGTGGTGAGTGATTCCATCTTCGTCTCCTTCATTGCAGATGAACGTCCTCTCTTCCAGCACCGTTCCCTTTCCAAACTTGTAATCTCCGTCGGATATCGTTGTGATTAGGGCAGTTCCCTTTCTTCTCAAGACCCTGAAAATTTCGCTAATAGTTTTCTCTATTTCCAATACCGTTCCGTGATGGATCACGTTCGTGGACACGACTGCGTCGAAATAGCCATCGACGAATGGCAGGCTCGACATTTCATGTTTGACCAGCACAATCTTGTTCGTGCCGGTCTTCATAGTCTGATCGGCCAAGTAGGATAATGCCGTTTCTGAAACATCTAGGGCTATAACGTCAAAACCCTTCGAGGCTAAGTACAATGAGTGCCTTCCTGGACCGCATCCGAGATCTAGGACTCTTCGTGCGCCCGATTTGACCAAGTCTTCAGTGTATTCCACAGCGACAGGAAGCGGAGGGAGCATTCTCGGCGGGAAGTCTCCACGCCAGGCAAGCTCCCACGGATGGGTCAAGATTGACGCCGCCTAATGGCCGGGTACCAAGGGAACCTTGCGGCCTGACAAGTCACGCCGCGCATGTCCGAACTCGGGCATTCCACTCAGCTCTCTCTCGGAGAATACTGGCCCATCGCGGCACACAAGGTATGGTCCAATGACGCAGGCAGCACAAATCCCGACACCACATTTGAAAACTCGCTCAAGGCTGACCTGAATGTGACAGTGAGTTTGTACGGCCAGATCGTACATCTTCTTCATCATTGGCTCGGGGCCGCAAGTGTATATCGCGTCAAACTGCTCCTTCTTTAGAATAGCTTCAGCGACAGTCGGCACCTGATTCTTCTCACCGTAGCTCCCGTCATCGGTCGCGAAGACTAACCGGAAACTACGTTCTCGACTATCACGTATCAACCATTCCTTGAACAGAAGCTCGCTCGCTGTCCTCGCGCCCGTTATCAGCGTGACCTCGCGCCCCCGAAGGTGAACCAGTAACGAAAGCAGCGGTACAAGTCCCGTTCCCCCTCCTACAAGTAGAAGACGGTGATGGTGGCCGACACTGTACGGATTGCCGTACGGGCCCCTGACCCAGAGCTTGTCTCCCGGTTTCTTTTGCCAGAGGGCAACGCTTACAGGCCCTCCCTTTTTGATTACGACGCCAGCCTCGGCTTCTCCCTGAACTGCTAAAACGCTCATCGGTACTTCGTCAACGCCTGGGATCCATACCATCGCAAACTGTCCAGGCTTAGCATCATGCAGGCTTGAGTCACTGAACCAGAAAGAGCGTATCGATAGAGTCTCCTCCACTATACGCTCCAGGACAACTGCACGCGGCGCGTGTAATTGTCGGGAAGGCTCATCCGACAGTTGAAGCATACTAATGCCCTAGAATCTGATACAGCATTGCGGCGACAAAGAGAACCGACAATCCGAGCACTATAATGAACAATATGGGATTCACTATCCAGCTTTGCAGATTAGCCATGGTCGTTTCTCGGTCAGACAAGACCGCGAAAGAGCCGGGATAATACTAGTATTTGAATCAGAACGTTTGTGAAGCTGTCACGCGTTCCTCAGGAAGCTTGTCAACTAGCTTCATCATTTCGACGTAATGATGATCGATAATATCAGCGCCTGATGGACCCATCATCTTCTCGGCGTTACTCTTGCACTGGCTAATCGCTGTTTGAATGCCAATCTTCGTTGGGTTTGTATAACTTACACCGCATGTGGCAAATACTCCTTGGACGAACTCTTTGACCTGAGCTTTGAGTTGTTCATCGGTGGCGGGTTGATTCATCAATTGAGCAAATTCTCGGTTTGCACTCTCAAAGCATCTTAGAAGCTCATCGCGCACGAATTCAGGCGTAACCTTGTTGATTGAAACGTCTGGTGCCGTGTAGGTTTGCGTCATGGGCGCAATTATGACATACGTTATATAAAGCCATATCGCTAACCGTAGTGGTATCAAATGCCGGACGAGACGACGCACCTAAGAAGGGATAACGAACTCCTCCTCAAATTCGGCGCCGAGATCAAGAGCCGGGTCCCACACGTTGACCCGTCCAATCAAAGGACTACAAATCCATCTCCGCTCGTCGACTTGACGCAGGACCTAGTCGAATGCGCGAGGGCACACTATGGAGTGGAACTTTCAGGGAAGAGTCCGAAGGTCTACGGCAAACTTGAGTCGAAAATCCTTGGCGGTTCAGTGAAGGTCCGGCCGGCGGCCGGGATCATCGAGCAAGCGATCGAGTCCGGCAAGCTCCGAAGCGAACAAACAATCTTCGAGGCAACCTCAGGCAACTTCGGGCTCGCACTCGGAATGCTCAGACAAATTGGCCTCAACGTCATAGTCCTTGTCTCAAGGAAATTACAGGGCGGGGTCCTTGACGAACTGGAAAACGAAAATGCAAAGACGATCAGTTTGGACGTTGATATTTGCCCTGCTCCAGGACTGAAAATGGATCAAAACTTGATCGTCGCGAAGGCTGCTACGACGAATGTGCGCGGCCAGCTCGCACAGCTCGGACTAGACCTTGACGCTTTCGACAAGGTACATGGAGAAGTAGAGTCATTGCTGGCCAAGCAGGATGTTATCGGTCTTGCAAAGCTTCTGGCCAAAGTCTATCATGGTTTCTGCCCTGAGCAATACGACAACGAACTCAATGTCAAATCCCACCAAGAGACAACCGCCGTCGAGATAGATCAGCAGCTAACTGCTCGAGGGCACTCGCCTGCCACTTTCAAAGTAATAACCGCGTTCGGCACGGGTGGAACGTCAACTGGGCTAAGCCGATACGCACTCGACAAGTATGGGAAGAAAACGGTTCACGTCGTTTTTCCATCGGCTAATCAGGATGTTGCGGGAATAAGGACCAGAGACAAGGCTGTCGGACTAAAATTCTACCAGCCGGAATTATACGCGGGCGAGCACGAAGTTGATTTTCAACCTGCCCGCAAAGTGCTGAAGTATTTCGTCTCAAAGGGATATGATATTGGCGAAAGCAGCGCCCTTGCACTGTACTCCTGCATCCAGATGCTGAACTATGGTTCAGAGAACAATTTCGTCGTGATATTGGCCGACGGAATTCAGAAATACCTGAAAAACTTCGAAACAACCCCAGAAAAAGGGGGAGCCCTTGAAGTTACGATCCAGCAGGCTAACTCGAACCCTCAGGACTACGAGAGCGTAATTTGGACCCACTCGATCTTCAAACCTCGGGAAGAGGGATTGCAGCTAGTAGCTTCCGCAATAGGCGTGGACCCTAGGAAAATCAAGATCGCGCGGGCCGGAGACATTCAGGCGGTAGTATCTACAGGGAAGCTTCCTGAGACCCTCGAGAGCCTCGTCCCGAAGAATGGTGGCCGCGTCCTCCTCATTTGCATGGCAGGCAATACCTCTTTGAGAATGGCCGAAATCTTGGCGAATAATGGAGTGCCGGCTCAGAGCCTCACAGGTGGCATCATGGGTTTGCCCGACGCTGCAAAGACTGAGCCTGACAAACTCGTACAGATTGCAACTGAATGAATCCTAGGAAAAGAACAGCCGAGTCTCCCCCATAGTCTTCACGTCGAGTGCTTCAACATCAACCATCAGTGGGAGGTCGCGAACGACGTTTCCCAGCAGCAAACAACGTCTAGCCGGGATTCCTCTTACCAGGTAACGGATTGTGTCACTGTCGGACTTTGCCACTTTACCGATAGTCTCTATGTCGTGGTCATTTGTGAAGTTGAAGATGAACACATTGTCGGCTTGGCGGTAGATTGCTTCTTGGACTGTGTCGGGCTGGTTGGTGATGAACGTCGTGAATAGGCCGATGTGCCTCATTCTCGTAACAATGTCGTCCCAGTATGTTTCTCGGAGATAGAGGTGTGCCTCCTCTGCGAAGAGGAAGGCCGCTTTGAGCCAGTTCGACTGTAAGATCTTGGTCAGCTCGCCCAGGAAAATTTCTACAAGTATTCGCCTGACGGTGTGGCTGTTGTTTTTCAGGTTGACAATTAGGATTCCCCCGCCTTCAACATAGTGGAGGATTTTTTCTTCGGTCAGAGCGTTGGATTCGTCTACGAAGAGACTCGAGTCCGACAGAACTTGGAGTCGAGATGTGAGAGCTTCACGCACGCTGTCGTGACAACTCCATGACTGGACTGCTTGGATGAGCGCTGGAAGTGTCAGTTCCTTGCGAGATTCCAGCTCGCGCCATATCGTGCTGAAGACTTTCGATGAAGTAGCGGGTAAGTCGAGGGCGTTGCTGAGTACACCTGCTATTGTTCGAAGGCCTAGTCTGGCCATCGCAAAGCTTAGCCCGCTTCGAGGGGCCAGAACCGTTAGACGGGAGTTGGCCACAGAACCCTCTCTCGACTTGTGCAAGTTTACGTATTCACCGTTCACATCTAGAACGACGCAAGGAGCTCCCAAGCGGCTCATTGAGAGAAGCATGAGCTTTGCTAAGTGCGATTTACCTGTGCCCTTGCGTCCAGTTATGATATTCAATCCTCCGTCAAGGCCGCTAGCGTCGATGTGGACTGGTTCGCCGTCGTTGTGTCCCACTTTGAGTGGTCTTTTGCCTCCGTTCATGATAAGCCGAGTTACCGGGTAGGGCCGGATCTTCGATGCGGTTCGGGATGGAAGCCACGAGGTGCTTGGCGACAATGTCCCGTCCTCCGTTATTGTGCCTCTGACTTTGCAGATGGCGACCCGAGTATCCTTGAGTGCGTCAACTTCGCTTGATATGTTCAAAGGATCCATGTCCTGACCTGCCAATTCGCCATCGGTCATTACGTCACGAAGGATGTCTTCTAGAATGCCGGGGACGTTGGCGTATTGGAGGTCGATGACTTGTACGAGTAATCCTTTCGCCGCAGAGGGGTCCTCGATTATCAGATACTCGCCCTTTCGTACATGTTCGTCAGCGAAGGCGATGAGTTGGATCTCATCGCCTTCTTTGCGGTAGATCCGCATTTTGCCTAGGCCACGTACCTGTTTGTCCCGAACGGTCCGAAAAGTGACCGTCGAAGGTTTGGACGTGCTTGGAGAGTCACTCGATGGTTGGCGGCGACAAAGCGTTGGATCGCGAGTATCTCGTTGGAGGTGAAGGTGCTGAAAATGTGAGCTATTCTCAGGGTTTCCGGGTATCCATGAAAGACTACGTCGGCACCTGCGACACGCCCGAGCGCTCTTGTCGCATCTTCGGCGCTCACTTCACGGTCAACGTCGACTCTAAAGAGGAACCCGTCTGCAGAGAGTTTTGTAACGAATACGTGTCCCAGAAATCTCACCGGGTAGGCCGGATATTCTTCGTCGACTATGTGTGTGATGTCAATTAAGTGGGGAGTGTTTGCGTCATTGGAGAATGCGAGGATGTTTTTTCCGCCTACAGTTAGCTGAGTTGATTTTGAGATTGCGACAACTAGTGAGTTGTTGTTGCGCGCGGTTGTGAGGATCTTGTTTACTCTCCCCGCAGGGTTGTCCGGGGTACCGGCTGTTAGCGAACCATCGATTAGAAGGATTCCGTTTTTTACGGTGGTTGACAGCACTTCCTGGACCCATCGTTCTACGTGATTCCTTAAGCGTGTGAGGATTCGGAGCGTTTTCACCGAGAGGCCTCCGAAGATTCGTGACTCGTCCACTGCCCACTTGCTAGTGTCATCGTCCGAGTTTGGCACGTGGAATAATAGTGGGCCCCAGCGTGTGAACATTATTTTCTTCGGGTATCGCCATGCAGCGACTGCACGGATTGCGAAGATCATCCCATTGTCTGTCTCTCCGATCTTGACACTGGACGCGTCGCATGCCACGATCTGAGATGCGTCCCTGACCGGAAGAATTGGAACACGTTCAAGCCCTATGGCGGCTGCACTGGCTGGAATGGCCAGTTGTTCCTCGTAGTCGCCGTCGTCAATCCCTAGTTCAGCGAGAGAGACGCTTCGGGGGTTCAGTGTTGAGCCTCGCAGTGCCTGCATCGATCTGTTCGAGAGTTCTACGAGAGAGTCCGGTATCGACGGCAGGCCTAGTCCTTCCGGTATTCTTTTTATTTGCGATAGCGGTTCAGTGATCTCTTGGGTGCGGTGGAGCAAGGTTAGATTCCCCCTGTTTTCGGCGAGAGACCCCCCTCTCTCGTCGACCCCGCACCTCTTCGCCGTATCATCCTGACGTTGTCACTTGCTCTGGTAATGATGATGCTGCTTTGGCAGTGAGTCCCTTTGCGACTTCGTGGGCCTTGCGAATTCCTTGGATTGTCAGCTTGTAGGATCCTTCGGTGTTCCTTTCGACCACGCCTGTTTTCGAGATCATTGCCAGCGTGTTGCGGACGGTCTTCACTGCCTTCCCGATTGCTTTGCTGATCGCTTCTGCGTCCATGTCCACTCGTGGCCTCGTTCCGACCGCGTTGGCTACTCTAGATGCGAGTAACACGGTGAGGATCGAGTTTTCAGCTGACATTTCCGTGTTGATCAATACGACTTCTCCGTCTGGTGTCAGTTTGACTGTCTGCGAAAGATCGTCGACCATTGAGGAATAGTCTGGCGAGAATGTGAGTTTCGAGGCAAGCGTGTAGTTTGGCAGGACTTTGGCCGCGAACTGGATGACTTCCCGGACCACGGTTTCCAGTTCTCCTTCCGCGACATGTTTGATGTCGCCCCACTCGATTGTGACCTTGATCTTAGGACGTTCCGTCATTGACGTTCTTACCTCTCCGGAAACTGCATGGCTCTGGGGATTATGCTACGCATTACGGTTCTAGCACCCATTGTCGTTAGTCGATAGGCACCTTTGCCAATTCGCTCCACGAGCTGGTCATTCGTCAGCTCGCTTAGTCTTCCGGCAACGGTTCCGGTTGCTCGTCCGGTTGCCCTTGTCAGCTGTTCTAGGGATATTGAGTCAGCGTCTCTGTTGCCCATCAGGTATAGGAGCCGGGAGCCCGCGAGATGGACCAGCATCAGTTCTTTGTCCTTAAGTCCGGTGATATCTCTAAGAATGACGAGGCCCTCTGAGCAAACGGCGAGTAATCCGGCAGAGGCCTGGAGGAATTCGGTATCGTCGACCGTCAGAATTATTCTTGAGAAAAGTTCGAGAGATGGGTACACTTTGGAGAAGTAGGCCAGCAACTCGCGTATGACGCTCCCGGGAGTGCCGATAATCCGGTTTTCCACGCCTGAATGTTTGAGAAGAACTTCGACGGTGTTGGAGGGCTCACCTGTTTTCGAGTCAGTCTGAGTACTCTGCAAATCTGACGTTCCTCTACTCATGTCTCTCGCGCGCTTGATATTTAACGATTTTCTGTCCCGACAATGCATCGACAAGATGTTACTTTACGAGTCGGGAGTGAAAGTGAACATATTTCGAAATGTTGAAAGTCTCAGGCGATCCAACAAGATGTTACTTTACGCTGATCGCGAGCTTCCAGTAGAGAAGATATATAGTTCAGACTCTGCGTGGCGAGCTTATTAGTCTAAACGGAAGGATCCAGCGTAAATGGACTATAACGAGCTTAAGCTGCGGATTCTGACTCTGTTCGATGATTCAAGTGATCTGGACAGCGTCCTCGTCCGTGGGGGGATTCGTAATGAGAAGGGACTCGGGCCAACAGAAAAAGCGATCGAAATGGCCCTTTTGAGGTATTTCAGGATGGGTCTGCTTGTTCGGACGAGGAAGGGTCGAAGATTCTACTATCGGCTGACCGGGAAGGGTCGGGCTCGGAGACAATGGCTCCTGAGGCCTAAGTAGTCTTTTGGAGTCGTGGAAGGATATCGTTCTGTATCCATTGTACTCCCGCTCCTGATAAGACGTAGTTTCCGCGTTCTGCTATTACTTTTCCCTCTCTTCGAAGCTCGCTTATTCTGGCTCTTACGATGCCCTCGCCAGTTGTTTTCCAAGATGTGCTTAGCATCGAGCTTAGATCATCGTCTCCCAATGGCTTTGGGTGGAGTGAGAACATGACGAGGGATATTGCCTCCTTAGCCGATAGCGTATCCACGGGAACCGTTAGGTGTGGCTTTCCCTCGGCCGTAAACTCGACGACCCCCGTTATGCCCGATGCCAGCTCCGGCACAGGACTCGGAGCGACAGACACTTGTTGGCCTGTGTTGACTGTGCCTATGTGTCGTATCGATTTCTCCAAGTCTTCGAATTGTTGTCTGACGTATTCGTGATCGCCTTCTAGTTCTACTTCGAAGTCGCCTTTTCTAATCCTGAATCTGAGCTTTTTCTCTGCAGACAACTTTGCTGTGGTGCGTCGGGCCTCGCTCTAATTAGAGTTTCTCGACCACATTATCGTATTGCACGATCATTGTTGTCGGAAAGTAATCGTAAGGTAGAAGAACCCACGCGGCAAGTCGAGCGACCGTGCGGCCGTAGTCTAGCCTGGTCTAGGACATTGCTCGACAGCGTCTAATGGCCTTCCAAGCCAACGACCCGGGAGACCACATGAACAACAGGTGGTCCGGGAATTCAAATCCCGGCGGCCGCACCACACGTGGGTCGTGTTTCGTTGAAAGTAGGCATTCTTCATCCAACAACACCCTTGTCGAAACGGCATTTGGGTGATGGGGATGGGCTTAGATGCAGATTTCGATGTATGATTAGTGTGAATTGGATAAGGTCAAATTTTCTCCGTTGATCAACCTATCCTGCAGGATAAAAATCCTGAACCTAATGGAAAGATACATCCTACTCTTCCTATTTTTGTTCGTCACGGTCTCAAATAATGCACTCATAGTCATCCGATCGGACACGGGAGTCGAATCGACAGCCATTCAACCAATGCTGTCTTCGAGCCAAGTCGCTGAAATATTCGGTTCAAGTGCCGACGGTAGAGTACAGCTTCAAGGAACGACGAATGTGGGACAGCTTCCAGCAGGCGGACCAACAAACCTTACAGCGGTCCCCCATATTCGGACGCTACCCAGATCCACGCGCGCTCTGAGCGGTACTCAATGCTGGCCGGGAGTATGGTCGTGTCCGCTAGTCGCAAACTACACTTCAACGCCACTCCTGACCTATCCGGGCTTCGACGAATTGAACCAGTTGCAATGCATGTGCACTCCTCCGACGTACAGATCGGTGCCGGACCAAGCAACCTGATGGAAATGGTCAATGTTCAAGGCCAATTATTCTCTAAACATGGCACACCCCTGACGGCAGCTTTCGACCTCTCCGACTTCTTCCATGCTGGACGGGACTTCATCTCCGATCCGAAAATCACTTTTGACATGTCTTCAGGAAGATGGTTCGCTTCCATTCTGGACAGTGACGGCCGTCACTATTTCACTAGAACTTCGGTCATTTTCGCAGTCTCTTCTTCGCCTGACCCAGTGGGCATATGGAAAATCTACAACGTAACCGGCAGCCTTCAGTTCCCCGATCAGCCGAGAATTGGAACAAGCGATGACAAGTTCGTTATAAGCACAAACGATTTTTCCACAGACGGCACAAGTTTCTTAGGCGCGCACGTCTGGGTTTTCAACAAGAACGAGCTGATCACCGGGTCACAGTCCGTAGCTTACGCAAGCTACGGACCTACCGCTACACTCGCTTCGGTACATCAAGTCGCTAGGTCCAACCACAACGGAGTACATGGTCACAGTCGGAGCCGCCACATCAACGTATCAAGACAAGACGATGCTCCTCTCCCTCAAAGGTGTCCCACCTGGATCTGTGACTATAACGTCCGAAACTATGTCGATAACCCCGGTCCTTCCCGCCCCCCGGATCCGGGCGGCAACCTGATTTCAGCTATCCACTCGACACAGGTGACAACCGCATACAAGACGCTGTGTGGGCGCATGGAATACTCTGGTACGGTCTCAACGAGTCGTGCAATCCCTCCGGCTGGGATCGGGTTTGTTAACAACTGCATACGACTGACACAGATTGATACGGGCTCCATGACAGTACTCCATGACTTTGACATAGCGGACCTGAGTAGAGACGACTTCTACCCTGCATTAAGCATGGACAGTTCCAACAACCTAGTCGTTGTTTACGCACAATCCAACGGCTTCGACATCTATCCAAGCCTCCTCGTTACTGGGCAAGCCGTATCGGACCCGTCTAACACTCTTAGACAGCCTGTAAGACTAAGAGATGGTACAGCGTCCGATAAAACAGGCCGATACGGAGACTACTTCGGAGCAAGCACTGATCCTTCTGATCAGACACTCGTCTGGGTCGCGGGCGAATATCATGATAATGCGATAAACGGCTTATGTGGGGTTTTTCGGCAAGTTGCCTCCTGTTGGAGCACATTTATCGCGGGCGCCCGGGCGGAACAAACGGGATTCTCTCTTGGTATCGACCCGCCATATTTGACCTTGCGAGCAGGAACAAACGCCTCCATAACGACTACCACCACTAGCGCAGGCGGATTTGCAGGGACGGTATCTCTCAATGCATCAGATGCGGGAGCTGAGACGCGGTTTACGCCTAGGTCGGTCCTGTCTTGATATCCCCGAAGGATCCTGTTACAACAATTTCCGCGCTTTCTACAACACCTTCTACTCCCAGCAGGTCTCATCTACTAATTGTGATTGGTACAAGCAACGAACGGTTAGTGTCAGCAAGTATTATGATGATGGTAGTTAGCACGACTGAAAACAGCGTCGAGGAGAATGCCCAACCTAACCTCGAGAATGACGTCGTTCGATGCCTTGAAGACGTGTACTGCAGACCTCTTATTGGTCCCGGGTTCTCAATCGGGGCCTCCCCATCCTCGTTGACCATTTTGATAGGTTCGTCCGCTTTCTCGACCATTAATCTCATCGGCCACGATGGATTCCACGGGATCGTTCGTCTAGCAACCCAAACATATCCGTCAGGTTTGACTTTTTCCCCGAGAGGTCTCAATACTTCACTGAGTGTACCTGTTGTCGACGTCATCGAGGGCACGCCGGCAAAGATTAGACTGGACGCCAGATCATCAACTATAGGGTACTACACAGTAAATGTAACCGCGACTACGACCATCTCATCTCGATCGCTGCTCATAACTGTAAGGGTGGTTGACTTCGACATGTGCTTTCTTAGAGCACCTCAATGCGGAAGGCAGGGTTCTCTCATAGTAGAGTCACGCTCCGCTTCAGTTGATCTGAGTCTTGCGAGCCTAAACGGTTTCTCCGGAAGCATTGCTTTGCTCTCTTCAGTCTCAGATCGACACCTCGACATCTCCATCGACACTCCAAGGGTTAGCTTGAGGACCTATGGCACAACAAGTATTACGCTGAACCTCAAATTCTCTAAGGTTGCAAATTACACTGTGATAATTATAGGGAGCGCCGGAACGTTAGCACATAGAATCAGTTTCACGGTCCGTCTGGTAGGCCTCACGATCTCTGCAAATTCGCCGGTACTCACACTGAAAGCGGGGTACCGGATAACACCCCTCTTAATTCTAACATCGATCAACGACAATGACTCTCAAATGAATCCCAGTGGGAAACTCTCTCCATCGAAACAATCCTTTGCTGATGCTTGGCCCGTCGGCGATAATGTTCCCTTCGGGCGGAGGACTGCTCACACCAGCTTTGACTGAACCACAAACTCAGCCACGCAAAAAAGGAATTTACCGTATCGGAGTAACAACTGGAAGCAGCGTGTGGTCCCACTATGTCGTTATTCTCTTGACAGTGACATAATGGGCCGATTCAAATTCAGCCGACCGGCGCGACGTTCGGCCATGCCTGGATCAACGTTGAATGCTGGTAACTCGTAGTTTGAACTGCAAAGTCTTACCAGCCATCGGATGGCTACCAGATTTCCCATACGCCCTCTCTGGGGAATCGTCACTTCCTTCTCCTCATTCACTCTCATACCGATCAAAGCCTCCTCGAAGCCGACGATGACCTTTCCAGTACCGAGAGTGACCTGCAACGGGTTGTAGTCACGAGCCGGATTATGCAGGCCAGCATTCCTCGCCTCCTTCTCCATCGAAGTGTCAAAGACCTTCCCTCCCGGAAACCGGCCCAGGTAATGAACAGAAACGGTATCACCCTTCTGTGCCCTAATATCCGAACTCACTCGCTTACTCCTCAGCTCTCCGCGAGACAACAAGAGTAATTTAAAATCTCACAAGGACCCTTACGGATAGTCGATCAAGCGTTGTCCCAAGGAACGAAACCTAAAGCCCGATTTTCAACCAAGCTACCGAACGGAGACTTTCTAGGAATCACAGTCTGGCACGGCAAGACCGACCCGAACGCGGAGGTTGTAACCGCACAGATACGTCGCCAAACCGGGGAAGAGTGGCAGACAGTCGCCAAGTTAGCTGTATACCGGAGCTCAGATGGACGATATTCCCTACTGCCAGAGCGAGGAGAATCCCAAGACACGACCACACCGCGAGCCCAAACAATCTCCGCAACACAGTCGAGCCCGGCCGCAGAATAGCCGTGGCCTAGGACGAATCGGAAGGGTAATGAAGGTAGAACGAGTAATAGGTCTGACGATTCATCGTTGGCAACCAGCGAGATAATGCTCGAAGACACTCCAGTAGCCAGCCTCTCCACCAGGGGCAGGAAAAGCGGACGAACACGCGATGTCGAACTATGGTTCGCCTACGAAGACGGTAAACTCTACTTCCTCGCACATGAAGCCTCGCAATGGTGGAAAAACATCAGCCACACCCCCAGAGTGGAAGTTGAAGTTGCCGAAGTAATATTCGAAGGCACCGGCCGATCGGTCCCAGAAAAACTGTCACACGTGTACGACTTATTCCGACGAAAATACGGCGACGACCAAATCAGCCGGTGGTACGGCGGCGAAAGATCCAAGAGAATGCCGATTGAAATCCAGCTCGGCAGAGTACTCGGCAAGAGACCCTCCACGACAGGCGCCGTTCTAGAGATAGCCATATAGCAAGTCACAACATAAGCCGGCTCGGGGTAAAGTATGGCATATGGTTTGGCGGAAGGCTTCAGGAAAACAGTCGTGAGACTTAGCGGCAAAAAGAAAAGTCAGGCAATAGTTACTGCAACATTTGGAAACCACTTCAGCATGAACGACGCACTCGAAAAGTTCCAGAAGGAAGGATTACGATACGAAACAGAAAAAGGACATATTGTTAGAATCTATTTGGATAAGAACACAACCGAAAGAGCGGAGAAAGTCCGAAGCATCATCAGAGAACACTTCGGATACGTCGAACCCCTCTAGCTGAAACCTTCCCTGCCAGCACATAAATTCGTTCAAGTATCTTTCGACCTGGACAAAACACTGTTCAGGCAGGCAGCCCTAACGGAGGCTGCCAAACCGCTAGGAGTCAGTGCTCGCTGGAACGAGTACGGCGAGCTATACAAGAAGAAAAGGATCAACCTAGCACAATGCCTGGTTCAACAGTTTCGACTCCTCTCGGAGATGAGACTGGTGGATGTCATAGGGGAAGTTTCGAAACTGGAGACAATGCGGAATATTCGGGAAACCGTAGAAAAATTGCAAGGCCATGGATTACACGTAATTACCTTGACCGATAATCCAGACTTTCTATGTCAATATCTCGTGGAAAAATATGGGTTCAACGGATACGTCTCTTCCAAAGTAGCAGTTAAGGACGGAATAATCACCGAGAATGTGGAACCACTGCCCGATAAGAGACTCGGCATCCGAAAATACTGTGCCTGGCTCTCAATTCCGCTCATAAAGACAATGCACATTGGCGATGGGGTAAACGATGTACCGGTCTTCAGGGTCGTGGGATATTCCATCGCCCTGAACTCGAAAATTGAACGGGTCGTGCGGACGGCATCGATGAGAATCGAAACAGATGATATGCTTGACGTGTACGAAAAGATTCGGCCCCTAATTTCCGAAGAGTTGTCTCCACTACAACCTCGAGGCTAGAGCACGCTCGATAAGTAGCTGATCCTACGGGCTGGTCAGATATGCCGCGTAACGTGACCCATCCAAGTTAGCCGTATGTTCTTTCAGACTTTGATTTTTGCTATTCGCAAAATCTTTTTCCGGCACGCTTATATAATTTTCAGATGCATTAATGAGCTTAGGTTCTCGAAATGTTCCGAGACCGTTCTAGAGAAAAGGAGCGAGCATAGGGAACCAGAAGAACTGAAAACAAATGTCCTCTAAAGTAATGGTGGCCTTTGGTGAACAAACGTTTCGACTCCTAAGCGAAGAAGCAAGAGCACGCGGAATCACCGTGCAAGAACTCATGAGAGCAGTCATCATCCCCGATTGGTTCAAAGCCCGCTACGAACCCATCCCAACTCAGCCCGCGGAAATTGAAAGAAAGTCGAGACAAGAAGAACCAGTGTTACCGTACTCTTATACGAATAAGCTACGTTACTAAGCCCCTAAAATTCCAACATTTTTCTTTTCCACCCAAAGCTGGCTGCGCGGACTGTGAACCAAAACTAATTTTCTGTTTGCATTATCTCGATTGATCATCTAGTTTCTGCGTCTGCTTCCGGCGACATAATTATTACAAAGACCCTAGGCCTTCAAATATACCATAGTCCAACGTAACGAGGTCGATAATATGGAAAAGATACCTCAATACGTTTCCGCACTGCTGGGCCCAGGTGAACAGATACAGCTATACATCAAACAGAAGATCTACCACCCAAAGATTAGCATCGACTCGATAGCTCTGACTAACGAAAGAATAGTTCTCAGGCACCCAAGAGACCTCGCGCTTAAGAAGGACTTTACAGATTGCTCATACACCGACATAGTAAGCGCCGTCCTTGACAAAGGAATCCTTCGATCCACCATCAAATGCAACCTGAGCTTCGGCGGCGACCCACTCATCTTGGGCAACCTCTCCAACGCAGATGCCGAGACGGCCTACGGAATAATACGCTCGAACGTGGCACGTTACCAAAGCCCGTTCTCAGCTCCTCCAACTGGGTCCACGTCACCCAGCGTCGTCGTGCCTGGAACCTTTTCTCCGCAAACGGCACCGGCTGCCAATATGGCGACCAGCTCGATAGGAGTCAGGTGCGCGAAGTGTAACGCGACAAGCGCACTGGGATCACGGTACTGTGCCTCATGTGGAGCTCCGCTTTTTGGTCACTTCGACTCAGGCGACATAAACGAACTAGTCCCGCTAGAGTAGGGAAATGCTCTTGGCGGCTTTCTCGAATCCTTCCAGAGCATTATCAAGGTCGGTTCTTGTGTGGGCACTCGTCACTATTGTGCGGATTCTAGCCTTGTCTCTGGCAACCATTGGATAGACTATCGGCAGAACGAATATACCGAGTTGGAATAACCTGTCCGCGAGCATACGGGCCTTTGCGCTGTCTCCAAGCATTACGGGCGTGATTGGTGTTTCGCTGTTTCCAATATCGAATCCTAGTTCGGTTAGGCCTTTCTTGAAGTAACGTGTGTTCTCCCAGAGCTTCTTGACCAGCCCAGGTCGGGTACGCACCACCTGGATTGCTGCGATGCATGCGGCCACGACAGGGGGCGGATGCGAGCCTGATAGAAGGTAGCTACGAACCTTGTTTTGGAGATAATCGCAGAGAATCTTGGATCCGACAACGTATCCTCCGACGCAGCCGAAAGCTTTGGAAAATGTTCCCATGTCAACATCGATCTTGCCTTCTAAGTGGAAGTGGTTGGTAATTCCTCTACCGTTCTGCCCGAGAACTCCATCACCGTGCGCATCATCAACGTAGGTTATGGCTTGGTACTCTTCGGCTAATTTCACAATATCCTTCAACGGCGCGATGTCACCGTCCATACTGAACACCCCATCGGTTATCACGAGAACACGTCTGAACTTTTGCGCGTCCTGCAGCTGCTTCTCCAAGTCTGAAGCGTTACGGTGTCTGTACACCCGTCTCTCGGCTTTTGTCAGGCGACAACCGTCTATGATACTACCATGGTTCAGTTCATCACTGATAATCACGTCACGCTCGTCAACTAGCGCTGATATTACTCCGAGATTAGTCGCGTAGCCTGACTGGAATGCAATCGATGCCTCTGTCCCTCGAAATTCAGCAAGTGCCTTCTCAAGCTTCAGATGAAGGTCCATTGTTCCCGCGATGACCCGGACTGAGCCAGACCCAGCGCCGTACTTCCTGGTAGCTACGACGGCCGCCTGCTTTAGTTTCGGATGATTCGCGAGCCCTAGGTAATTGTTTGAACATAAGACCAGTACGCGCTTGCCGTCAACCTTCGCGTGAGGAGCCGAAGGACCCTGCAAGGTTCGAATTCTCCATAGCAGTTCCTGTTTGTCGAGCCCCTGCAACTCGTTCTGAAGATCTTTCAGAAGCTCTGGTCGATGCAGTCCAGCTTCCTGACTCATAGTCTCCGCCGATGATCTCTGGAAGGTAAATGTCTTTCACGTTCAGAAAAGAGGTCGCGCGGGATAGATGTGATTCTCAAAGTTTACCATACTTTTTTACAGGATAGAAATCCGTCCACTCGGATCGAGCTCCCTTGAAAGCTAAGATGCAAGCGGTGGTAAAGGCAAAACCGGGTCCAGGCGCGACCCTTCAGGCATGGGACTATCCCAAAATAGGCTTGCGCGATGTTTTGGTGCGAGTAGAAGCCACATCGATATGTGGGACAGACATGCAGATTTACGACTGGCTTGACTGGGTCCGCGATAGAGTCAAGCCTCCTTTTGTAATGGGACACGAGTTTGCAGGCAAAATCATCGAAGCCGGCAAAGAGGTCACTGATCTCCGAGAAGGCGACATCGTCTCCGGAGAGACACACATCAACTGCGGCAAGTGTTTCCAATGTCGAATCGGGAACGGACACATTTGCGAACGGATGCTCCTTCGCGGAGTCGACACCGATGGATGTTTCGCTGAATATCACGCGCTCCACGAGCAAAGTGCTTGGCTGAATGACCGAAAGATTCCAATCGAAACTGCATCAGCCCAAGAACCTCTGGGCAACGCAGTACACGCGGCGTCCGCTGCAGAAATATCCGCGAATACAGTCGCAATCTTCGGCTGTGGACCAATCGGAGCTTGCCTCATCGGGTTGTGCAAGTCCTTTGGCGCGGCGAAGATTTTTGGAATTGACATTGTAGACTACCGACTTAGACTTGCTCGGGACATGGGCGGCGACGTCCTGCTAAATGGATCCAAACAAGACGTCGTGAACGAAATTATGGATGCAACTGACGGCCGCGGCGTCGATGTGTTCTTCGAGATGTCAGGCGCTGCGCCCTCGTTCGAGGAAGGATTCAGGGTCCTGCGTCCAGGAGGAACGGCGATCCTCTTCGGTCTTCCGAAGAAAAAGATCGAGATCGACATAGAGAACTGGATTGTGTTCAAGGATGCTAGAGTACGAGGCATATTCGGGAGACGACTCTGGAGTACTTGGTACAAGACCGCATCAGTCCTAAAGGCTGGTGAGGTGGACCTGTCGAAAGTAATTACTCACCGCTTCAAACTGGAAGAGTTCTCGAAGGCTATCGCTCTAATGAAATCAGGGCAGTGCGGAAAGATCATAATGTATCCGAACAAGAAGACGGTACCGGTCAATCGATAGTGCCCAAACAGGCGGATCGGTGCTACCGTTTTCTCTGCTCAGGAATACGAGACTCCTTCTGACGGGCTTTTACAATCTCTCCCGCTATGTTCTTCAACATAGAAGATCTTTGACCCACTCTCTTCATTAGAAGATAACCAGTCTTGTCCCAGTGGATCCTGGGGAGCGCTGCCTTCTCGCTTGGCTGAGGCGAGTACCCGAGCGCTGCAGAAGCTTCCGTGACCTCGCGAAGGCTTGGCTGTTTAATGGCTCTTGAAACCGGCAACTTTCGTCCCTGCGCCCTCGTGCACGCACTATCAAGCTCGGAGGGCCACATCACTAGGTATCCAGGCCGCTTCGAGCTGGCCAACTCTCTTTATGCTTTAGAGGATTTTTCTACCAAGATCGCGTTGATGACTCCATCTTGGCCTGGCCGAGATGTTACTCGCGCCTGTCCCATTTCGGTCTCCACGATCGCGCCTTTCGTGATGACTCCTCTCCTCTGATAATCAACGTTGGCCGGATTTCTAACAACGCGCAAAAGCTTCGACTTTGTGCTCTTGTGAGCACCCGGGTCAGTTACCACCGCCCAGTCTGCGACAGCAATTCTAACTTTGGCAGCTCCACCCCTGGTTCGTACCCATCTCTTCTTTACAGGGCCCAGAACTGTCTCCGTCGGTTCTGATCCTGTTTCAAAAGCGCGCTTGCCGCGCCATCGGCGTTTAGTTCCGCCTGTAGGTTTTCTCTTATGTTGACCACCGTGACTCTGAGGCATCGCGAATCGTCAGAAAGCTGTCTGAATATTCTGCATATTAACTGTTCTTTGTCTCCGGGATTTTTCGAAAATTCGATTGCGAGTAACCGAATCTTTATTTGGTCGCAACCGACTTGATCGTTTGGCGAAGCCTCGGGAATGCCAAATTATTGCTTGGAGTGCGGCGGTAACCTAAGTTACGACTCCGCTATCAAGCAATATACGTGCAAGAGTTGTGGACTGACTTATACTCAGCAAGATCTTCTTCAGGGACGCGAAAAGATGTTTCAGAGTCAGGAGACCCATGACGAAGAAAAGAAACGACGCCAGAGAGACTATCTGAAATGGTGGCTCTCTGACAAGAAACGCTCCTAAACCTGAACATCTACAAGAGATCTGCCCCCGCACATAATCTTGTGAACTGCTACAATGAGTTCGCCATCGAGCATTTAGCTCTCACATGATATGTTTTATCAGCGGATCCTAGATCGCCCTGTTTGAAACTGGCTCTGACTTCTTCAAAGAAAACGCAAAACATCCTTCAAACCGTACTGGACACATGGAGGAGAGGGCCGCGCGGCCCTCTGCCACAGCTCAATCGACTTCAAGTTCTCACCGCCCTCTTGCTGATAATGCAACAGGGCCCGCTCGGTAGGCGAGCACTATCTGAAGAACTGGAAATCAAGGATGGAATAGCGCGAGGACTACTTGAGAGACTGGCCGAACAAAACATAATCCGAGTTAGAGAGAACGGAGTAGAATTGACATTTACCGGAAAGAAGAAACTGCAAAGTTTTCTTGACAAGTTGTCCATCAAGAAAGTCATGGTCTTAGAGACATCAGACATCGCACCAGGCCCAAGCGCCGCAGCTGCCCATGTTAGAAAGGCATACCGCAGTGGAATGAGCGGCGTCCAGCAAAGAGACGAGGCTATCAAAGCTGGAGCAGATGGAGCGATAACAATGGCAGTCAAGAACGGAGAGCTGAGAATTCCACCGGACAACGCAAAGATATCCGAGCTGGCACCCTCAGAGAACAAGCGGCTCGGACAGTTGTTGAATCTATCCGACGACGACCTAGTCATCATTGGCTTTGGGCAAAGCCCTAGGCGAGCCCTTGCCGGCGCTCTGGCAGCAGTCCTCTCATTGGAACATTCACGGGAGGAAGACTCCTCATAACTCAAAAAAAGTTGGGTGCAAAGACTTCTCGGGCCGAGATACTCTCAATCGGAAACGAGCTGTTGATCGGGCACACTCTCGACACTAACTCCAACTGGATAGCAAAGCAGCTCAACCGGCTCGGATGGAGACTCGAGAGAGTAACCCAGCTTCGCGACTCAATCGATACCATCAGTTCAGGGGTGCGAGAGGCTCTAAGACGACACGAGGAAGCACTCATCACACTTGGAGGGCTTGGACCAACATATGATGACATGACATTGAAAGGAATAGCGTTTGCACTAAGAAAGCCTCTGATCATCAACCGAGAAGCCCTCGACTCTATCAGGAAGCGGTACGAACGAATCGGAAGCAAAGTAGCTCTCACACGTTTCAGAATCAAAATGGCAACTCTCCCAGACGGAGCGAAGCCGATTCCAAACCCGATAGGAACCGCGCCCGGAGTCATGGTTCAATCCGGACAGACGACAATATTCTCCCTCCCAGGCGTACCCTCCGAAATGAAATCAATCTTCACTCAATCAATCATCCCATTTCTCAGAGGAGCATCAGGCCGCCCCCCTAGCGAAGTACAGTTTAGAATCGTCGGAATAATAGAATCGGCACTCGCCCCCATCTTAGATCACGCCCAGCGAAAATATCCCGGCCTATACTTCAAATCGCATCCACACGGACGAGAAACGGGAAAGACACCGCAGATAGTCTTGCACGTCTACAACACTAACCCCGAGTCCGAACGCCACATCGCAGAAGCCGTAAGATACTTAGCGAAACAGGTTGCTGAAGCCGCCAAGTGATGAATTAGACTTGGAAGTAACTTGACTCATTTCGCTTAGTTGGCGGTCGACACCTGCCAAGTAAGAGTTGTAGAGAACGGTCGTCGACTCTTGGTTGATTCAAGCCTTTTGGCAAGTGATCGCATGTGGCCGTAACCGACGACTGCAACGACCTGTCCGCTCGTCATGTCCAAGATGTTCCGGATTCTGTCTGCCATGTAATCCTCTCTCACATCCAGCAAGATTCTGCTAAGCTCTGGGTACCGTCGACGAAACAGACGAATCTGGTCATCAAAGTCTTGCGTGAGCTTTGAAAAGTTCAGTCGTCCGAAAGGCAACAGGACAAAACTTAGGATTGAGTCTAGTCCCAGGGTGGCTTTTTCTTTCAAAGGTAACTTCCTAAGCGCTTTGATGGTTGAACTGATCGGCAGGTCAACCAGCTGGATGCGTGAACCAACCATCCGCGCGGCCTCAACCGCTTGTACCATCTCCCCACCCGGTGATGAGCCCGTAATGTTTCCTGCAAACTTCTCGAGAAGCGCGATAATCAAGAATGGTGCACCACCGGAAAACGTGCCACGGCGATCACTCGGTCGAAGTAGAGAGGCCAGTCTTGCCTCATCAAGCTCGAGGCACACTACCTCGGGTTTCAGGCAAAGAATGGTTTCCCTTACAAAGCTGCCGCTAGCCGGGTCTACATGTATTGTGCCTACCAATGTTAGGCGATCACTAACCGTTTCCACTTTGCGCCAGCCTATCCGTCGCCCTGAAGATTTTGAATTCAATCCTATAAGGTGGACACTCTAACTTTGACTCCAGAAAACGTTTCCACACCGTGAAGGCATGCCGAATGAGCACCATCGACGAAATAGCGGACAATATAGAGAAATTCCGCCTTGAACAGAGAAAAACCTCCGACGAACTTAGCCAGACCAAAGCAAAGGCTCGCTTCGTTCGAACCGAGCTCCAAAAGCTTCGCAGTACAAGAGACAAGCTAAATGACAACGTACGGGGACTGAAAGAAACCCGGAATATTCTCCAAAAAGAATCGAAAGATAGTCTGGCGGTCCTGCGAGGACTGCTCAGGAGGATGGCTGACAAGCCACACGCCTCTCTGGCCGAGAAAGAATTGGCAGATCTTGAGTGGAAAGTACAAACCTCTCCAATGGACAAAGACGAGGAAAAGAAGATGATGCTCAAGATCCGTGGACTTGAGACAAAGGTTACCGCGTATCACAAAGTCCAGAAACTCCGAGAGGAAGTCACTAAGAAGAGAGAGGAAGCAGACAACGTACACGCAAGAATCCAGCAGCTAGCTGCAGAGAGTCAAGGACACCACCAACAAATCGTTCAACTCTCAGAAGCCTTCGAAAGACTCAGAGCACGCCAAGAGATCCAGCAAAAAACCCTTGACGAGATTAGGCAAAAATCTGCAGAGGCCAACCAGAAATATCTGGACCTCAAGAACTCCCTGACAGAGTCCGAGAAAAAGATTCAGCGTCAAAAGGAAGAGGCGTTCAAAGAAGCCATGAAGACAACTGCCAAGAAAAAAGCTGGCCAAGGAGAGAAGTTGACCTTGCATGAATTGGCTGCCCTGTTAGGCGAGGACGAACATTGAAGGCCTGGGTCGCCATCATCGGCGGGTCAGGCGTAAAGTCAATAGTGAAGGGGCAGAGCAGGGTCCTCGGGACGCCATATGGTCCCACGCCCCCTTTGACTCTTGGCGAGGTGTCGGGAAAATCCGCCGTGTTCCTTCTTAGACATGGGGAACATCATGAGAATCCACCGCACAAGGTAAACTATCGCGCTAACATCTGGGGCTTGAAGACCCTCGGAGTTGAACGGATCATCGCAACCAACGCTGTCGGAGGTATTGACGAGCAACTAAATCCTGGTGATATGGTCTCCCCCGTGGACATTGTAGACTTTACCAAGTCCAGACCCGGGACATTTTACGATGGGCCACCAGTGACCCACATTGATGTCTCACAACCGTATTGTCCCAAGATTAGGGAAGCGCTAGCCGCCGCATCCAAGGAGAACGGAAGACCGGTGAGAGCCAACATTGTAATGGCTTCTACCCAAGGTCCCCGCTACGAAACTCCGGCTGAGATTAGAATGCTCAAGATGCTGGGCTGCGGCATCGTGAGCATGACCGGTGCTCCGGAAGTATTTCTTGCACGCGAGCTTGAAATGTGCTATGCGTCAATTAGCTTCGTTACGAACATGGCAGCCGGGATGCAGAGAACATTATCTGCAACGGAAGTGGAGGAAAGAGGTCGGGAAACAAGCCTCGTGCTCACGAAGATCATAGCCACTGCAATAGCAAGAATACCCAAGTCCCGACAAGACTGTCCCTGCAGCACGGCTCTTACCAACGCCCAACTCAGGAACGACATGGTCAAGGAGGCAGTCTCGTGATCGACAGTCTGCTAAGATTTGCTGGAGTATACAAGGCGTATGAAAAATGGCTTGGCCAACAGGTCAGAGGCCAGCCGATGCCAGAACATGTCGGGATAATCCTGGACGGAAATCGTCGATGGGCGTCCGAAAAAGCACTGAGGAGCTACGATGGGCACTGGGTCGGAGCTAAGGTTGGTGAAGAAGTCTTAGACTGGTGCCTGGAATACGGGATAAAGACGCTCACACTGTACACGTTCTCGACTGAGAATTTTTCGCGTCCTACGGAGGAGGTCAAGACTGTTCTCGACATCATTGAAAGAGAAGCTGAGAAACTAGGCAAAGACAAGCGCCTTCATTCCCAAAAAGTTCGTGTCAAAGCGCTAGGTAGGACAGACCTATTGCCCGACAGTTTACAAGACGTTCTAAAGCGGATAGAGGATGAGACGAGCAACTATGACAAACACTTCCTGAACGTCGCTATTGCATACACTGGAAGGGCAGAAATCGTTGATGCTACCAAGAAGATCGTTGAGGAAGTCAGCCAAGGAAACATTTCGCCACAACAGATAGACGAAGACACCTTTCACAAGTATCTCTACACTGCCCACTTACCAAACCCGAACCCAGACCTTGTCATACGAACATCTGGCGAAGAACGACTCAGCGGATTCCTGCTCTGGCAATCTGCCTATAGCGAGCTTGTGTTCGTAGACGTCTACTGGCCAGAATTTAGAAGAATCGACTTTCTCCGAGCAATAAGACTCTACCAACGAAGACACCGACGCTTCGGTCGATAAACGCTCGACCTTGACCGCTCGTTTCTTAACCAGCGGCTGTTCGGAGATGAGCTGACTCTCTCAGGGCAATCCCTTGGTCTATATCAAAAGAATCGACATCCGAGGTTTCAAGACCTTCAACCGGAAGGTTTCCCTGAACCTCGACCGTGGATTCACAGTGGTGACAGGTCCAAACGGATCGGGAAAGTCAAACATCCTGGACTCACTAAAGTTCGCACTCGGAGAACTAAGCCCCAGAGAATTGAGAGGGGGTAGCCTCTCCGACCTCGTGCACAAGTCAGCAGGTGAAAACGTTCGATCCGCCTATGTCGCGGTACAGTTCGATAACAGTGACAGAAAGATCCCCGTAGACTCTGACCTCGTTACAGTATCGCGAGAGTTCTCCCGCGGAGGGGAGGGAATATACAGGCTCAACGGTCGCCGCCTTTCAAGAAAACAAGTCCAGGACATACTGAGCTCGGGAGACATCGAAGTCACAGGATTCAACCTCATAGCACAACATTCCATCACTCGGCTTGCAGAAATCAGTACCGAAGAAAGACGCAGAGTTCTCGAAGATCTAATTGGCTTAGGCGTCTTCGAAACAAAGAAACTGGAGGCTAAAGCACAACTCCAAGAAGCCGACATCAACCTCAAGGTCGCGGCTGCCAAAGTCGACGATGTCAGAACTCGGATCGAACAGCTCGAGCGAGAGCGAAACGATCTGCTACGGTACAGAATGCTCGAGAAGGAGATTGCAAGAGAAAAAGGATTGATCCTTTCCTCACAGATCAATGAGCTAGAGAAGAAAAAACTCTCATTGCTTGAAACGCTAAACGAGGCGCAACGCGGCCTTGACGAGCTTCGCAGTGAACGTGAAAGGCTCGGGGAGGAGAGACAGAAGCTACAAGAAACCAGGAGAGAATTCGAGGAAAAAACAGTTGCTCAAGGCAACCAAAAACTCTTCGAAATAGAGAGGAGAATTGCAGACGCAAGCAACACGATCGTTCAAGCTAAGGCGAGCACAGATGCAGCCCACGCGACTCTCACCACCCGCACGAAGCAACAAGCCTCTCTCTCAAAACAGATTGAAGAGATCGACAACAACGTGAAGCAATACACCAGTTCAACCAGGAATCTCAATGCTAGAAAGACAAGCCTCGAGGAGCAACTCGCAAAGGCAAAGCAAACAGCTGACAAACTGAATCAATCACTTACACAAGGACGAGAAAGTCTCTCGGTCGATTCGACGCAAGCCGAGGAGCTGGACTTGCAAATCCAATCACTTGAGAAAGCCCTTTCGGCCCTGACGGTTTCCAGCAAGGGAAGCCTCGCGAAACTTGACCTAACTGCAGGCCACCTCCAGAGCCTGGAAACAAGACACAAGGAATTCTCCCAGCTCGCGGACGAACTGAGAAACCGAATCAAGGACATGGAAAAGTTCGAGAAGGAAGAAGAAAGAAGGCTTCAGACGATAGAAGAAAAAGTGAAAGAGTACGGCGAACTCAAAGATCAACGCCGGAAAGAGATTGACGAAGCCCTCGACGTCGCGAAGAGGGCGAGAGTGACCGTAACCGAGTTCAGCACTCAGCGAAACATCGCGGACACGATTCAAGCCGAAGAGAAAGCACTGCAAAAGATCGAAGAGATGGCGGACGAGGGAGCGATCAAAGGCATCCTAGGACGCCTCGGAGACCTCATCAACGTCAACGACGAATACAGCAGAGCAGTAGAAGCGGCCAGTGCAGGATGGATGAGAGCACTAGTTGTCAAAGACCTCGAAGTCGCAATAAAATGCATCGAATCTCTCAAAAGAACGAAACTCGGTCGTGCCAAAATTATTCCATTGGACGATCTCGAACTACCAGAGACTGATGAGGACGAGGAACGATCCAGCGGACTCATCGGTCATCTCTCACAGGTCATTAAATCAGAGAAGACCATCGCGCCCGCAGTGCGATTCGTCTTTGGTGATACCATGTTGGCGACGAACCAGCGAACGGCATTTCTTACAGCGACAAAAGGGCGAAGATGTGTTGTTACATCCGGCGATCTATACGAGCCAGGAGGCGGTCTCGAAAGTGGCTATTACAGAGCACCATTCGACGTTTCAACCCTTGTTCCGAGACCAACTGCCCTCGAGGGTCTTGAACGGACAGTAAAGTCTCTGGAATCCATCGTCCAACGCCAACGATCAGATATTGATCGACTGGAGACAGAACTGGATAATCTGCGTGAGGACCGGGTTGCTAGTACCAAGACGCGAGAGGCGCTTGTCCGAGACGTAGCAACTGCAGAGCGGAGCCTCGGACGCACTCGGAGTGGGCTTCACGAGACAAAGAGAAAGATTGACAGTTTCAGAAGATCCATCGAAACAGAGCGAGCAAGCCTCGACGAGATCGCGCAGAAGCAGGCGGAAATCAAACGCCGGTTGTCAGCGCTCGAGACAGAGCGAAGTCACCTCAAGATCAATCAACGACGAACGGCTATCGGCCAAACCGAACGTGAACGGGATTCTGCGATGGGCGAGGCTGAGACGCTCTTCAGGGAGAAGCTAGACCTTGAAAGCAAGCTTGCTTCATACGAGTCCAGCCTCGAAACACTCCGTCCTTCTCAAGAACAACTGAGAATCCAGATCCGATCGTTAGAATCAGAGGTGCGCCGAGAACAGGCTCGGGCTGAGGAAGCTGCTGCCAAAATGCATGAGGTCCAAGAACAGATGAAGTTGCTGAACCAGGAAAAGTCTGGGCTTGTGGAGAGCCTAGGAAGTGTTGGGGAGGAAAGACGTACATTCGAAGAAAAGTTTGCTGAAATAGAAAAATCTCTTAACCAGTTGATTCGGAAGATGGACCCTGCCAACTCGATTCTGTCGGATTACAAAGCTAGTCTCAGAGAGCTTGACATGCAGAGTCAAATGCTAAATGGACAGTTGCAAGGGCTTGGATTCCAGTCGCTACTTCCTGTTGAACGTGAGCGGTTGCCTGAGGCTGAGAAGACGAAAGAGGGTCTTGAAAAGGAACTGAGGGAAATAGGCGCAATCAACCAGCTGGCATCTCAACAATACGAGGAGCTGAAGGACGGCTACAAGCAGCTCTCGGTACGAATAGGGGAGCTCGACCGGGAGAAGCTGGCGATTCTTGAGTTCATGAACGAGTTGGAGAAGAAGAAGCTCGACACGTTCATGACAGCCTTCAGCAAAGTCAACGAGACGTTCCAGCAGATATTCCACGATATTACAAATGGAGGAAATGGAAGAATGGTACTAGACAATCCAGAAGATCCCTTCGATGGAGGGCTAGACATATTGTTGCAGTTTCCAGGCAAGACGGAGCTCACGATTGGAAGCGCGAGCGGAGGGGAGAAGTCTGTTTCAACCGTTTGCTATCTTCTAGCGCTTCAACAAATTCATCCTATGCCGTTCTACATAATGGACGAGATAGATGCTCACCTGGATGTGCTTAACGCGAAAAGACTGGCCGACCTGCTTAGGTCGAGGAGTTCGCAGTCTCAGTTCATCGTAATCTCGCTCAAGGATACTACCATTTCTAGGGCTGAGAAGGTCTTCGGAGTCTTCATTGACAAGGGGCAGAGCCAGATTGTTTCGCTTCCCGTTAAGAGTGTGAACAATTGAGCGTGCAGCAAGAAGCATACTGGTTGAAACCCCCGTTCACAGTGCTTTTCGACCTTCTGCATCTGCACCGAGTGAAACCTTGGGACGTGAATCTTCAGCAGCTACTGACAGGGCTCATGAAGGAGATGAAGGGTCGGGGATTCATCGATTTCTCTGTATCAGGGACGGCACTATTGTCCTCGGCGATACTTTTACGGATGAAGTCGGAGCTAGTGTTGAAAATGGAGGAGCCGTCTAAGCCTCCGCTGGCTCGGCCGACAGACTTTGTTCCTCCGCCACTCGCTTTTCCGATACGCTATCAGTCTACTACTACTTCGCTTGAGGAGGTGTTGAGAGGAATACTGGATGTTCTGAGGGCTGAAAGATCTATGCCGGCAAGTACGACGCAGCTTGTCACTCGTATGCCGAGCGTGTTCGAACAGGTTGACGATTTTCTGGTGAAGATTGAGGAGAACATCAAGAGCTTCTACGAGAGGCTTCTGCGCGAGTCGGGTTCTGGTCAGAAATTATCCTTCCTGAAATTGTTAGGAAAGGGAGATGTACTGGAGGCTGTGCGGATGTTCATCATTCTACTTTTCTTGGCGATTGAGGGTAAGGTAGGACTGGAGCAGTTTGAGGAGCAGAGTGACATTAGGATAGAGGTGAGGGTTGTTGGAGACACAGTCGCAAGCTGAGACGTTAGAGAGGTCGCAGAGCCTGGTCCAGCAGCAGCGGCTGTGCGAGGCTGCGTTGTATGTTGCTGGTAGACCGTTGGATTTGAAGACGTTAGGGTCGATTATTGGGGCGCGTTCCGAGGAGAAGATTCGCTCGATCGCGCGGGCGGTTGCGGGGCGGTATGTGACTAGTCCGATTCAGGTGTTTGAATTGCCTGATGGCCGGTTTGTGATGCAGCTTAGGCCTGAGTTTGCGAAGCATGTGCGTAAGTTGTCGAATCGTCCGTTGTTGACGCCGGGTCCTTTACGGACTTTGTCGTTTATCGCGTTGCGGCAGCCTGTGCCGCAGTCGTACGTTGTCCGGGTCCGGGGGAAGTTGGCGTATGGGCATGTGAAGCAGTTGCGGGATATGGATTTGGTGAGTGATGAACGGGTTGGGCGTACGAGATTGTTGAGGACTACGTTGACTTTTGCGGATTACTTCAACTTGAGTCATGATGCTGGGTTGATGAAGCGGGAGCTTCGTCGGGTTTTGGAGTTGAAGGAGGACGGGACGCAGAGTACTCCTGCGGGGGCGGCTCCGACAGCTGGGGTACAGTAGGGCCTAGGGCTTCGGGGACGGGGCTTGCTCGTGATCGGCATACACCCCACCCCCGGTAGTGTCTTGATTAGCTTGTTTCCAGCCGATTTTCATGCATCCAAGCTCAGAATCGGTTATTTCAGGGATCATTACAGGTACGTAAAGGAACAATAAGAGCCGATAATCAGCTTTTGTTTAAATGGAGAGGGGTTAGTTTTTCCCCTATTGGTTTGGGCTTGCCCCCTTATTCTAGATTGACCATGAATACGTGTTTGGTCATGCCGGTCATAAGGCGTGTCTGATTGGGTCGTTCGTTCGGGCTCGCTGGTGATAATTGTACACCCCACCCCCCAGGGGGTCTCGCCTCGCCTGTTTCAGCCGATTCTTACTGAATCAGGTTTGGATTCGGCGTTTTCAGGGGCCGTAACAGGTACGAAAAGGGTACATTTGGGGTCACCTAAGGGTCTTTGTTTAAATGGGATGGGGTCGGTCTTGTCCCCGTCCTCGAAACCCAAGTCCGAATCGTTTGGGAGCTATCGCATCTACAAGACTCACAGAAAATCGAGAAGAGATTAACGTCATGACCCTACGTTGTACGAGTCAAGCTCAGCTTATCGGGATTCGTAGGAGCCGGAGAAGTATGATGATTATTATTGCGAACGGGCCGAAGATCATGTACCACTCTTTCGGTGGTAATGGTTGTGGAGTAGGGTTCCCGGGCACCACGAAGAATATTGTGCGGCTATGACTGCAGTCTGAGCTCATGTCCGGGCTGGTCGTCCCCCATCTAATGATGACCTCACAGAGATTCAGCGTGAAGCCGTAGAGTCCGGGTGCGAGATGCCCAAGATTGTAACTGTTGTGGGCCAACGTGTTTTCCGCGATACAAGGTATCATCAACCTGGTGTCATCGACAATTGTTACCTTGGAGTTGAAACTGTTTCCAGACTGAGAGTGATCGCTCCAGCCACGCATGATGAAGCAAGGAGGCACAGTTATCGTCGAGTTTACAAACACGTTTCCGCTAGCATCCTGATACTCAAGCAAACTAACATCGTCATTAGGTGTCCCAGGATTCGAGATTCGGAAGACCATGCTCGTCTTATTGCTGCAATCTACTGTACCATTGTATGATGGAAAGACAATGCATGCGGTGAGAGCGAAGCTGTAATTTCCTTCGGGAAGTAGGCCCAGGCTGTAAGTGTGCTGAGAATAGGTCACGACGGCGGTACAAGCGGTTGATGGGCCTGCAACGTCGACTACTGTCACTGACGCCGAGAATCTATTTCTCGACTCGACAGCGGTCCCCCAGTCGGACACTGTTGAACAGCCGTTACCGAGAACAAGAGTTGCAATGATCTGCGAGTCTCCGCTGACAAAATGATACTCAAGAGTCGGTGTCAACAGTGTAACGGGTGGAGACGGGGAACTGGCTGCGAGCCCACGAAGTATTGTGAAGCTGGAGAGTGAAAGAAGTAACAGTATGGATCCGAAGAGAATCAATCGGGCATTTCGAGTTATTCCTTGGTTCAAACCTCATTCCTTCCGCGAGCCTTGGTCTCGCATAGGTTATGAAGATAAACACTCATAGAAATTCCTACCGATTTGCAACCCATATTTCATGCTGAACATCGTTTTTCTTGCAGGAACTTCTTCTAGAGGGCCCTCGCCAGACGGGGTTGATTACAGGCAACTCTTCTAATTCTCCGCATCACTGGGGACCACTCAACGCCTGTAACGACGAGAGACCTAAACCGATATTCTTGTTGCCGATGTCAAGTACGCTTTCCCGCCATTGTTGTGGAATCGCGTGGCGAACAATGTGTCCCTAATGTAGTTGATGTTGAACAGCGGAGAGAACGTTGTCTCGATCTCCTCCCTAGTAACTCTTCTTGGTCCACCCCAGTCAGTGGGCTCCTTCTCGCTGAAGCAGAGCATGAAGTATCTTCCACCAGTAACTAGAACCCGGGCGATCTCTCGTGCGTAAGATGACCTATCGTTATCAGGGAACGTGTGGAATAGTCCTGAATCAATAACGTTGTCGAAAACATTGTCTTTGAAGTCTAGCGACAACACGTTTCCAGCTCGGAAGTCGACTCTCAGCTTTCTCTCTGCAGCCTTCGGCTTTGCAGCGGTGATCGCCCGGTTTGACAGATCGACTCCGACAACCGAGAACCCGGTCCCCGCAAGATATAGTGCGTTCTCGCCTGTGCCGCACCCAACATCGAGGACCCTGCCGCTCTTCAGTTCCCGTGCCCCCGACGAGTTCTACGAAGGCGGGCTGTGGACGGCCCACGTCCCATGGAGGCATGGTCTTGTAAGCGTCCTCCCAAGAACTCAAGGACCGTCGAACCCGCCCATAGATAACGAATTCATGAACGTTGTGGAGCTGGAGGCCAGGCGGAGGACACTTGTTAACCCTCCAATTGCAAAAAGATTCTTTAGACGAGCATACAGCATAGCTCGCGAACCTGATTGCAACAGCTTCAGAAAGATAGTCTCCTTTCCCCGATTGTCTCGAAATGGTTGCTTGAGGAAAACGAACCTTCTAGCCAATACTTTACGCTTACCGAGTTAATGGGACGCACCACGCAAGACGCATCTGTCCGAAAGGCTGGAGAGAGGATCGGGCGAGAAGGATGGGCCGCGAAGATCTTCGCGAAACAGAAAGAGAACGTTTACTGGGAGAACAAGGAATCTTGCTACGTTCCAAAGTTCACCGCCACCGGATGGCAGCTAGCGGTGCTAGCCGATCTCGGGGTCTCATCTGAAGACCACCGGTTTGCGAAAGCCGCGGAGCACTACTTCGATCTCCACAATGTTGAGAGCGGCGGGTTCTCCCTACGCCCAAGAGATCAGAAACCGTTCGAGCCGCATGTCTGCAATACAGGCAACATGGTCAGAGCGCTCGCAAAGGCAGGATATGCAAGAGACGATCGAGTCGGGAAAGCGATGGACTGGCTCATCTCCAAACAGTTGTCAGACGCGGGCTGGAACTGTGCCCCCTCCGGAAAGCACGGATCCTTCCTGGCAACTGTCGAGCCGATGTGGGCCCTGTCAGAGATGATAAAACACGAGCCTAGAGAAGAATGGAAAGAGGCAGCTGCAAAATCCGCCGAGTTCGTCCTCAAACACAGAGTCTACAAATCTGACAGAGATGACTCGGTTGTCCTATTCGATTTCCTCAAGATACACTACCCCACGCACTACTGCTATGATTTCCTTCACGGGCTGAGAGTCCTAGCGGAATTGGGAGTCGCACGAGACGAGAGAATGGATGATGCACTCGGATTGTTGCGTGCGAAACAGCTAGTGGGTGGGCGATGGCCATTGGAGGCGGTGTATCGAGGCTGGCGTCAATCCCATCCAATGCACGGAACGGAAACACTGTCGAGACCGGAAGAGCGAGAACTCGTAACAGAAGGATGGGGAACCGATCATACCTTGCAACTGGAGGAAGCGGGCAAGCCCAGCAAATGGGTGACACTCCAAGCGTTGCTGATCCAGAAACGATTGGGACTGCTTGAATCCCCATCCTGAAATGACGGCTGTTTCGACTATTCATTGACCGCAAGAACTGGTTTATCTCAGGATAGAACCAAGTGACTGGCAATGTCTCTTCCAAAGCCTGGTGACACCGTGAAAGTCTCACTCCTTAACGGAGAAACCATCGAAGGCGTCGTAGAATGGATAGACGGAAACGGCGCCTGGGTCAAAGGAACTAAACGATCTCGGTGGATTCCATTGGAGGCCCTGGACTCTGAGATTTCGGACCCGCAAGCGATCGTTGAAAAGAAACGGTAACGCGAATTGGGCGCAACCACCGCGCATGAAGATCGGTGCGGAAGCAGTTTGTAGGATTATCGAGTTCTGATTACTATCGGCTGGTCTTGGGTGTGAATGCTATCACGGGGATGATCCTCTTGGTCTGTCGTTGGTACTGGGCGAACTGCGGGTAGAGTGAGGCTTGTCGCCTGTAGATTCGGTCGCGTTCGCTACCGGTAATTTCCTCAGCCCGTACCTCGATCGTCTCGTTCCCGACTTCGATCTTCACGTCGGGATGGGCCTTGAGGTTGTGGTACCAGTCAGGGTTGGTAGGTGCTCCTCCCTTCGAGGCGAAGACCAGGTAGCGGTGGCTTTCCTTGAAATACATCACCGGGTTGGTCCGGGGTTTGCCGGTGCGGGCTCCGGTGTGATTGATGAGTAATAATGGTGCGCCTTCGAACTGGCCTCTTACCTTTCCATGGTTTCTGCGGAACTCTAGAATAATGCCCGCGTTCCAATCGCTCATCGTAATCGTCGACTTGTATGGCCACGGAGGGTAGTTATTGACTAGCATTCAGAAACTGGTCACTTATCCGGTATAGCCGTGTGGCTTGAGAAATTCGCAGCTTTACGGTGGTTTAGATGAATGCGTAAATATTTGGAAGAGCAGGTTGTTGCTGTGCTTTTGTGAAAGCTGCAGAAAGGATCTACAATCTAGGCAAAGGCGTAGAATCTCTGAGTAAGGAGGAGCACGGCCTATTCTTCGATGCAATGCAGAGGCTCGGATTGCCAAATGACGTAAAACAAGCTGCAGTTGCCCTCTATCTGGATTTCAAGAGCAGGCCGATCGGTGAATACAACGCCCGTCACAAGAATCTAAAGATCTTCCTAATTGCGTCAGTATCACTCGCTGCAAAAGCTATCGGAGATCTAAGAACTGACCATGAATTTGAGTCTAAGATGTTTGTGAGGAGGGAAAAGCTTCTCGATGCCGAGGAACGCATCATCGGGTCATTCGGGGTCCAGGATAGTATCATACCTCTTCCAGAGCTTATTTTGCAGCTCACAAAAAGGCAGATAGAAAGCATGGCCGAGGTCTTTGCAGAGCGCGCACTAGTAAGCAAGGACGAGAAAGAGGAATTGGTCCGGCGTTCCTATACCTATCTTGATGCTGCGGTTAAAAAGGGTCTGGGTCCTATGACGAGTTATAGGGGGAGAGCCGCGGGCGTGATTCTTAAAGCAGTTAGAGACCTAGGGCTACAAATTTCAGAAATGGAGATCGCAAGAGCGGCGGGCTTTGATAAAAGAACGATGGCAATTAACAGAAACGTCATAGACGCCCTGCTAAAGGATTCGAAGAGCTTGGAGAGAAAGGAGAAATAGCACGTCGACAGTACTTTGAGTGCGTTGTAGCTCCCACCTTCTCAGGATCAAATAGCCGGGTACCTATCCATCTTCTGATTCGCCAATCGCAAGTAGCAACCCATGTAGACTGGAATCGCCCGGCAATCCGAGCAGACGAAGAGCCTACCCAAGTCCCGTGGAGGTCAGGTCACGGCGACCGGCTTAACGTAGTCGCGTCGCGAAGAACCAGAGGTTCCCCTCCGGGTCCCGGGTCGAATACTCCCGCTGGCCGTACGGCTGATCTGCAGGCGGAGAATCGATGGTGGCTCCGGCGCTTCTGGCATGATGATAGTGGGCGTCTACATCGTCGACGAAGACAACGAGACCGCCCGGCTGGGCGGGCAGTGACCGGGCCGAGATCAGGCCGTGTTCGGGGTCAACGCGGTGGATCCAGATTACGGAGTCGCCAGTGTGTACCTCGGCGTGGAACGGCCGACCGTTCGGATCTCGAATGAGTCGACCTTGCTTGAATCCGAAGACGTCCACGAGGAACCGCTGGGCGGCCTCCATGTCCTCGTAAACTCGCAACGGAATGACAGGGTGGGTTCCCATGCTAGAACCTCCTTCCCCAACTCGGGACGAATTCCGTAGGGATGACTTAGTCGTAGACATAGCATCCATGGTAGCGACATGCTCGGCAAACTAATGAGCGTTTCTACTGCTAGCTGAGGTCAAGGACTTCGACAGCCAGAAACTGCCGTGAGAAGGATCCACTAGAGGCTCTCGAATTCAGTTACTTCTTGAGGAAATGCGAGATCTCCCAGAGGTTTCCTTCCGGGTCTTCGAAGTAGGCTATTCTCTGTCCCCATGGGTGGGTCGTAGGCGGCTTGACGAAGTGGACTCCTTTCGCTTTCAGATCCTCGTATTCCCTATCGACATCTTCTACGAAGACAGCGAAATAATTGCGATGAATTGCATGTTCCTTTGGACGAATCTGTGCCTCAGAGATCAGCTTGGCGGCTGATTCGATCGATAACAATGCCAAGCCTGGCCCGCCATGGCCACCGAAAGTCAAGTAGGCAAAATCGCCTTCCCTGTCCTTGAGTGCAAATCCCAGCTTATCACGATAGAAGGAAACGCACTTCTCGAGGTCTCGCACCGAAAGAGCATAAGCGTTAACGTGATCAATCATGCTTGGTCACTGAACTATCGCTCAGTTTTCGACCCTATTAGCGCTTTCAGCAACCGACGCAGTACAGTCCACAAGAAATTCTGTTTAGTTGAAGTGTAAAAACCGTCTAAGAACCTGGTTCTAGACGAAGACTATGCCTTTGCCGGGCTCGATCTGGAACGTTTCAGGATCAATCTTGGAATTGGACTTGTTGACGCGTCGAACCTTCAGTGTCCCTTCCGAGCCGTCCCGTGAAATATCGATCACGCAATCAGCCATCTCCTCCAGTGACGAAGAGAGATCCTTGGACAGCTTGGACAGGTCTACTGTGACGATGAATGTTGCACCATTGTCACGCATCTTGTTGGCTAGGTCAGTGAACTTCTTGGTGAATTCTTTCTGCGGAACCTTGGCAACAAGCTTGTCGAGCGAGTCGTAGAACACTCTGACTTTTTCGCCAGAAAAAATCCCGGTGTTACGAGTGAGTACGTCCGTGATACTGTCAAGGTCGAATGCCTGTTCCACATAGTATGGCTCCATGCTGAAGGAATCATTCTGGGAAGAAAAGCCGTCGATGAGGAGGAAACGGAACTGCGACTCATGACGTTCTGGATCTCCCCCGAGCTTCTTCATCGACTCCCGAAGTGTTGATGGGGATTGATCGTATGTGAGATAGAGACATGGATTTCCAAGCTTGATGTAATTCTCAGTTAACGCTGAGCAGACTGATGTCTTCCCAGAGCCTGGGGCACCGTTGAGGATCACGAGACTAGTGGATTCTAGATTGCCCTGTGCGAGCTGGAAAATGTGGTCGAATCCCTGGGCAGGGGACCCGCCTTTCTTAGGGGGTGATGGCGGTGATGGCTTAGCTTGGGCTTTCTCAGGCTTCTCAGGTTTGCCGGGCTTGTCAGCGGATTCCTGGTCTTTGTTTACGCTTTGACCGTTAGGAGTCTCGATTTTCGGTGGGGGGGGTCGAAAATCTGCAGGCTTCGTGACACGTACAGGACTCACACCCTTCGTCTCAAAACCGTCGTCGTCTTCGTCCTCGTCCATTGATCCTTTACCTGCCCCCTTAGAATCGATTACCATCGCTCGGCTAGGCGGCTGCGCACGTATTGGCACATAGTCGGGTGTAGCCGGCTGTTCTGAGCCTTGCCCCTGACCCGGTGACGAGGGAAGATCATGTATTAGCGATTGGAGAAGCTTGTTGAGAGAGGTCGTCTCCTCAGGAATGTACGGTTCGGCCGGAGAGTATCTTGATACGGGAGGGGTCGGTCTCTCGACTCTGGCTTGTGGAGTGTCCCTAGCCTGTGAAACATCCCTAGCTGGTTGAACATTTGGTTGAGGTGAGGGCTGGTTTGACTGGACAGGACTGTCAACGTGCTCGGTTTCGTTTGATCCGGTGTCAAGTAGACCGGTCTCCCCAGGTTTCTCATCCTTCTTCTTACGACCGAAGATGGTTAGCATTTTATCACGATTCCGAGCAAGGTTACGATGTTCCGCTCCATGGAACAAATGAGATGGCTTGCCCATTGTTGCATAGGGATGATGTTACCAGCAACATTACCCTAGAGAAACAGGATCAAGAATCTGGAGAGGTCGTCTAGCGAGCTCCGTCAACGAGCATGACGGCAATTGGGACTTGTTAACATTGGCTTTCTGCGTGCCAAGGATTTTCCGGTAACAGATTTATCATCGAAGCACCAAGAGACCACTCGCAGCAGTGTCGTCTCAGAGCCATCGGAGGCTGGCCGCGATAATGTTCACCGATGTAATAGGCTATACGGCCCTCGGACAAAGGAACGAGTCGCTTTCCCTTGCTCTAGTTGAAGAAGAGAGAAAGCTGATCAGACCGATTCTCGGTCGACACGATGGAAGAGAAGTCAAGACCATGGGAGATGCTTTTCTGATCGAATTTCCAAACGCCCTGGACGCGGTCAGATGCGCATATGATATTCAAAGGGCGACTAGAGAACTCAACATATCCCTTCGTGAAGAGCGACGGATCCACCTCCGGATAGGCATCCATCTAGGCGACGTGGAGGAGCATCAAGGGGACATTTCAGGGGATGCCGTAAACGTCGCCTCAAGGATCGAACCTCTCGCCGAGGATGGAGGTATCTGCCTCAGCCGACAAGTCTACGACCAAGTCCAGAACAAGTTCGACCTGCCATTCGTAAACCTCGGAGTCAAGCCACTCAAGAACGTGAGCGCGCCGGTGGAGGTGTACAGGATGGTTATGCCTTGGCAAGAGAAGGAAACACTCCACCCTGAGAGGCTTGACAAAAAGCGTCTCGCGGTTTTGCCATTCGCGAACATCAGCTCCAGCCCTGGCGACGAATATTTCTCTGATGGCATGACCGAAGAACTGATCTCGACCCTTTCGAGAATCAGGGATCTCGGCGTCATTGCCCGAACCTCCGTGATCAGATACAAAGGCCTAACGAAACCTGTCACAGAGATCGGACGGGAACTCAACGTGGGAACAGTATTGGAAGGCAGTGTTCGCGTCGCAGGAAAAAAACTCCGAATAACCTCACAACTCATCGATGTTACGACGGAAGAACCCCTCTGGTCAGAAGCGTACGACCGTGACCTGGAAGACGCTCTCGCAATCCAGAGCGACATCGCGAAGAGAATTGCCAAGGCCCTGAAGGTTCGCGTGTTGCATACTGAGACTCTAAGGCTGGAGAAGAGGGCGACTGGAATACCGGAAGCCTACTCCCTCTACCTCAAGGGCCGCCACTCGTTAGCCACCAGGACAGAGAAAGGTCTGAAGGATGCGGTTCAATATTTTGAGAAAGCGATTAAGCACGACCCGAAGTTTGCGCTTGCCTATACAGGACTTGCAGACGCCTACTCCATCCTGGCATCCTACTCGCTAGAGTATGTTCCTCCGCGAGAGGCCTTCCCCAAAGCTAAGACCGCCGCAGAGAAGGCTCTAGGCTTAGACGATCATCTAGCGGAGGCCCACGCGTCCCTAGGCCTGGTCAAGTTCTACTACGAGTGGGACTGGACAGGTGCAGAGGGAGAGTTCAAGAAAGCCATCGAACTGAACCCCGGCTACGCTCAGGCCCACCAGTACTATGCAGACTTTGTAAAATCTTTCGGAAGGTTCGAGGAGGCACTAAGAGAAATGGAAAGAGCACTGTCCCTAGACCCCTTATCATTCTCGATCAACACCGGAATCGGCCACGTCCTCTACCTCTCCAGACAGTACGACCGGGCAATAGAACACTACCGGAAGATTGTCGAGTCGGATCCGGCATTCGTCCCCGCAAGATTGTGGTTCGGTAGGCCCTATATGCAGAAAGGCATGTTCAAAGAGGCAATCGAACATTCGAAGGAAGCAGTCAATCTATCAAACGAAAGCACTGTCTCGCTAGCCACGCTGGGTCAGGCTTACGCATCCGCGGGCCAGGAGAGCGAGGCAAGGAAGATTCTCGACCGATTGCTAGAACGGTCGAGGAAACAGTATGTCCCATCCTACTGGATCGCTTTGGTATACATGAGCATGGGAAACAAGGACGAGGCCATCGCCTGGCTCGAACGAGCTTATCATGAACGGTCAAGCTGGCTCGTCTGGGCAAACGTCGAGCCAAGATTCGATCACCTACGCTCCGACGCCAGATTCGCATCATTGATCAGCCGCATGCGACTGTCAGGAGACAATCATGCTCGTAAAGTGGAACCATAGCTATTCCATTCCCCTCGAACCTGTACTGAGAACTTGTTTAGTCTAATCATCAAGCCAATGAATGGCATACTCGAATGATGACCCTCCAAATACAATGATTAATTCGCGTTAAATCATCGTTTCCAACGAAACTCGTGGACGTTCAAACCCTTCTGAGGAGGTTTTCTATTCCGTAGAGTTCAGAGAGCCTATGCTTTCACTTTCAGAATGTCTGACTTTGTCAGTATTCCGATAATGTTCTCGCCCCTCAAGACCAGGACGCCATAGTTTCCCTGCAAGAGTCCCAAGACAAGATCAGTCGGCGTGTCGTCGTTGACTACTGGAAGCGGAGTATCCATGATATCCCGAACCTTCTCATTCAACAAGGAGTCAAGAGACTCACCCCGCGCCGCCCTATCAAGAATAGTTTTTTCCGAAATGCTTCCAACGCATCTGCTTCCGTCGAAGACCGGCAACTGCGAATAGCCTCGCTTCCTCATCAGATCAACGGCTTCGCGAACAAGTTGGTTCCTGGATATCGAGACGACTGGCCGACTCATGATATCAGCTACCACCTGTCTTGATGTTTGGAGACCTTCCTTCTCCAATGCCTCAAGTAGTCTCTTGAAAATCGAGTATGAGGGGTCCACGTGTCCTGACTCGATCTTGGCAACGATTGACTGGCTGACGCCAGCGAGTCGTGCAAGTTCTGTCTGAGTTATTCCCAATTGTTTCCGTTGTTTCGGGATCTCGTCGAGTGACGGGAGCATGGTAAGACTAGTACGCGCCGGTTACATATTCCTATCGGAATAGGAAGCGTCCTTGGGCATGTATTCCCTTAGGAATAGTGGTACAAGATGACTTATATAATCAGAATATTCTGATTTCGAAGACAGACATGTCTCCAGGTGCCCAGCTCTCTGGCCTTTACCCTAGGTCCGAGATATTAGTTGAACTAACTCGCTCCTATGAGCGGGGCAGAATTTCCTGGGGCGACGCGCAAAAGCAACTGGACGTAGATACAGCGGAAATTGTTAGGCTTCAGGACGAATACGGGTTCGACGTGTTCTCAGATGGATCTTTCTCCTGGCAGGACCAACTCAGACCGATCGTTGGATCATTCGAGGGTGTTACGTCAGGAACAGGCTATTCCCGGTGGTTCGATACAAACACCTTCTACAGAAAGCCGATCGTAGAGGGAAAAGTCTCACTCGGAAAAGTTGAACTTCAAAACTTCCTCAGCTCGGACCTCCAGCCAAAAGGGAAGCGCTGGAAGGTAACGCTACCCGGGCCCTACACTCTTTCCGAACTCTCCGACAATGAGCACTACAAGAGCAAGGCGGAACTAGTCTCCGACATTGCAAACGCGGAAGCTGCTCTGATCAAACGCCTACGGTTGGAGGGAATTGACTCCTTCCAATTGGGAGAACCATGTCTCGTCTATCAACCGTACAGGGAGAAATTTGCTGGGGAGCGGGAACTCAAACTCGCTCTCTCAGCAATAGAAAGGATCACGCAAGACGATCCCGCGAGCATAATTCTCCAAACGTATTTTGGAGACGCGTCCAAGATACTTCCAAGCCTTCTGAAGCTGAACGTCGGGACTGTCGGCTTCGACGTTTTCGAAACAGATTATTCTAGCCTAAAACTGGAAACAGACAAGAACATCGCACTTGGAATTGTAGATTCTCGCGACTCGAACGTAGAGGACCCAGCATGGATCGCTGAGACTGCGTTGCGAGCCATCAAGCACGTGTCCGGCGGTGACGTCGTCTTCGTGCCCAACGCAGACCTGAAACTGGTACCGAGACACGTCGCTGACGCCAAGGCACGATCCCTCGGCGAGGCACGGAAACTGTTCGGAGAACAAACGTAGATGACGAATCTCTTCCCGATCCAGGAAATCGGCAGCCTGGCTAAGCCCCGATGGCGCACCAAGGGACTTACTCAGCCACTGACAGCGGAAGACTTGGCCGAGGCTGAGCAATGGGCCCTGAAACTTGGCATCGCTGACTATCATGACCGAGCAAAGAATCTGATCAAATCCGCTGACAAGGCAGCCCGAGTGAAACAGATTCTCGAACTGTCAACCATCTACGGGCTCAGACTATTCGAAAAAGCAGGCCTGAACAATGAAGGAGTTGGCGGAGAGCAACAGCGGGTGGAAATGTACGAGCACGTTGTCCGCGCCGTCGATGGAATGAGAGTCCTAGGTCATGTCCAATCGTTTGACTACAAATACTTCAACAAAGCAGTCGCAGAATCGAAGATTCACAGAAAACATCCGATATACGTACAAGAGTTCCTCGACGTCCGAAAAAACGCCAAGAGATCAGTGAAGGTCCCAATAACCGGACCATACACAATGGTTGACTGGTCCTTCCCAGGATACTATGCGAAAAACCCCGGTGGCCAGAACCTCCGAGCCCACCGTCTTGAGGCAAAACGAGAGTTTCTTCTGGACTTTGTCGAACAAGTGTTCCGCCCCGAAATCCGAGATCTGATCGAGGCTGGAGCTGAGTGGATCCAGATAGACGAGCCCGCTATCACGACTCATCCTGAGCCCGCGGAGATGGAAATCTTCGTCGAGGCCTGGAATGAGACTGTTAGAGGCTTCAACTGCAAGTTCAGCGATCACACCTGCTACCCTTCAGAGATCGGATACAAGGTACTCGCAGAGTATGCGCCCAAGCTTAACAAGTGCAGCCAACTAGCACTAGAGTTTGCTAACCGTGATAGCTCAGTTCTAGGACAGGACAAGAGGTCGAGGCCAGGCTACAGAGACCTCGAATATTTCGTCGAGAAGGGATACAAGGGCGAGTTCGGCGTAGGAGTTGTCCACGTCCACGACTTTTCAGGGACCGTGCCACAAGAGTCCGGAAGAGTCGTCCAAAAAAACATCTTCGAATCGCCTGAGCTAGTAAGAGATCGACTTCTCTACTCAACGAGGATCGTCGGCGACCCCAGCAAGATCTGGGTCAACCCAGACTGCGGACTAAGGACAAGAACGTGGGACGTAACCTACGCCAAACTCCTGAGCATTGTCGAGGGAGCGCGACTCGCAAGAGAGGAGTATGCATGAAACTCTCGGAGAGAGCGAAACACCATCCAGTCGTCACGGCTGAGGTGATTCCGGACCGTGTCGTCCCGGCACATCTACCGCTCTTGGAAGGGCGAGTAGACGCGATAACGATTCCCGCTCTGAGAAACGGAGAGAATGATCCAAGCTACCCTGCAGAATTTCGAGTTACTCCCCAGACGAGGAGCCTGGCCTCCGCTACCATCGTCAAGAAAACGGGGTTTGAAGCCGTTCCATCACTGACTTGTAGAGATTTTCGAAAATCTGATCTCAAACTTCTCCCCCAGCTCTTCGAGAAAGGTCTAGAAAACTTTCTGGTAGTGTTCGGAGACCCTTATCCGAATTACAGTGTAGGGACCTATGATTTCAAGAAGGCAGAGGAGCTAATCAGGGAAATTCGATCCGTATTCCACGGCCCGAGACCATGTATCGGGGCCGTCACAAACCAGTACGCGCTGGACAGGGAACAAGAAATTTCTCGAACGCAGAGTAAGGTGGACGCGGGAGCCGATTATCTCATCACCAATTCGGCCTTTGACGACTATTTCGTTCTCGAATACATCGACGCCCTTCGCGCCCGTGGCCTCAAGGTCCCGATCTTCGTTCAGCTATCCATTCCCCGCGGACTGAACAACCTATTGTTTGTAGGCCGAAGGTTTGGCATCCCAATCCCTGAGAAGGCGAAGGAGACCGTCTCGCGGAATCCTTTGGGAGGAGGAGTAGAGGCGATAGCCCGCGCCTATGCTGGACTCCAAAAGGAAGTGAATGGGATTCACTTCTCATACCTCTTTCGGAGTCATAACCCGATTCCGACCTACACGCACCTGCTGGACGCGATCGAGACTGACGGGCAACTCGTAATCTCGCTTCGCGCAACTCTCAGAGCCTAGATTGTCAGAAGAACTCTATAACAGGGCCTCCCACTGCCTTGAGCGAGCAGACGTTATATGTTCATACGCATCATGAAGATGCAGGAACTCAGGACTTGTTACGGGCAAGCCTTGACACTTTGGAGCTGGAATATGCGGTCGAGGGATCCGGGGAGCCCGTGGTCCTTATCCACGGTTCGATCCTAGCTGACTATCTTTCCCTTGTCCGAGAAGAGCTCACGCTAACGGAGCAGTATCGAACGATGAGTTATAGCCGAAGAGGCTACGCCGGTAGTACTCATCCGACGGGGCCGTTGAGAATTCGAGAACAAGCATCGGACTGTCGAAAGCTCATGCACCACCTAGGTATCGATAGCGCTCATATTGTTGGGCACTCGTACGGAGGAGGTATCGCGATGCAACTAGCAGTGGACAGTCCTGGATATGTTCGCTCTCTTTCTCTTCTAGAACCGGTATTGCCAACAGGTGTTGCATCGGCTTCCCGCGTTAGACAACAATTCTCTCAAGCGATTGCTCCTGTAGTTCAGCTGTTCCAGAAAGGAGAGAGAGCGGGAGCAATAGAAGTTTTCATGAAGCAAGTGGCTGGGCCTGATTTTCGCACTATGCTGGACAAGGCCTTACCTGGCGCGTTCGACCTCGCAGTCGCAGACGCAGATACTTTTTTCAGGATAGAGCTCCCAGCAATGCAAGAGTGGAGTCTCACAGTTGAAGACGCCAATCGTATCAAACAACCCATGCTGTTTCTCGGCCGTCCTCTAGCTGAGACCGTCTACGCCCCGTACGCGAAAGAGTTAGGCCAAGAAATGAGCAAGTGGTTCCCACAGGCAGAAACCATCTCGCTTCACGGAGTAACACATGCATTTCCCATTGCCGATCCGGAGGGCACGGCTCAGACGCTTGCCGGATTCTTTGCCCGCCACTCATTGCAAGTGATCGTCTGAGGACCTTGGACAGCGTCAAAGCTGCGAACGCGATTGCTGAAGATTCCGATTGTGACCCGTGTTCCTACGAACGAACCAAGTGAAACAACCCTGAAAAAAACGCAGTTAGTCGCTTAGAGCATGGCCTTATTCAGTCCGAAGATGCCAGCGATCTTACCAGCGATGCGCAAGGTCCCCTTTGAAGAAACCACCCACATTGGACTAGAATTGGAGTCGGCGCTAACTGGACTTGGTAGACGATAACGACGGATAGAATCCCAGAACCTCCGGTCCCGGACCCGACTGTATCTTTGGCACCCATTTGCGCAACAGCCCCTGATTTGTCTCGCAAGGCGTTAGAACGAGCTTCACCCAACGGCCAGAGTTCCCCGCTATTCAAGCTGCCCAGCGTGTGTGTCATTTTAGCGTTAAACGACGACTCGAGGCCGCTCTCGCTTATAGCGACTATGTGTAGGCTAGCGATCTGAATCCCTTACGAATCCTCATTGCGGAGGGCCTGATCTTCGTTGGATCCTCCCCCTTGTAGACCCTGGTTATCAGTTCCGCGATCTCTTCCATGTCACCAGTCTTCATCCCGCGCCTAGTCGCTTCGCAGGTTCCGAGCCGGATTCCAATGTCGACAATGATGTTCGCTTCTTCGAGTAGACTGGTGAACTTGTTGATCTCTGATTCGCCTGTAATATCCAAGAAGACCTGATGCGACTCCGTGAAACCGTATTCTGCACACTTGACGGGGACTCCTCCTTCGTGGAGAGAGCGTGCTAGCGCTTTTGCGTTCGCTATGACCTGTTTCGCGTAGGCCGGGCCCTTTCTACGAGCTTCGTCCAGGGCATATGCTAGTGCCGCAATTCTATTCCAATGGGCATTGTCTACCAGTCCCGGAAACTGTTTCTGCTTCACGTCCTCAGTGCTCTTGCTGCCTAGCATGATCCCACCCTGAGGTCCAAAGAGGCTCTTGTGAGTAGAGCCATGAAGTAGTCCTGCACCTTCATCGAGAGGTTTCTGGAACAATCCACCTGCAATCAAGCCCAGCACATGGGACCCGTCGTAAGCGATACTCGCGCCGGACGCGGTGCATGTCTCAACGAGATCTTTCACGGGGTGTGGGAAGAGAAAGAAGGACTGGCCGAAAATGACGAGAGAAGGCTTCTCCTTCTCGATCAGAGTCCGGGACTCTTCGACCTTGATGTTCATTCTTTCCTCATCGTAGGGGAAGTAGAGGTTTCGCACGTCGACGAAGCCCGTGTATCCGCCTTGATCGCTGATTCCTGGATAGCCTCCGTTCCGAGGATCGACAGTGAGAATTGACTTTCCGGGCCCCGCAAGTGTAGAGACAGCTATCATGTCGGCCACGTGTCCAGACAATGGGCGTAAACTGGCCCAGTCTGACCCGAAGACTTGACAGGCAAGTTTCTCCGCGTAGGTTTCTAGCTCGTCCATGTACTTGGAGCCCTTGTAGAAATGATCAGTAGCAGTGTACCGGTGGCCCATGTCGCTCGTGAGAAGCTGCCTGACTTTCGGGCTGGTTACATTCTCAGAGGGTATGAGGTTGAGACATTCGCTGCCTCGCCATCGTTCGTGTTTGTCAACTATGCGAGTAATCCCTGACGCATAGGACGTAAGAGAACGACCTCGTTAACTAGACACGTCTACCACGACGACCACCAGGACGACGCGTACCATCATGCGGAACAGGAGTAACATCCTCAATCCGACCAATTCTGAAACCCTGCCGAGCCAGCATTCTAATCGCGGCCTGTGCACCGGGACCCGGAGTCCTCGCACCGTGACCTCCCGGCGCGCGTACACGGATATGGAGTGAAGTGATTCCCTTGTCCTTCGCGGTCTTCGCGGCGGCTGAAGCTGCCTGCATAGCCGCGTATGGAGTACCCTGTAACCGGTCAGCTTTCACGTGTTGACCGCCAGCACTGCGTGAGATTGTCTCGGCACCACTAAGATCGGTGATGTGGACCATTGTGTTGTTGAATGAAGAGTAGATGTGGGCGATACCCCACCTGTCCGCAGGTGCCGCTGCCTTGACCTTCTCCGCCATTAACTAGCGACCTTAACGGCTCGGCTGGGTTTCAAACGCGAATATAAGCATACGTTCAGGAGACGTCAGAATTTCTTCATGAGCGCAATGTGCGATCATGAAGATCTCCGCTGCCTGTTTATGTTAAGTCGGTCGTCGAAAAACGATGACTACGACCAAGCGCCTGCTGACGGGTACAAAGACTTCCAAAGCACCTGCAGCAACCTTCACGTCCTAAGGAAGAAGAAGGCGCAAGATTAAAGTGCCTTCATCCCCCTTTTTTTATATTAAAAGAGCTTTGCAATCCAACGAAGCCGGCAAGAAAGATTGGGATTTTATCGAAAACTTCCAAACCAGAGCTAATCGTCCACCATCTCCTATCGGCACTGGTGGCCTGAAAGCGCTCACGAGGATTCGTACAATTCTTGAACCGCATTGGGTTGCATCCCCCTCAAGACCGCATCCGCTTAGAAACAAGTTCCACGTCGCCTACGAGTTCAATTATGTGTGGTTTACTCACTTTGCTCGAAAACTTGAGGAAATGATCAAGATTCCGGGACACGAAAACGCCCTTGCTCGATTGGGAGTACCGGAACAATTTTCCCATGCTTGGTTTGAACTTGAAATGGCTCTCAGACTTCGACTTTCGAAATTTTCATGCATTTTTGTCAAACAACAATCCAGTGCGACTCCTGACCTGAGGTTCGATAATGCCGGGAGGAGCGTGGATCTCGAAGTTAGTTCATTGAATCAGCCCGAACAGGATGCTATCGCAATGCAAATCCTTGACGCGGTGTATCCATTTCAACCGGGTTTGGTTGCTGGGGGCCTATTCAGCCCGCAACGCTACAAGGGTGATGTTGTTGAATGGTTTAGGTCGAAAACAGCCGATGCAGTAAGACGGGCGATTCAAACCAACCAAATGGTCGAGGTGAACGAACCAGAGCGACTTCAGTACTATGTTGCACCCGAAGCCCAAGCTCACTTGATCCCCGAAAAATACAGAGGACATTTCGCGTTAGCTACGTCAACCCCGAAATCGAAAAAGGATAGAGTGATTGAGAAAATTGACAGCAAGATGAAGGATCAACTCTCAAACTCGGGTGCTTCTGCTCTTGTCATGTACGACACCTTTTCTACGCCCGATGACGTCAAGGACTTGGTCGAGAATTACGATGTACCAGTAAAAATTGGAACCTACAAGAACTTAGCCTGCGTTGCGCTTGTCACTCCGATTCCGCCTCACGAGACAGTTGCAATTAGGAAACGACAGCGTGATGGCACAACATACATTGAGCAAAGACTTCCAGAGAGAGAAGCGGAAAAGTGCATTATATGGGAAAATCCCATCAGGAATCATTCTCGGACAGTAGAATCGTTGGTCGGATGTTTTACAGAGTACCCGGAAAGTCTCCGCATTCTGTTCAATCTGGCCCAAGAATAAGAGTGGCGTCCTATCTACTAAGTGGAAGCAAGTCACTCCTGCTGACTACGACCTCGAAGACATTGCAACCACCATCGAACGCGCTATATCGTCACAAGTTGAGAACGGTATTCGCGTCCAAGTGCTACGGCTTACGCCTGCAACGGTCTCGAAACGGCGTGCGAAGCGGGCACTAACCCAGTTCGAAGTTTGGTCCAAACGTCTCGTGGCTTCCACGGCTGACTAGGTCTACATCGCATTGTTTCACGAAGAATAGGGAGGTGATTATCAGTATGAAAACGAAACCAGCGAAGCTCAAAGTCATGCACAAGCTTAGCAAGGACGGCAACGGTCAACCAACAATTCATTCCACTGTCAGTAATCCACCCAAGCTCAAGGAGACAGTTGATGTTCAACAAGCCGCTGAGGAAACGGGTCACAAGATTCCCAAGACAGTTTCAAAGACAGACATGACAGACGAACAGCGCTCCCTTCTCAAAGCGCTACACGATCTTGTCGGTAAGGACGTTCACTCGATGGATATTGCTAAAAAGCTTGGATTCGACAAGACACACAAGGACGCCGCACGCGCACCCGTCAGGAACGCGATGGAACGGCTTCATTCGTTGCACTTTGTCACAAGCAAGAAAGTTGGAGCCAAGTACGCTTACTCCATCACTGACAAGGGCGTGGAAGCTCTCAAGAAGCCAGCCAACCCGACAGCACCCAAGGATAAGGAAGCAGGATCTATGGTCAAGCCTGCGGCGTCCAAGCCGCCTGCTTCCGATCTTTCACCGACTCCCACTGTTTTTGAAAGGCCTGCTAACACCGACATTGAATGTCGAAAGTGCCCACGTTCAATCCATTCGGAGCGATCCACTGCAAGGAATGTGGGACAGAGATTCAAGTCGTTAAGGCCGCGCCAGTTGCGGCCTGAGCTTCTTTTTTCAACATGAACTTTTCCATGGCAATTGATGATGCAAAGTAGCTAGTTGTGATGAGGAAGACGAACGCGCCAGCGACAAACAGTCCTTTGCTCAGACTTACCACTTGCTGAATGCCCGCTATTGTTGAAAATCCATGGGAATCCGATGAGGCAATGCTTGACATCAGCGAAACAAGAATTGAGAGTAAGAGACCTACCATCACCGGCAATTGCTTCTTCTCCTCCACTATGGAATATAGTGCAAGTAGGACGCCACTTATCGTGGCAAAAGTGTTGGTTATGTTTGCTTGGCTACTGCCAGTCATGTCAGCGAAGATTGCGAGAAGGACGAGCGGAACTGCGTAAAATATGATTCCGACTTTGATCCATTTTCTCGCTTTTTGGTTCTTGGCTGTCATAGTCATTGTCTTAACATCTTTTTTTTCGAGCTTTGCTTTTAGCCTATCGAGCAGTCCAACTTTGTTTAGGCGCGCATCAAGCAACAGTTCCAGCCGCTTATGAGTTGATAGGAATTGTTGGATTGTCGTCAGAAGCAAGGCATTAAGACCAGCTAAACTTTGAGCATACTTCGACATCGCTACTGCGGTAATGGAATATGTGTCCCGTGCTCTGATTGCTTCATTGACGGAGGATGCACCACGGTATATGTTGTTCAGCTCTTGTCTCGTCTGAATTCAGCTTAAGCAGAGGCCAATTCGAAACTACAGTGTCCCAACCAATATCATGTAGCGGGGAATTGTAACAACTCCTTGCAAAGTTCCAGTAGAGTTCGCAGTTACGACTTGCTCACAAGTGGTGGCATTGTTTCCTGTCTCAATACGTATAAGCTCGAAAATTCGATAACGATTTTCGTCGTCTTCATATCTCTTTCGAGATCGGTCCCAACCAACTGCCATTGAAAAGCCGAGTAGCACTAAACTCGCATTGATGATTGCGTCCTCGACGGCTACCAAGTAGGAACCAAAGGAATTAACACATGAAAGGCGATTTTAAACTCGTTCACACGCGCGCTTCCCTTGTTTCTCCGAAACTGCGTGAAGACGCGACGTGTGAAGCTGGCATCGAAATTATCGTTTTGAGTACGGCTTGATGTAAACAACTGTTTATCGACCATCCTCACTCTAAGCAAGTAACCATGGGAGCCTCAGGCCTCTGATTCGGTAATTGAAAAAACAACGTATTACCAAAACCTGCGCATTAAACGCGAGTTTAAACTCTTAGACGCTCCAATCACCAGTAGAAAATTGAAACAGACCTTCTGGCTGCTAGATCTCAACCAGCAGATCTACAATGGAAAATCTTCCATCTGGATGTGGGGCCTAGACAGGCAAGGAAAACGCGTCCTGATCATAGACCCGCACTTTCAACCCTACTTCTACCTCCAACCAGGACTAAGTCAAGACGCGGACCAGCTTAGGATTCAACACGAAAGCGACAAGCCTCATCCTACAATAGACCATGCGAAAGTAGAGACGAAAAAACTACTTTCCGACGAAGTCTCGGTCCTGAAGGTCTACTGTAACGACCCCTTCTCTGTTGAGAAGGCTGCCAAGATTACGGTCAAGAAGCTCGGAGCGGCCGCTAGCTTCGAGGCTGATCTTCGACAAGCTACCAAGTATGTGAACGAATACGGGATCAAACCAGGCAGATGGTACGAAGTAGAAGCGGACAAGCCAGTTGAAGACATCCAACAATACTCCGCAGACATTGTAGTCATCACGAATGAGCCTCCAGTACCTGCCTCAACTGAAGAGTCTCCGAAACTAGTTCTATTTGCCTTTGCGTTGCTTGTTTCGAGCAGGGCTGGCCTGCCAAGTCCGCGACGCGATCCCGTCCAAGCCATTGCCTGGACGACCAGCGAAGGCAAGTCAGGTCTCATAGAATCAAGTGATCGTTCTGACAGAGAACTCCTTGAACAATTCACAACCGAACTTACGAAAGCTAACCCGGACGTTGTCCTCAGCTTCGGAGGAAATACCGCCCATTGGCCCTATCTGGTGAAGAGGGCAGAAGAAGCCGGAGTCGATCTAAAAGTGGGACGACAGGAGTCGACTCCCCATCAGAGTCTCTATGGACACGTCTCGCTAACGGGCCGAGCCAACATCGATCTCATGGACTTCGTCGGATACTTGGACGACATCAAGAACAAGACGCTCCAGAATCTAGCAAAATACTTCGGCGTAAGAGCACCGGAGACTCAGATAGAAGAAACAGAATTCCATCACCACTGGTCCACGCCCAAGGGTCGAAAAATACTGATTGACCAGTTGAAGCACGAAGCCGATACAATTCTGGCAATTGCACGTGAAGCCGTCGACTACGTTACGCAAGTCTCTGCTTTGTCTGGGTTGCCACCGGATCAGGCGATCGCGGCCGCTGTCGGTTTCAGAGTTGACAGCTACCTCATGATCGAAGCGCATGCGCAGGGCCAACTGATTCCCTCCAGAGTAGAACAATTTGCGGGTTCCTACAGAGGAGCGATAGTAACACAACCCACGGCAGGACTCTACGAAAACGTAGCAGCCCTGGACTTCTCATCAATGTATCCCAGCCTTATGGCAAAATACAACATTTCTCCAGACACACTGGAAACAGATACACGAGACAAGGACGCGTTCGTTGTACCCGAGGTAGGCCACAGGTTCAGATCAAAACCTGAAGGATTCTACACGATCGCTATGAAGAAGCTCCTGGAAGCTCGAAAGACGACCAAGACTGAGCTCAAGTCAACGAGCCATGATAGTGCAAGATATCGGATGCTTCGAGCTCGGGATAGAGCGATCAAGATTACCACTAATGCCATGTATGGCTATGCAGGTTGGTCGGGGGCAAGATGGTATTCGAAGGAAGTTGCGGAATCCGCTGCCGCACTAGGGAGGGACACTATACTCAAGGCGATCAGCATTGCGAAAGAGCACGGTCTCAAAGTCTTCTACAGCGACACCGACAGTCTATTCGTCACCTACGACAAGCCACGAGTCGAGAAGTTCCTAGATACAATTCGCGAGAAGTTGGGACTCGAAATCAGTCTCTCAGAAACCTACAAGAGAATATTGTTTACTGAAGCCATGAAAAAATATGCTGGCCTCAGGGAAGATGACCAGATAGATGTTGTAGGGCTGGAAGCGATTCGTGGGGACTGGTCGACCTTGTCGAAAGAAGTACAGAACAATGTCCTTCGATTTGTGCTAGAAGACGCTGATACGCAACGAGCAGTTGACTACGTGACAAAACTCACAAGAAACTTGAGACACACGGACGTTCCATTATCCTCCTACGTGATCTGGAAGACGCTGACAAAACCTGTCAACAAGTACGAGGTCAACGCTCCGCACGTAGAAGTGGCAAAGAAAATGATCAAGGAAGGCTGGCCCCCTTCCGTGGGGGACAAGGTCGGTTTTGTAATCGTGAAAAGACCGGGGAAGTTATTCCAGAAGGCAGAACCGTACTACAAAGTGTCGCTCGAGCAAGTGGACCACGAATACTACATCCATAATCAGATAGTCCCAGCGGCTGCTAGAATCTTGGAAGTTCTAGGCGTTAGTGAGGAGAAATTATTGGCGGGTGAGAGTCGTCAGCAGTCTCTGTCAGTCGGGGCCGGAACTCAAGTCGGATAACGTCATTACCTGTACATTCATCGGTTTCTTTGCTCCCTCTGAAATCCTGTCTCCTATCACGAATTTGACGTTCTTTCCCGCGGCTAGATCGAGCAGTCGTTGGGTAACGACTCCGTCGAAGAGCACGAGATGAGCATTTTCCAAGCTACCTATCTTTTCAGCTAGCTCGCTAACCGGCATCTTCGACAATTCTTTACCCGTCTCGTCGAAGACTACAGCCTCCAATGTTCCACGCAGATCCTTCGCAGTGTCGAAAATCACGGGTGGAAGGTTTGGCTTCTCGATTGTCGGTGGAGAAGGAGCACGGACAACCTGTTCTGGCTGGCCGCCGTAGGCTCGTTCCGTGTAGGAACGCTCACCGTATCCCCGCTCAGACCTCTCAGGCCTTTCCAGGCGAGGAAACTGTGGCTTCTCTATTGGTTTTGCAAGATTGACTGGAACTCGTTCACGCAAGGCACGCATAATCTCCTTCGGCGTCAACTCTTCAACCTCCCTACCAAATGGAGCTCTGGCGACATAGTCTATCTCAGCAACCTGGTTCAACTCCTTCAGAATCAGGTCTCCGGCTCTGTCACCATCGAGGAAAGCGGTAACCTCCCTATCTTTTGTCAGTTTGATGATCGAATCCGGTACTTTGGTCCCGTTCAATGCTACAACGTTCTTGATGCCGACTTTCATCAAAAGGATGACATCGGCTCTGCCTTCAACCAAGATGATAGCCGGGCTTTCAACTTCGGGACCAGCTGGCAGTTGCTCTGGACCGTAGGTGATCAGGTCGGCGCCCCGTAGGGAAGTCGCAACCTCTTTCACGACCTCTTCGGTGCTGGGGGACGATTCTACGACCCATTTCCGGAGAATGTCCTTCGCTTTGGTGAGGATGACCTGACGTTTCGCTTCTCTAACGTCTTCGACCTTTTCGAGACTTATACGTGCCTCACAAGGCCCGATACGGTCTACGCTCTCGATTGCAGCGGCGATGATGGCTGTAGAGACCTTGTCAAGACTTGACGGAATGACTATGGCTCCGGAAGTCTTGTCGCGCTTAGAATCAAGATTGATCTCGATTCTACCAATCCGGCCTGATTTTTGTAGCTCTCTTAGATCTAGATCGGGTCCGAAGAGGCCTTCTGTCTGGCCGAAAACGGCACCGACTACGTCGGGTTTTTCGACTACTCCTTCTACGTCAAAACGTGCTTTTACGATGTATTTTGTGGTAGTGGCATACTGCGATGTTTCAACCATGAAAATTTAACCTCCATAACTCGTCGACCTTCTTTCTTCAATTCTCTTCTTCTGATACGTGTGATCGGTAAATCTTACCAAGATAGGATAACCGAACCCTAGTATTAAAGCCCGTCTCCTGAACAGGTCGACTGTACACGTCACAGCTAAAAGATACTCTATCCTCCTTCGTCTCAAGAGAGTAACAGGCAGATGCCAAGGACAGTAGCCAGAGTAGCGGTAAACGGTTTTGGAGTAATAGGAAAACGGGTCAGCGAAGCTATTTCAAAACAGACGGACATGAAACTCGTCGGAGTCGCCGACATCGCAAGCGACTATCGAGTAAAGCTAGGCCAGAACAAAGGATTCACGATCTACGCTTCGCTCTCGGAAAAACTACCTGACATGAAAAAGGCCGGCATCGAAGTCGCCGGTACCCTGGACGACCTACTGAGGAAGGTAGATGTTATCGTCGACTGCACTCCAGCGGGCTTAGGGGCAAAAAACAAAGTCGCATACGATAAGGCAGGAGTCAAATCAATATTCCAAGGCGGCGAAAAACATGAGCTGACTGGCTCCTCTTTCGTTGCACAATGCAACTACGAACAAAACCTGAACAAACAAGCCACGAGAGTAGTCAGCTGCAACACCACCGGAATCTGTAGAACCATCGGAAGCCTTGACAAGGCACTCGGAGTCGAAAAGGCCCGAGTCGTGCTCTTCAGAAGAGGCACAGACCCATGGGAGAGCCACAAGACCGGCCTCATCAACACCGTCGTTCCAGAAGCCCACATACCCTCCCACCAAGGTCCAGACGCCCAGAAGGTGCTGCCCAGCCTTAACATTACAACCATGGCAGCCCGGGGCCCGTTCAACCTGGGACACTTACACTTCGCCATGGTTCAATTGAGGGGAAAGCCAGAACGAAATGACGTCCTGAAAGTACTAAGGAGTACACCCAGACTCGCTCCTGTCAAGACAACCGATGGAGTCGACAGCATGAACGCCGTCACAGAGATCATGAGGGACCTCCAAAGACCAAGGGCAGATATGTGGGAAGTTGCCTATTGGGAAGACATCCTAAACGTCACCAATGGCGAAGCAAACATGGTATACCAAGTACACAACGAGAGCGTAGTTGTCCCCGAAAACGTAGACGCCATCAGAGCTCTCACTGGGCTTGAAAGTGACGGGAGAAGATCAATCTCCATGACCGACGAATCGCTGGGCATACGCAACAAGTTCCTCTAGCAACACGTTCGATCTCGCCAATTTACAACCACCTCGACTTCCGGCAGTTTCAAATCAAGTACGGTGTTTTTTTACCTACTTCCTGCTCCGGATTTGTAAGAGCCTTCTTTCGTCTCGAATCTCGAATTACAATCGTGACAACCAGTATTGCTGCTATGGCCAACCAAGTGATTAATCCGACGACGACAAGCCATGCAAACGGCCAAGGTTGTATCCGTGTGAAAGCCAGAATTACAGTCGAAGTTGTCTCCGCGTTTTCCATGGTTCCATTGTAGGTCCCATAATGATCGTAACCCGTATGAAATCCTCCATCTACTCCCTGCATCCGCAGTATGTTCTCAACCAAGCTTCCCGGTGGAAACTGATTCATCTTCGCCAGAGCTAGAAGGTAGAGAGCATTCTTGAAGGTCTGTTATTGCTGAGCCTGAAGCCTGTACGCGTTGTCCGCGATTCCCATGCCGTCATACATGTTGTTCAGACAGTTCATCCTGTCTTGGGCAAGCGACTGATTGTTCTCTAGAACCAGCTCAAGGACGGTGTAGGCCGCTACATCCCCATAACTGCAAACTGGCGTGATCGTAGTAGCGTTATGCATCTCGGTAACAATCTGGTAGCCGGAACCTAGTTGGACAAGTAGGTCGGTAGAATTGTTTCTCTGGAACGCGTCGTGTATTGGCAGACGTATCCGTGCACCGAAAGTGGCTTCATGCATTCCATCATATCCAGTTCCACAACAATGCATGATTGTCGTAGTGATATTTTGTGAGATGGACCTAGCCGAAGATTGTCGACAGCGGTCCAGAGCGTGTTCTGCAAGAATGTTATCACTCGCAATATGGTACGTATTATAGAAGGGTCTTTCCTTGACCAGGCCGATTGTGGAATTGTATAGCGACAGCAGGAAAGAACACGCTTGGTCAATTCTCGGCCGAAGCCAAGAATCCTTAGCGGCTCGGACTCCAACTGTCGCATGACATGGGCTAACTAGGAGAAACAGAAAACACAGGAGAAGGAGCGCCGACGGCAACTTGGTTGATCCCTGCTCAACAGACACCAGAATCCCTTATGAAACAGCTCTAGAAACTCTCTTTCGTGCCCGAGAGAATTACAACTACTCTGAAGGACGCCAGACGTCTCGCCGTTGCCAAGCAGCATCTTGCGGGCAAGCAGCCAAGCAAGCCTAACGCCGCCAAAATTCTAGAAGTAGCACGGAGTTTGGGTTATGTCCAGCTTGATCCTATCAGTACTGTTGCTCCTAGTCATCTAATCGTCCTCTGGAGTAGACTGGGAAACTTCAACAGGTCTAACCTAGACAATCTATTGTGGCGTGACAGAAAACTCTTCGAGTACTGGGCCCATGAAGCATCGATCGTCCTGATGGAAGACTATCCTCTCTACTATTCTCTAATGCGAAGATACCCTGACAGCTTATTCAGTCAGGGATCCGTTTGGCGAGAGAGGGTCGACAGATGGCTCAATGCGAACATGAAGGTGCGAGATCACGTCTTGAACGAGCTCAGGTTGAAAGGACCTCTAATGTCCCGCCAATTCGAAGACAAGACCCGGGCTAAACGTAGTCTTGGCTGGGGCTCCGAGGGCAACGTCTCGCGTATGCTATTCCATCTTTTCCTAAAGGGAGAAGTAATGGTCGTCGGTCGTCAAGGAAAACAAAAATTATACGATCTCCCAGAGAAATTCCTGCCATCCTGGGTTTCAAAGAAGGAACTTTCAGCGGAACAAGTCGAATACATTGCGGTTCAGAGATCACTTCGCACCCTTGGGGTCGCTAATTCATCTGAGATAAGCTGGCAATTTCTCCGTAGCCGATATCCAAACCTGAAATCTATCCTGAAAGCTACTCTGAAACAGTTAGTAGCGGACGAAAAGATCATTCCAGTTGATCTTACAGATGAACCCGTTGGGAAGGGTGAACGTTACATTCATTCGGACGACATTGAATTACTCGAAGAGTTACAATCTGGAGAGTGGCTGCCCAGAGTATCGTTGCTCTCTCCGTTTGATAACTTGATCTCCGACCGGACCAGAACAAGACTCTTCTTCAATTTCGATTACACGACTGAAATATACACGCCCTCGCATAAGCGAAAGTACGGGTACTATGTCATGCCTATTCTCTCCGGTGATAGGATGATCGGTCGAATAGATCCGTTGATGGACAGGAAAAATGGGAAACTAGTCATCAACGCTGTGCATGCAGAGCCAGATCCCCCCAAGGACAAGAATATTGCAAAGGAAATACGGGACGAAGTGGAACAACTATCAGAGTTCCTTGGAGCGAAGGAAGTTGTCTATTCACGCAGGGTTCCGAAATATTGGCTAAGCCATCTTAACTAGTTTCGAGGCATCAACCCCAAGCACTATTATTGCCTGCCCTGTGCCCCTCTATTGAATCGGCCAGATGAACACTAATTTTTCAAATCAAATATAGTTCGCCTCAAAACTAGCCTTCCCAAACGGCGTGTCTAATTGGCCGGACTTTCCCAAAACGAGCTTAGAGTTCTAAAGTCACTCAAGGAAGCCGGTGGAACACTGAGCCAAGATGACTTGGCAAGGAAAACCGGTCTTGCAGACTCGGCAGTAGCCCGGGCAATCCTCGGATTATCCGAAAACCAACTTGTCATGGAAGTTGTAACGAAGAAAACCCGGCTCAAACTCACAGACGAAGGCGAGTCATTCGCCTCGCAAGGCACGCCTGAGAGAAGGATAGTTTCGGAGATCATGAAGTCGGGAGGGCGCATGACACTCAATGATGCTCTACGCAAGGCTGGATTGGACCAAAACTACGGACCAATCGCAGCGGGCTGGATAAGCCGAAATAAGTGGGGCAAAATAGAGAGATCAGGACCAGAAATCCAGATCGCGATATCAGTCGAACCAGCCCCAGATGACGATGAACAACTACTCAAGAGGGCGACCAGGGAGAGAGTATTGCTCGAAAACCTTCCTGACAACATGAAACAATCGGCTGACAGACTCCTCAAACGAAACGCCCTAAAATCAGAGATTGAAACCAGCCGGATCATCACGCTCACAGAACAAGGAAAATCCACCGAGACCGATATAGCCATGACCGAAGCAATCGGCCCTTTGACGAGTGAGCTGATTCTCACCGGGGAGTGGCGAAACGCAAACCTGCGAACCTACAACGTTTCCTCGCCAGTCCCACCAGTCTGGCCTGGCAAATACCACCCGTACCTACGCTTCCTTCGAAATCTGAAACGTAAACTCGTAGCCCTAGGATTCGTCGAGGTAACCGGTCCAACTGTCGAAACTGCATTCATAAACTGCGACTGTCTCTACATGCCCCAAGACCATCCCGCGAGAGAAATACACGACCTCTACTATCTCAAAGAGCCCTCAAGGCAAAGCCTTGAGCCCCTAAAGCATATTCTTGAGAACGTGAAAAAAACTCATGAAAACGGCTGGAAAACCGGTTCTACCGGATGGCGCTACAAGTATTCCGAAGACGAGGCCTCGAAACTAATCCTTCGAAGCCACGGGACAGCATTAAGCGTCAGGACACTATTGTCCCCGAAGCTCCAGATCCCTGGAAAATACTTCGCAATTGCGCGATGCTTCCGCCCAGAATTTCTCGACAGAACACACCTCACCGAGTTCAACCAAGCAGAAGGAATAGTCGTAGGCGAAGGACTGAACCTTAGGAACCTTCTAGGAATCCTAGAAATGTTTGCGAAAGAGGTCGCGGGCGCCGACCGCGTACGATTCAAACCAGACTATTTTCCCTTCACAGAACCAAGCGTCGAATTGCAGGCGTACAAGGAAAACTATGGATGGATGGAGTTCGGTGGAAGCGGAATCTTCAGGCCCGAAGTAACCCTACCGCTCGGCATCAAATCTCCAGTGTTAGCATGGGGTCTAGGCATCGACCGACTGTACATGATGCACCGAGGAATACAGGACATACGACAACTCTTCACACCTGACCTAGACTGGATACGAAAACAACCCGTGAAGTAACCCCATGCCCAACGTCCGGTTCTCATTCTCAGACTTTGAAGGACTCATCGGCAAGAACATACTACCTGACAAGGATAAGCTGAACGATCTACTAGCATTCGTAAAAGGAGATGTCGAATCCATTGAAGCCGATAGAGTGAGCATAGAAATCAAGGATAGCAATCGTCCAGACATTTGGTCAGTCGAAGGAATCTGCAGAGCACTCAGAAGTCAGCTGGGAATCGGTCAAGTCAAACCTGTTCGCGTGACAGCAAAATCTAGACTAAAGGTGATCATTGACAAGAGACTCAAAGCAATTCGTCCCTACATTGCTTGCGCCATCGTGAAACAACTAACACCAACAGATGAAAGCATAACAAGCTGGATCAGCCTGCAAGAGAAACTGGACCTCACCTACGGCCGAAAAAGAAAACGATCGTCGATCGGATACTACGATGCCGACCTCATCAAGTCACCTCTTCACTACACCGTAACGAATCCAAGCGCAACGTCATTCGTCCCACTAGGAGGCGACAGGAAGATGCGCCTGAAAGAAATAGTATCCTCACACCCCAAGGGACTCGTCTATGGACCGATAATCTCGTCATTCAAGGAATGGCCGATACTCCACGATGACGAGGGAAAAATCCTCTCCCTCCCTCCCGTCATCAACTCCAATGATCTTGGCAAGATAACAACCGAGACCCGCAACATACTAATTGAGGTCACGGGAACGAACTGGGAGACAGTACACAATACACTGAAGATTGTCGTATCAGCACTGTACGAACGAAACGGTAGGATTCACAGCTGCATCGAAAACTACCAGTACGGTCCACAGAAAACTGTTACAACGCCTGACCTGACCCCTGACAAGCGGACCCTCCAATTGCCGTATGCAAGCAAAATACTTGGAATCGAACTCGGCCCGAGTCGAGCCGTCAAGTGCGCCAAGAAAGCAGGATACGGAGTCATACGCTCAACCAGTAAAACACTAGAACTAGAGGTTCCCTGCTATCGGATCGACATAATGCATCCGATAGACATAGTCGAGGACATTGCCGTCTCCCTAGACATCAACAGCTTCACTCCAGAGTGGCCTAAGATTCCAACAATAGGAGCGCTGTCCCCGCAAACTGAACAGAGAGAAACCCTCGGAGAAATAATGATCGGACTAGGCTTTCAGGAGGTTGTCACATATGCCCTGACCTCAACGGAAATCGTCGCAGAAAAACCAATGGTCCATGACCCGAGCCTGGTGCAACTAGCGAACCCGAAAATGTCGACTCACACGACACTGAGGAACTGGCTTTTGCCGAGCCTCCTAGAATTCCTTTCTCACAACACCCATGTCGACTATCCCCAAAAGATATTCGAAGTCGCAACCTGCATCCAGAGAACAACGACTTCTTCGGAGGACCGGGCAGATGATGCTCTGAAGCTCGCAGCGACGATCATTCACCCGACAGCCGGATTCACCGAGATTAGAGCCTCGCTCGATAGCCTTTCGCAAAACCTAGATCGAAGATTTCAGATTGAGCCCGCAAAACATCCGTCATTCCTACCCGGCCGATGCGGCAGTATCCGATACGCAGGTCGTGAAGTGGGAATCTTAGGAGAGATAAACCCCGACGTCCTTGTCTCGTGGGGCCTTAACCTACCCGCAGCAGCTTTCGAAGTTAACGTCGATCCACTCTTGAACGGATGACACCTAAGTGGTCAAGCAAGAATTCGTCGTAACCCCGTGGGAAGTAAGGGGAGTTGTCGATTATGACCGGCTCATCCGAGACTTTGGAACCCAAAAGATATCCGGTCAAGTGGAAAAAAAGCTGGAAGCCGTACTAGGTAGTGTATCCTACCTAGTAAGACGCCAAGTGTTCTTCTCACATCGAGACCTGAATCTAGTGCTCGACGATCATGACAAAGGCAAGGGATTCTTCCTCTACACTGGGCGTGGCCCCAGCGGCCCGATGCACATCGGCCACATTCTGCCAATCTACTTTACAAAATGGCTCCAAGACAAGTTCGACACCAATGTCTACATCCAAATCACGGACGACGAAAAGTTCCTAGAAGAGAAGAGGAACCTCACCTTTGAAGAGACGCAGCATTGGGCCCGTGAGAACATCCTCGACATTTCCGCGGTAGGTTTCAACCCCGACAAAACGTTCCTCTTACAGGATACAGAGTTCGTCGGACACGCTTACCCAATGATTCTCAAGATTGCTCGCAGGATCAACCTTAGCACTGTACGCTCAGTATTCGGATTCAATGGCGAGACCAACATAGGCTTCTCTTTCTATCCCGCGATACAGATTCTCCCGAGTCTCTTCGAGAAGCGGCGTTGCCTGATACCGTCAGCCATAGATCAAGACCCGTACTGGAGAGTCCAACGGGACATCGCAGAATCCTTGGGTTATTACAAGGCTGCTGCAATTCATAGCAAACTGGTCCCCGGACTTACAGGTATTCAAGAAAAGATGAGTTCATCGAAGCCCGAGACTTCAATCTACCTCAGCGACGATGACAAGAAAGTCCGGCAGAAGATCTATCGACATGCTTTCTCTGGAGGACAGGCCACTTTGGAAGAACATCGTAAGCTGGGGGGCAACCCCGACGTCGACGTTCCGTTCCAATGGCTTTACATGTTCTTCGAACCCGACGATAATCGGATAGAACAAATACGGAACGACTACAAGAACGGTCGCCTTTTGACCGGAGACTTGAAGAACATTCTGGTAGACAAGGTCACGAAGTTCCTTCAAGAACACCGCGAACGCAGACAAAGAGCCGGAGACTTGGTTGAGATCTACAAGAAAGGTGGAAAGCTGGCCCAAGAAATGTGGAAACGTGACTTTAGCAAAGCTTAGCCATAAGTGCACTCTACACTAGAGTACAATCGAAGGTTGCTTGTTTTGGATGACGAAGCTCTGGGATACCTTAGGAGGTCGGGGGACATAGTTGCCCGGCTTAGGAAGGAAGTCCCTGGACTCGTCAGGCCCGGAGAGAAAGCGATCAAGATCTGCGAGACCATAGAGGCGAGAATCCGCGAGTCGGGAGGCAAACCCGCCTTCCCAGTTAATGTCGGAATCAATGAAGTTGCAGCTCATTATACATCACCACCATCCGATACATTGACAATACCTCGAAGCTCTCTTGTGAAAGTCGACTTTGGAGTCCATGTAAACGGATACGTGACAGACACTGCAGTGACCGTAATCTTCGATCCCAATCTTGAGCCTCTCGCACGTGCCTCAAACGACGCGCTGCAAAACGCAATTCGCGCATTCAAACCAGGAGTAAAGCTGTCAGAGATCGGACGAATAGTACAATCCACCATCAAAAAATATGGTCTTCGACCGATCAGTAATTTGACAGGACACAAAATAGAGCGGTACACGATTCACGCCGGAAAATCAGTTCCCAGCATTCCAGAACTAGACGGTGGAAAAATAGTGAAAGGAGAAGTGTATGCAATCGAACCATTCGTCACACTGTCTCAAGCGAGAGGCGCGGTAACCGACGGAGCAGGCTCATACATTTATCGATTCGTCAAGAGGAAGGGAGTAACCGATGATTCCTCAAAGAAGATCCTTGATTACATCAGCGAAATGTTTTCGACACTCCCATTCGCCGCCCGATGGCTACAACCCACGTTCTCAGTTGAAGTAACGAAGACTGCCTTACGTGACCTCTTGAAGAATCGGTGCGTTACCTCGTACCCAGTACTGGTGGAAGAAACGTCGAAGCCCGTTGCACAATCCGAACATACGGTCCTTGTTAACGAGGAAGACTGCACGGTATTAACTGGAAACTAACGCTTAGGCGGACCCTCTGTGTAAATCCCGTTTATCGACAAGTCTCCAACACCGCACTGAGTACACTTACCCTCGGTCTTAGTGACATAGTCACCGACTGCGAAATTCTTGATCTGTTTGAAGCTACACTGCGCACATTTGACGATGGAGAGCACTTTGTACGGGACGATGCGCGTAATCGAGTATCCTCTTCGCACTCTCCGCATCGAGAAGATTACGAAACCAAAGGAGAGCACGAACATCACGAGGAACAGAAATCTTGTGACGTCACTGACGTCCGTGAAGAGTGCGCTCTGGAAGCTGTATACGCCTACGATTACTAGGAGTATGGATATTATGATTAGGCCTATTGATGGGCCGCCACGTGGCGGCTTTGGCTGAGCCACCTTTGGAGTAAACCTTCTACTGACCTATTCCTATTGTGTTGCCTATTCCGGCGACTATCACTGTATCGCCGGGCTTACTCCGCTCCAAAATGAGGCTTTTAATTCTGTCGATAACCTTGTCTCCGGCCTCAAGTATCTCTTTCTTCATCGGAGTAATTGCTTCCTGAATGCTCTCCTTCACGATCACCGCGTAGACGGGAATGCTGTGCTTGGTCGCTTCTTCTTCGATCTTGAAACGTTCCGTTCCGATGCCTCCGATAGCTGCACCGATTCCCTCGCTGACTTCGCCAGAGGTTTCCCCTTCAAACTTTAGCGCGGCATCCACCATGACTACCATCGAGACTTTTCCAAAGTTTTCGCCGATAATCTCCCGTATCGCTTCGCCGGGCTTGCCAACGTTACCTCCGGGACCTTCTGCCTTCAGTGCAATTACCTTTCTGTTCTCGATATCAGTCTCCGCGACAACCACGTCCTTCTCCACCTTTCGCTTCTCTTTGTCTTTCATCAGCTTCGCAGCAACGAGCGGACCGATCCCATCTCCGATGGGCTGACCTTCGGCGAACGCTTTCGCTGCGCCTAGGTACGCTTCCGATTCCTGCATGATGAGAGGGAGCAGTGCTTGCAGTTGGATTATGATGAATATGCTGTTGGTCTTCTTCCCGAGAAGGTAGAAGTGGCGGATGATTCGGTAGATCGTATTCAGTGCCCAAGAAGCTTCGACTAGGTTCGACAGATTGTTGGTCTGTGCCGAATCCGCGCCTGGCGCAATTCTCTGAACATCCTGTTTGAACTTCGCCTCGTGCACATCAAGCAAATGGTCAAACTTGTTCACCAGTCCAGCAGGGTCCATATCGACCGGTGCGATGAAGAACTGTTCCATCAAAACGTTCAACTGTGGAAGAGGATCCGTAGTCGGCTTGCCAATTTCCTTGATCGTCTTCAGCGAAAGATCCTTGGCTTGACCCCTGATTACGTCCAGTCGTCTTACTCCGCGCTCAATCTCCCACATGTACTGGCGCATCTGGATTTTCTGACCAAACCCGAAGACGAGCAGGAAGAATAAGAGAGTGAAAATAATCTGGGTAATATTTCCAAAATTGCCAAGAATGCTGCCGAGATCAAATCCCTGCAGAACCGCAACGGACGGCAGCAGCAAATGTAACCGAAATCCGATCGTAATTGGTCTCTGAACGTTATAAACATTGATACCTCTATGTTTCAATCTCGTTATTTCAAAACTAGAAACTAGATTGTCGAGTCGACAAGCTAGTAAGATGGAGTTGGCAGCGGTCAGGGTTTCGCATGGGCTCTCGCACCATACTACCACCAAGATCGCCTGGGAGATTCACTTCCGTGTTTCCGGCCCGTTATTCCAAAACGGGTTTTCGGAATGGGTACGGGTCCTAGCTCCCAGCTATGGCCGCCAACCCCACTAAGAACCGACTTGAAAATCGCTTAGATAAGCCTTCGCGAAAAACGGGCTCTTCCAGCCGCGTAGACAGGTGGAGCTACTACAGGTTTCGGCCCGGACTTGGGACCGTTAGCCTTCCTTCGAAACACTAAGAAGAACATGAAAAAGATCACCAATAACGCTGCAGCCAATATCGCGAGAAATGGAATCCCGATAATCTTCAGTGAGACAGGGTTGGGAAGTCCTGCCACAGAAACCGTCGCACTTCCCACTCCTGAAGTATAGCCAGCCTTCGATGCTCGTACCGTTACTGTAGGGTTCGAGGTCAGAAGCGGAGCGTTGAATACCGCGGTGTAATTGCCGTTACCGCTATCAGCAAGTCCTGAGAAGCTACCACCCGCTGTTGAGGACAGAACAATTGCGGCTCCAGCTACGCCCCGAGTACCGTTGGTGATCCCGATCTTCACTATCGTATCTGAACCCGGCGAAACACTGGCGGGCTGCACGACCACCGAGACAGTTAGAGTCGGAGGCTGAAGCGTGATAGTCATTTGTCCAACTCCACTAGCGTATCCGGACTTGCTCGCGACAACCTGAACAGTCGTTGTCGTCTGTGAAGTAACGACGGGTGCTGTGTAGTTGCTCATGTATACCCCGGGTCCAGTCATTACCGGTGCCGTGAAACTTCCTCCCGCTGAAGACGAGAAGGTGAGAGCTACACTCGACTGGAGGACAGTACCGTTGGTGACTGTCATGCTCAGCACCGAGACTGCGCCGGGCCTCAGACTCGTCGGGTTCGCTGACACCGTCACTTGCAACCTAGTTCCAAGCGAATATACCTTACTATCCCAAGATCCAAAAAACACTCTGTTATCTGCAACCGCGGGTGACGATGATATTGATGACCCTGAGAGATACTTCCACAACAGAGCCCCATTGGTCATGTTCAATGAGTAGAGATAGTGGTCGCTAGAGCCGAAGAGAATCGATCTCGAACCCAGCGATATAGCCGGCGATGATGAGACAGCACCAATACTTCCACTGGAAGGATATTGCCAGACCAATCCACCCGTTGTTGCATTCAAAGCATAGACGATTCCAGCGCCGGTGCCAAAGTAGACGACCCCATTCGCAACTGCCCCCGAGGTCGCGTTCACAGGCCCGATCGGGTACGACCATCTAAGCGCCCCGGTAACCTGGTCCAGTGCTAGAAACTGTGACGAGTCCATTCCTACGTACACTCGACCATTAGCCAGAGCCGGAGCAGTACCGACTATCGCCGCTCCCGCTTGAACCCGCCACAACAGTGCGTGAGTAGTTTCGTTCAGCGCAATAACGTACCCGTTATCTTGCCCAAAGAATACTCGACCACCCAAAACACTGGGAGACGACCTGATTGTATCATCAGAATAGTATTGCCAAACAAGACCACCGGTCGTGGCGTTCACCGCCATCAACAACGAGCCGGGGGGCCTATACCAGGTTCCGTAGAATATGATTCCGTCGGCAACCGCTGGTGAAGACGTGATCGGGGTAGGATTCTGTCTTGACCATAATGTGGAACCCGTAGCTTCGTCTAGAGCGTAGAGCCATGAATCTCTCGAAACCACGAAGACTCTTCCGTTTGCTACAGCCGGACTTGCATAGACTGGAGCACTCGTCGGGAAAGTCCATTTTAGAGTCCCGCTGAACTCGTCGATCGCGTAGAGGTTTCCGTCGTATGATGAGATGAAAACAGTCCCGTCAGCGACCGCTGGCGATGGATAAACAAGCGATCCTGTGGGGTAAGTCCACTGGAGATTCGGCACAACAGGTGCAGAAGCCAAGGTTGCACCTGTCCTAGCAGCGTTGTTGTGAAACATCGCCCAAGGGTAGTCGGTCACTCCGAGACCCGCCGCGAGGATCGGCCGTGCAGTCGTTGTCGGAGAGGTTTCATGGACGACAAAAGCAAGGGAAAGCACGGAAAGAAGCAGGACTATGCATGCTGACCGCAATTGTTTCCCCTAGACTCTCCGATCTATTACATTCTTGGAAGATAGTTGGTTCTACAGCGACAAAAGAAGGCTGTAACCCATACGAGACTGGTGGAGGATACCTTCACATCGGCTGTTCGTGCGAAAACAAGATTAACCCATCCTGTTTAACTGCTCGGCCAGGTGGATCACTGTGATATTCGCGTTCCTGATATTCTACCGAGTTAGACCCCTTACCGAAGCCGACAAGAACAAAGCCAAAGTCGAATGGGATCAGTTCAAGAAGAAGACGTCAAAGGACGTGGCAATTGTCGCGGAGTATGCGCACATATGGGGGACAACGTACAATGGAATGATCCTTGTGGAGTCCCGTGACCTGCCAGCCTTCCACGACTTCTGGCATCGCTTCCGGGAAACGACGCGCTGGTACGTTCCTGAAACGAAAACCTACATCGCGCAGAAAGAAGATTAGTTCTCTTTCACATCCGGGACTGGACTTTATGGGTACGTTTCAGTCGTAGATTGTGACCTCAACAGCTTCGTGCAACGTTGAGGCTATGGGGTCTAAGTAGTACCCATTAGACTCGACCTTGGGCCGGCATTCTTAATAATCATACATGGAAGGATAACATGGCTTGTTTCGGACGGTCCGAACGTTGCTGTACGACGTTAGCCCACTAAAGTATCCCTTGCTGGCGTGGGGGCTTGGCGTGTTGTATTGGGGCACGTTGCTGATCAGCATTTACGTTTTCGCTGCCTACATCGTCGCAGTACCCACCGTTTGGTGCGTGGTAATGTGGCGTAACTTCAAGCACCATGGCATAAAGTACGGTGGACAGCTGGGGTGGGACCGTCAAATGCAAGCCTTCGAGAAATTGTTTCAAAAAGGTGATGAAATCAAACGAGCAAAAAGAAGGTACTTGCGTTCTATGCTGTCACGGTTGCGGCAACTGTTCTAACGTGAGCACCGATAGGTTGGGATATGCACAAGTCACAGTTCGATAGTCACCGCTATCCTTCCCCCCTTTTCTTACGGCAGATTGAACACGAAACTAAAGTTGCCGTCCACGTAGATCAAACGTGCCAAGCTACCTATAGTAACACAAACCGGTTTGAACGAGAGAATGAAAATTGCGTCTAAGTAGTACCTATTAGACTCGACCCCCTCCATCTTTTCTTCGTGCTGACCGATTCTGAGACCATGGACCTCAAGGATCCGACAGTCAACTGGCTCCTGAAGTCGCACGATCCCTCGATCTGCTACCTCACTCTCACAGAAATTCTCGATAGACCCTCAGACTCGACGGAAGTTCTGGCGGCGAAAAAACAAATTCCCGACGGGCCCATTGTGAAGACTCTTTTGTCGGGGCAGCAGGTTGATGGTGGTTTCGGGGTCCATCCTTACCAGAAGTGGACCGGCGCACACTGGCGTCTCGTCTCTCTGGTCGAACTCGGAATACCTCCAGGATTTCGGCCAGCACTCAAGGCAACGGAACTTGTCCTGGAATGGTTGCTAGGTAAAGCTCATCTTCGCAATGTTCCCAAGATCAACGGACTCTATCGTAGATGTGCGTCTCAAGAAGGTAACGCATTGGCGGTGTGTAGTCGGTTGGGTCTCGCGAACGACCCGTGAGTAGTGAAGCTTGCCCAGTCGCTGGTCGAATGGCAGTGGCCCGATGGAGGATGGAACTCTGACCGGAGACCCGAAGCTGATCACTCATCGGTCAACGAGTCTCTATCCACTCTCTGGGGCCTTGCAGAATACCAAAAGGCGACTCGAGATCGAGCATATCTGAGGACGATTGAGAAGGCATCGGAATTCTTTCTGCGGCACCATCTCTTCCGTTCAGACCATACTGGAGAGATCATTCACCCCGGTATGGTCGAGCTTCACTATCCCCTCTACTGGCACTGCGACATTCTACGAGAACTCACAATACTTTCACGAGGGGGAAACCTAGGCGACCCACGAACCAGCGAGGCACTGGATATTGTAGAGAAGAAGAAGGGTCCAGATGGACTATGGCACGCAGACGATTACTACTGGACAATGAAACGAAAAACAGAAACTAAACAGAAACCGACGGTATCGAACGTAGAAGTCGTGGATTAGGGACGAAAGGGGGCCAACAAAATGCTAACACTAAACGCCTCACGAGTCCTGAAAGCTGCCGGCCGACCCAAGCATCACTCCTAGCAACTGTCCTGATGGATCTGGCATCCCAGGCGGCTCCAGTGTGCTTCTCGAAAACAATCCTGCCGTTCTTACATCTATCGGAAGTACAAACGAGATCTGGAACGACTAAACCTTATAGTAACAATTTCGTGCCAACACATTCGGTGGGTTAGCTCGGGGAACCTTTCAATGGAAGGCTACGGGGCCGTAGTCTAGCCAGACCCGTTCCGGGTCCTAGTAAGGGATGACGACGGGCTCCAGAATAAACAGGCTCGGGTATGCCGACCCCAAATTGGCGGGATGAGGAAATTCCGGAGCGCGTGAGGATACCCGTAGACGAGACGGACTCGGCGGAGGTCGTGGGTTCAAATCCCACCGGCCCCACCACTCACCACCGACGACGTAACCAGAATCTTGCTCGTCTCGGGCGTGCAAGAACGAGCCCGAACAGCGACGACTAGGCACATCATAAATAACCCATCCTTCCAAATCGAAACGGTTTCACCAAATGAGCGATGTCGTGTTCCTTGTTCTGCTCGTAGCTCACGTTGGCTCAATAGTCGCCTGGATGGGAGGAGCCGCACTATTCATCTCTGTCGTGACTCCATCACTCAGAAGAATGTCTCCAACATCAAGAAACGAGTTCGTCCTCTCCGTGCTTCCGCCCTACATGAGGTTCATCGGTGGAAGCTCCATAATCTCCGTAACAGCGGGCGTCGCACTCTACGCGTATATCACTCAAATCGTCACCTCCCTCGGCCCTACGAGTTCAGGCCTCATCTACATTCAGGCTGGTGCCGTCGTGAGCCTTGTCGTTCTTCTGATCGCGTTCGCAGTCATAATACCAACCGGCCGAAAACTTGTCAGAATCTTGAAACAGGGGCAGAAACAACCAGCGCCCGACGTTGACTCGATGGCGGCTGTCCAGATGGCAAGTCTACAGAAGAGGCTGGCTATGGGCGCAAGGATCGGAGTATCCTTGCTAACGCTGACACTAGTCCTAATGATCCTCGGAGCCAGTATCTAGCTCCGACCAGTGCTGTTGTCGTCTCGGACGTTAAACGTCTGGCAAGGACGAAAAAATACTTGGATACAATGCGAAAGAAAAGTTGCAGAGCATGGCTATCAGGGCTAGATAGCAACAGCTTCATTCGACAGTTAAGCCACTTTAAGGAGCCATTTTGATCCTATACTTCCTGGTCCGACGTAGAAAAACGTCAATCCCATGAAGCCTGAGCATTCGATAAAGACATCAAACGTCTGGAAACGACATCCAACTACATTATCCGGAAAAAACAATGGATTTACTAGTAGCCTCCCCCCCCGGCACTCCAAAAACTCGCGACACACAGAGAAACGCATATCCTATCCTACCCAAAACCGGGAACTCCATGTCCCCGCGAGCACGAAGCGTAAAGTCAATGAATCAAAACAAGCGTTCCGCGATGAGGCCTTCAAAACCAGTTAGTGAATCCAAGACCACGATAGCGATACAGATGCTGCCAGTGGACGCTAACCCGTCTGGCAATGTTCACGGCGGAACTATCCTGAGGTTAGTTGACGTTGCAGCAGGTGTCTCAGCATTACGCCATTCACGTAAGAACGTCGTGACCGCAAGCATAGAGCGAATGGACTTTTACAATCCAGTCTATGTCGGCAACCTACTCTCCCTCAAAGCATCAGTAAACTATGCAGGCAGGACCTCAATGGAGGTCGGAGTGAGAATCGAAGCGGAAGATCTCAAGACGGGCGAGATCACACACATCGGCTCCTCTTACTTGACCTACGTCGCGCTGGGTGACAACGGAAAACCCGCTGAAATCCCTGACGTAATCCCTGAGACCTCAGAGGAAAAGCGCTGGTGGCAAGAGGCCAAACGCCGCCGAGAAGGACGCCTCAAACTGATCCTTGCAGAGAAGAAATCGAAAACCAGTTCACGTCTATGAAAGTAGCAGTAATCGGTCTTGGCATGATGGGCAGACAGATTGCCCAATTATTCGCACAATATGGCCATGACGTATCGGTTACAGACGACAATCCCGACGTTTTACGAAAAGGCTTGGACGAGATTGCAAACGGGACATATGGAGTAAAGTCAGCAGTCGAGAAAGGCAAACTCTCAGCCCGTGAAGCTGAGCAGACCCTAAAACGGATCCACGCAGTCCCCACCATTAGAGACGCGTCTGCCGCCGCAAGACTCGTAATAGAAGCAGTCTTCGAAAGGCTTGATTTGAAGCAGAACGTGTTTGCCGAGATGGACAGATTTTCCCCTGAAGACGCGATTCTAGCGTCAAACACGTCGACCTTGAGTATTGCGAAGATCGCGTCGAAGGCAACAAGGAAAGACAGAGTTCTGGGCATGCACTTCTTCAACCCGGCTCAAGTGACAAAACTCGTAGAGATAGTAACAACCCCAGACACGTCCCCTCTACAGATCGAGAGAACGAAAACGATCGTCAAGGAAGTCGAAAAGACCCCAGTCATAGCTAAAGACGAGCCGGGCTTCATTGCCAATCGTCTAGGACTGTCACTCTACGTAGAAGCATCACGACTCTTCGAACAGGGAACAGCATCAATCCACGACATCGACACGGCAATGAAACTAGGTTACAACCATCCCATGGGCCCATTCCAACTCGCCGACTTCGTAGGGTTAGACACTAGACTGCGAAACCTAGAAGCACTGTACCAGTCAACGGGAGACGAAAAATGGATCGCGCCCAGCGGCCTTAGACAAATGGTCAACCAGGGCTACCTCGGCGACCCCACGAGAAAACCTGGTAGCAAGGGAGGATACTACAACTTCTTCGCGAAGCCGTGAAGGATCTCTGAACTCTTATAGGGTATGAAAAAGGCAATCAGTTCTGGAAGAGATTGCCGGCCCATATACTCGTGGAATTTCAGCCACCGATAGGAATAATTCGTCTTAACCGGCCCAAAGTCCTCAACGCACTGAACTTCGAAGTGCTGAAAGAGATAGTTGAAGCACTAGAAGCATTCGACACGAACGAGAACATTAGAGCCACCATCCTTACGGGCAACGACGAAGCATTCTCGGCCGGAGCTGACATCAAAGAACTCTCGGAAGCAACACCGGTCGACCTGATTCTGCGAAACCAATTTGCGCTCTGGGATCGCCTGAAGAAGACTGCCAAACCAATCATCGCAGCCGTCAGCGGCTACGCATTAGGCGGTGGCTGCGAACTGGCTATGAACTGCGACATTATCGTAGCGTCTGAAACTGCAAAGTTCGGACAGCCCGAGATAAACATCGGAGTAATGCCAGGAGCTGGCGGCACTCAAAGACTGACGCGCACAATAGGCAAATTCCGGGCAATGGAGATGATCCTGACAGGACAGTCTATCAATGCAAGAGAGGCTGAGAAGCATGGCCTCGTCAACAAAGTCGTGCCACGAGAGCTATATCTTGACGAGGCGAAGAAGATCGCACTACAGATCGCCTCAAAGGCACCTATCGCGGTAAGGCTGGCGAAAGAAGCAGTTTTGAAAGCCTTCGACACTCCCCTCGAGGAAGGGTTGCAGTTCGAAAGGAGAAACTTCTACTTGTTATTCTCGACCGAGGACATGAAAGAAGGCATGAAAGCGTTTACTGAAAAACGGAGCGCCCACTTCAAAGGAAGATAACCACGATGAGCTACGAAACCATCCTAGTCGAAGACGTCGCAAACATCAAACGAGTAACGCTCAACCGACCATCCGCGCTCAACGCGATCAACGACAAGATGGGCGAAGAACTGCTGAACATACTAAAGCAAACCGACAAGGACTCTAGGGTTCGTTGCGTGGTGATCACGGGGGCGGGCAGAGCATTCTCCGCAGGCGAAGACGTCCAGGGATTAAGAGAAAGATATGGCAGCGGCACCCATCCATCTCTTGGCGATCACCTCAGGAAAAAGTATCATCCGATAATACAGCTCATACGCAGCATCGAGAAACCGATCATTGCCAAACTCAACGGAATAGCGGCGGGAAGCGGAGCCAGCATCGCACTCGCCTGCGACTTCCGCATCGCGTTGGAAGAGGCCGGACTAAAACTAGCATTTGTAGGCATGGGACTCGTCCCCGACTCTGGAAGCAGCTACTTCCTCACCCGATTGATAGGCCCTGCACGAGCTTCAGAGCTGATCATGAGCGGAAGAACCATCAAAGCACCCGAAGCCGCCCAACTCGGACTGGTTAACGAAGTAGTTCCAGCGTCGGAACTTGATCGTAGGGTCAACGAGCTCGCCGAACGCCTCGCAAACGGCCCGACAAAAGCACTAGGGCTCTCAAAGAGGTTAGTGAACAGGGCGATAACGGTGGACTTGTCAGAAGCCCTCGAGTATGAGGCAGAACACCAAGACATAGCCGGAAGAACTAGCGACCACTTGGAAGCGGTCAATGCATTCCTTGAGAAGCGTGAACCTAAGTTTTCGGGAAAATAATCCGAGTGCTTATCTCAGATTTAAGTAAAGAAATAATGTGACTCGCGGAAGGGACGAACCAGTTGCCGAAGCCAGCCAAAGAAAAGAAACATCCAGTAGACCTGAACATCTTCCCAGGCAACTGGACAATCAAGAATGAACAGATGTTCAAGGCATTCGACCTGTCATTATCGCAGAGTTGGAACCCGGCAAGTTTTCCCTGGGACCAGCTTGAACCCAGCAACTTCGACCAGAAGGAGCGAATAGCCCAAGCATACTGGATGTCGAAACTAGCTCTATTCGAAAAGTCTGGTATAGGAGCGTTCGGCTTCGGAACCGTGAGAGCAGCCGAGCTGAACCTGGAAGATCCGACCAAGAAGATGCTGGCATCAATAACATTCGATGAATGCCGCCACGACGAAGTCTGCCGCCGCGCCTGCAGCAAGCTCTGCCCCAACTGGCCCTACGGCTACAAACCCCAATCGGATTTCGAGCAGAAGGCTCTCAGAAACATTCAGTCACTCTACGATGAGGGAAGGAGATACTGGAAAGGATTCGCAGGAGCATGGGAATATCTGCCGCCGGAAATATTGTTCGCAGGATTCTTTTTCGCGGAAATAGGAGCAGAGACCATTTTCAACGCAATGCGCCAGACATCGAAGCTCGATGTGTACCGACAATCTTTCCAAAACATTACGCGAGACGAGACGCGACATCTCGTAGCAACAATGGCCCTTCTCAGAGCCATGGCCCAACAATTCACCGAAGAGCAGAAAATGACCATTACACGACAGATGAAGCAGGGATTCATTTTCTTGTCACCACTACTCTACCGGCACAAGTCAGAATTCTGGCGGCTCCCCTCAGACTTTGACAAAGTGGACGCGGAACTCGAGGAGATAGCTCGTGATTCCGGCCTAGGCGTCTTGACAATGGACGAGAAAGTGAACTACTGGAGGCAAGCCATCGAAAAGAAACGAGGGGAGATAGAAGAGATGGGCGTACAGGTGCCTGCAATCCCCGAGATCGGCGTAGGAGGAGTCGAAGTACAGGTTAAAAAGAACGAGACGATCGCGACGAGTTTCTAGGAGAAATCACAATGGCCAAGGTAATAGTCCTATTTCGAAAACCGAAAGACCCAGAGCTTTTCGACAAAGAGTACTGGAACAACCACGTTCCAATGGTCAAGAAAATGCCAGGCGTAAGAAAGTATACGGTTAGCAAGATAGTTTCAGCCCCCAGAGGAGAACCAGAATACTACCAAGCCGTAGAACTTGAATTCGACAATATGGACAGTCTAAAGAAAGCACTAGACTCGCCGGCCGGCAGAGAAGCAGGCCGACACAGCCTCAAGATCGCGACTGGCGGAATAACTTTCATGTATGCAGAATCCAAGGAAGCCTAGACAAGACACATCCCGAAAATCTTCTTTACCAACACAAACACTCTACCATTGTAGAGCCTAAATCATGGGCCGAGTCGCAGTCGTAGGAGTCGGACAGTGCAAGTTTGGAAAACGTAGCGACGCATCGCTTCGCGAACTAGCTTTCGAAGCCTACGCAGCAGCCCTCAAAGACTGTAACAGTCAACCTTCTCTCATCGACGCGTCGATCGTCTGCTCTGCAACGCATTATGACAAGCAACGATCACCTGCCGGAGTCGTCGCCGAATATCTCGGATTGAACCCTAAACCAACCTTCACCATCGAAGCCGCATGCGCCTCAAGCGCCGTCGGCCTGAGAACCGCATGGGCCCTAGTCCAATCAGGATTACACGACGTAATGGCAGTGATCGGAGTCCAGAAAATGACCGAACTGTCAAACGAGGAAATCCAGGAACTCATGGGCCGAGCAGGCGACGTCATGTGGGAATCACCATTCGGCACGACCATGCCCGCCTACTACGCAATGTACGCCAACGCACACATGGCCCAATACGGCACCACAGAAGAGGACATGGCACTCGTCACGGTGAAGAACCGAAAGTACGGCGCAAAGAATCCAAATGCAATGTTCCAGAAACCGGTGACCATAGAAGATGTGTTGAAGTCCCGAATGGTTTCTTCACCCCTAAAACTGTTCGACTGCTGTGCCAATGCCGACGGCGCAGCATGCCTCATCGTTGCAAACGCCGACAAGACCAAGAAAATGGCTGACAGCCCCGTATGGATCGCCGGTCTAGGACTAGCATCTAGTCCAATGAATCTCGCAGCCAGAAGAGGCCCATTGACGAGCTTTGAAGTCACGAAAAACGCTGCCAAGTCAGCTTACGACATGGCAGGAACAACACCACGAGACATCGACCTTGCCGAGGTGCACGATTCATTTTCGATCACAGAGCTTCTCAACTACGAAGACCTGGGATTCTGCAAGCCTGGCAAGGGCTCAAGACTACTGAAGCAGGGCGAAACAGAACTGGGCGGAAGCATCCCGGTCAACATCGACGGCGGACTGATCTCGAAAGGACATCCCGTCGGAGCAACTGGCGCGTCCCAAATTGTAAGCCTGGTACGCCAACTGAGACATGATGCAGGGAACTTGCAAGTAGACGATGCGAAACTTGGCCTCGCGCAAAACATCGGCGGAATAGGAATGTACGCCGCCGTCACAATCTTGAAGGCTTAACCAATATGGGCTTCGAAAAATTCGGAAAATTCCACTACATTTCTCAAGCGAAGGTGGCTCCGCTCGTCACATACTTGGAGAAGGGACAACTCTCTACCACACGCTGCAAGAATTGTGATAAGACCTACTTTCCACCACGAGCCGACTGCCCCAATTGCCGGGACCGCAGCGATATTGAATGGATACCAATCGATGGCGCCGGTAAACTCGTGACGTTTACCGAAGTCTATTTCGCGCCGCCCGCTTTCCAACCTGAGACCCCATACCTTCTCGGAGTATCGGAGCTGAACAACGGACTGAGAGTCTTCGCACCCATAAGTCGCGAGATTCGACGCGAGGAGTTGAAGCCAGGGGCGAGCCTAGTTCTGAGACCCAAGCCTACTGGCGACGGAGTCTCCTACGAGCTTCAGAGATAACTGGTCTCAGGTTAGATTGACGGAGACGTTCTTTGTTCTGGTATAGTATTGGAGCGTCTTGATCCCGTTCTCGTACCCGATGCCGCTATCCTTGAACCCTCCAAACGGTGTCTGCGGAAAAGTTACTAGATACTCATTGATTGCCACTACTCCGGCCTGAAGTCTCGACGCAGTCTCGTGAGCCGTTTTGAGGTTGCCGGTCCACAGCCCAGCATAGAGTCCGTAATCCGTGTTGTTGGCCAATGCGACAACGTCTTCTCCGGCCTTGAACTTTGTTACTGCCAAGACCGGCCCGAAAATCTCGTCCCGACCGATCTTCATCTCACCGGTCACATCCTCGAAAATAGTCGGCTGCACAAAGTTGCCCCTCGCCAACTCCGGCTCGGCAGGTACCTCTCCTCCAGTGATGAGTCTGCATCCCTCGTCGATTCCGGCGTGGATGTAGCCTAGAACGGCTTTCTGGCGATCCTTGGAAACCAACGGGCCCATCTGGGTCCGATCTTCGATTCCCGGCCCGAGCTTCATCGTCCTCGTGTCGGCAACAAGAGATCTCACAAAGTCGTTGTAGACCGCCTCGTGAATGAACGCTCTTGACCCTGCCCAACACATCTGTCCAGCATTCGTGAAGATCCCATCCCTCACAGCTCTCACGGCCCTGGGAAGGTCAGCGTCGGAAAACACGATATGCGGATTCTTTCCCCCCAGCTCCATAATCACGGACGTAACATTCTTCGCCGCAGCCTCCATTACATGAGTACCAGTTTCTCCCGATCCCGTGAAAGTTATTCCGTCAACATCCCTGTCTGATGCAAGAGCCGAACCGACCTCAGCACCAGATCCAGTGACAACATTCATCACTCCTTTCGGAAGACCCGCTTTCAATGCCAACTCCCCTAGCTTGAGAGCGGTCAACGGCGTCGCCTCTGATGGCTTCAGCACGACAGTATTTCCAGCAGCAAGCGCCGGCGCGACACTCCGTGCTGCGAGTGCAATAGGATAATTCCAAGGCACAATATGCACAGTGACACCGAGCGGTTCTTTCAGAGTATAATCCAGACGCTTAGGAGGCACAGGTATGGTCTCCCCCTCGATCTTATCAGCCAGGCCAGCAAAGTACTCGAACGCACGAGCGGCCCACCCAACATCGCCCTTCGACTCTCTGAGCGTCTTACCCTCATTCAACGTCTCAAGGCGTGCAAGTTCGTCGGAATTTTCGCGCAACAGGCCCGTGAGTTTTGTAAGAATGCGTCCACGCTTGGCCGGATCAATATCCCGCCAATCTGGCGAGGCTAATGCTGTTTTTGCAGATTCGATAGCAGCCCTCGCATCTGGCTTGGTCCCTCGCGGAACCTCAGCGATGACCTCGCCATTAGATGGATCAACGAGGCTGGTCTTCGACCCGCTGGAGCTGTCCTTCCATTCTCCTCCAACCAGCATTCTCAACCGCTGTATCTGAACCGTCAAGACTCTCGCTGCCAGCCAGTCACCACACAGTCTATAAAAAGAGTCCTCACAAGGTATCTTGGTTACTATCTAGTAAACCTCAAGGACCTCAACGTGGAGGTCCATGACTACTACTTCTCCGGTTTCTTCTTTGGCTTCCTGACTTGCCGAGCCTTTCCCAACAAACTCACCCATCAAGCCTCTTAGAAAGGGTTGATAATGCTTGCAGTCGGCTCGAAAATCATCCTGATCACAGCCTTATTCTGATCGCCGGTTCACTAGCGCCTGAACCTGCGCTGGAGCAATAATCGGTCGATAATTACTCCTCCTAGCCTCATCTCTGACTCTCTTAAGAAGCTCCAAGGGATTTTTCACGATTTGCGGATTCGACCGTACGATATCTCTGACAGTTGTCTCCACCCACTCCTTAGGCGGAGTAGGCGTCTTGTACACGCGCGTCCTCGGAATCGCTAGCCCTGACTTATCCGAGGCAACAACGACAGCTGTCTGCGTCTTCTGGACGCCGTCAACATTCTGAATCCTCGCCAGAACCAAATCTGACAACGTAGCAAGATCGTTCACTTCTGCGAATGCGATCACGTCAAACGGGCCTGTGACAGCATGCACCATCTTAACATGGTTAATCTTCGAAATTGCTTCAGCGGCATCCTTCGCCTTTCCAGGAGCAACCTGCATCAGAACATAGGTCATTAGTCTCATTTTCGTGTTGCCCCGGGATCACCAAGTCGAGACTTACTCGAGTAAAATGTATTCCTAGTTAGTGTACTGGTAGAAAGTTGACAGGGTTACAATCCACATTCATACAGCGGAGCCGACCTGCCACTCGATTCGACTACGAATCACATCCGTGAGACATTCGGTCCGAGGCTAGACTAGAACTGGAGAGAGTGTCAACCCCCTTCAAGGAATTCTATGGTCTGCTAGGCGGCAGCCTTCCCGAAGCATCCTCCGTCCTAATCGCAGGCGACCCTGGCAGTGGAAAGACCACGCTAGCTCAGCAGATACTCTACGATGAGCTGTACCGGTCGAAGCCCTGCATCATGGTCACCTACGACACCTTCCCCTCCAACATAATTGAGAGAATGAACCAGTTCGGCTGGGACCCGAGGAAGTACCAGTTGATCAACAAGCTCGTCATAGTAGACTGCTACTCCGCAACCGCAGGCGTCACCGAAGAGGTCGTACCACAACCCTTCGACCTGACCAATGTAAGCATCCACATCACGACCGTCATGGAAAAACTAGGCAACCGACAGGTAACGGTCCTGTTAGACTCATTGATGCCCATCTTCACAGAGACAGAGAGCAAGCATGCAATCGGGTTCGTCCAAAGCATCGCAGCCAAAGTCAAGAAGGCAGGCGGAAAACTCATCGTCACACTCTCCACCGGCAGCGTAGGCCCCGAGATATTTCACAAAGTAGAGAGCCTAGTAGATGGAGTAGTGGAGCTGCGAATGGTAGAAGAGCGACAAATGCTGCGAAGGTATCTATTGATCAGGAAGATGGACCGACGCCAGATACTACCCCGCCTTGTCCGCTTTGATATAGTAAGCGGACGAGGAATACAATTGAAGCTGCCAAGGCTAGGCTTTCTGTGGAAGAGATCTGCAACGGCCCCGCCTGGCATCAACCCTTGATTCATGCGATGGAACGTCGTTATTCCTAGTGAGAACTGATAAGTTTACCGCGGAAGAAAACCCGTATGGATATTTGCAAGTACCCTGATGGCACATGAGAGACCGCAATCATTCTTTAGCATTCCAGCCTTGACCATATCTTTTAATTCCCGATTCGAGTATTGAAGGTCGGAACCTCGATTGGCTGAGCAAAACTCGGCGGAATACCCTCCTGTCATCGAACTCGAAAAAGAGCTCACCCGCAAAGAGCGCCAGATAGAATATCTTCAAACAGAGTTACGCCGATACCACAATCTAATGGAGGAGCTCAAGCAGGGAATGCGTCCCATTGGCACAATCGAGGACGTCAAGGACGACACAGCACTCGTCAGACTATCTGGTGGACAAGCCTTCCAAGTAAGCATCCCACCCGAGATCCGCGAGAAGGTTACCACAGACGTTGACGCGGTACTATCACCGACAAAGGGCGTCATAGTAGACGTCATACAGCGCATCAAGGATCGCGCACTTCTCGAGTACCAAGTAGAGAAAGCACCCAAGATCTTCTACGCAGACATTGTAGGCTTGACGAAGGAACTTCACAGTCTAAGGCAAGCGATCGAATGGATACTGGACCCGGAAACTAGGACGCGGAGGGAACAGATAATCCGTGATTCGAGGATGCTGGAAGAGGCAGGATCAGTCCTACTCTTCGGACCGCCAGGCACCGGCAAGACCTACATGGCGAAGGCAGTCGCTGGTACCATAAGCAAGCGGGGACAGGCCACTAGTTTCCTGAAGATCGAAAGCTACGAGATCGTTTCCAAATGGCTCGGCGAGTCCGCGAAGAATGTAAAAGAAATCTTCAAACTCGCCCGCGAATCTGCACCGACAGTCCTTTTCATCGACGAAGCAGACGCGATAGGAAGAGCCAGGATGGAAACAACAACAGACGCAGGCAGAGACGTCCAAGGCATGCTCAACCAGATACTCACCGAGCTCGGTGAAGGATTCCACGTCAACCGAAACGTCGCAGTAATATTCGCCACAAACTATCCAAGTGTAATAGATCCGGCACTCCTCGACCGTATCAAGCGTATAATCTACGTTCCACCCCCCAAGACGCGCGAAGAAGTGAAACAGATCCTAGACTATTACCTGTCCAAGGTAGAGCTCGACCCCGCAGTCTCCAGCTACCAAGGCGGCCTAACAGACGAAGCCTTCGACGAAATCTGGAGAATAATCCGAGGCAGAAAACAAACCTACGACGCATCGATCCCCGAGCGCGGGATAACGGTGAGAGATCAGTACGTGATCACGCCGAGAGACATGAAGAACGTGGTACAGGAAGCAGCCAGCGAAACATCATTCGCAGGCGAACCCTTCCTATCCATGGAACGACTGACAACACTCTTTCGAAGCCTCTGCACCCAAGAACGAACCTCCAGGCTCGTGAGCTAGACAGGTCACAGAGTTTCTTATTACTCTCCACGTGAAAACAATCGGCCAATGTCTCCCAGGTTCGGAGAAGACCCATTCTCCATCAAAGATCCCAAGGAAACAGTTGAAAGGATCGAACGATTCATCCGAGACCACTTCCAACGTATAGGCGCGAAATTACTAGTCGTAGGAATGTCTGGAGGACTCGACTCCAGCGTCACAGCAGCAATCTGTTCCAAGGCCGTTGGCGGAAGATCAGTGTTGGGGTATTCTCTCCCCGAATCTGAAACATGGAAGGATGAGAGCATTCGCGACGCAAAACTCGTCGCAAAGAAATTCAGTATCAGACTCAGAGTCATTGACATAACCCATATCATAAACACCACGGAAAAACTGCTCTCGGTTCAGTCCACCAGAAAAAATGCCATTGCCCGAGCAAACCTCAAGGCCCGTCTACGAGCAATGATCCTCTACTACTATTCCAATACAAACAATGGCCTCGTTGTCGGAACCTCGGACAAGAGCGAGATGATTTTGGGATACTTCACAAAATATGGAGATGGTGCATGTGACATCGCGCCGCTAGCAGATATGTACAAGACATCCATCCGATTCTTGGCCAGACACCTCAGCATACCCAAAACCATAATTTCGAAGCCCCCGAGCCCAGAACTCTGGCCCGGACAGACGGCAGAGCAAGAGCTTGGGGTAAGCTATGAGAAGCTGGACAGAATCCTGTGGGGGCTTGAAAGATGGATGACTCCCCGCGAAATCGCTAGCGAACTTGAGCTGCCATTGAAGCTAGTTACCAGTATCCGACATCGGTGGGTGTCTTCAGAACACAAGAGGAGGCCACCGCTTGCGATGAAATTGGGCTACAGGACGCCGGGACAGGACCTGCGCATCCCGTACAGCCTCTGAGATCATAGAGGACGAAAGAGCTAGGCGAGTTCTTCTAGAAGCGGCGAAATATCACGGCTGTAAATGTCTTGGTCTACAAACGGCTTCTCCTGCAACGCAGGCATGCGCTTCGACAACTGGTCTTCGAACGTGGCGACCTCCTGCTTGAAGAACAGCCCGATCGGTATCTTCTCACCCCACTCGAACGACTTTAACAATGCATTTCCTTTCTTTGCGTTCACATCGTCACGAACAAGCGGGTCAGCGACCACTCCACTGTATCCCGTGTCCTCTAGCTTATAGAGCCGCGGAGCTTTCAGCGACAAGTCCTCGCCCGCATACCACTCCTTAGTGTTGATGTCATTATACGTAGGACAAGTCTGCAACACATCGACAAACGCACTTCCTCGATGCTCGATCCCTGCACGCAGCGTCTGCTTCAAATGTCGAACGTCAAGTGCATAGCTTCGGGCCACAAACGTGTATCCTGAAGCGATAGCCATGGCTATCGGGTTCACGGCCTCAACTATTGATGGAGCAGGCATAGACTTAGTCTTCAGACCCTTGGGAAGTGTCGGAGATGCTTGTCCCTTGGTAAGACCATAGACTTGGTTATCGTGGAGAACGTACGTAAAGTCGAGGTTTCTCCTCCCCGTGTTCACAAAGTGCCCTGCACCTATCCCTAGCCCATCCCCATCCCCGCCAACAGCGATCACCGTGAGCCCAGGATTCGCCAACTTCGCACCCGTTGCTATGGGCAGAACTCGACCATGCAGAGTGTGGAAGCCGTAAGCGTTGACGAAGTGCGGGGTCTTGCCCGAACAGCCTATTCCCGAGAATAAACCAACCCGATGGGGCTCCAGCTGCATCTCCAGCAATGTCATCTGTATCGCGTTCACTATGCCAAAGTCCCCACACCCGGGGCACCAGTCGTTGTGGGCCTGTGTCCTGTAAGTTCTTAGTTCAAGCATGGCTGACAGTAACCTCGTTAATCCTTGCTTTTAGAATATCCTTTACTCCTTCATAGACCTCGTTCTGGGAGAATGGTCTACCGTCAAACTTGACCACTTTATGGTCCACGGCGATACCGGTTCTCTCTCTTATCAAGCCGGCCATCTGGGCAGAGTAGTTGTTTTCAACCGCGATTTTCCTCCTTGCTGAAGATAGTACCTGTTGTACGAAACTCGTCGGGAATGGGTTGACGTAGCGTATTTGGAGAAAGTTCGAGTCTATCCCGTCCTCCTTCAGGTCCAGCATCCCGTCAAGTATTGCTCCCTTGCTCGACCCCCAACCTACTAGGGTGAGAGGGGCGGATTTTGGGCCATGCAGAATAGCTTTCTTCGTGTCTGGTATGACCTGCCCGGCAAGTTCGATCTTTCTCATCCTCTTGTTCATCATCTTGACCCGAACCTCCGCGGCCTCGGTGATGTGTCCATACTCGTCGTGCTCGTCTCCCGTAGTCCAGAAGACTCCCCCCTTCTGCCCCGGGATCGCTCGTGGGGAAATACCGAGTTCTGTCAATCTATATCGTCGATAGTCCGGGTTGCCAACTAGGTCCGACTCCCGCAGAATATCTCCCCTGTCCACCTTCAGCGCCTCCGTCTGGAACAATGGGATATCCGTGTAGGTGCTCGCTAGGAACTTGTCAGCGAGTATTATTACTGGAACCTGGTAGTGTTCAGCATAATTGAACGCGTCGAAGGTGTCGTAGAAGCATTCTTCCACATCTCCCGGAGCAATAATGATTCTCGGAAACTCGCCGTGGGCAGCGTGCAAGGCGAATCGAAGGTCTGCCTGTTCGGTTCGTGTAGGTAAGCCAGTCGCAGGACCCGCCCTCTGCCAGAGAATGACAACTGGCCCAGGGGCTTCCGTAATTCCCGCCCATCCCAGTCCCTCTGACATCAGAGAGAATCCGGGACCCGAGGTTGAAGTGGATGATCGGAGGCCAGCGTGTGCTGCACCCGTTGCCATGTTTACGGCCGAAATCTCATCCTCTGCCTGGACGACGATGATGTTGTAGTCTCCTTGATGTGACTCCAGATATTCGCTTTCGTCAGTAGCAGGGGTTATCGGATAATAGGTCTGAAAGCCGCAGCCGGCCTTGAACTTTGCTATGGCAACTGCCTGGACCCCGCGTATCATCATCCGGCGAGGGCCCAGTGGTTGTTTACGTAGTTTTATTGGGAAGGAATTGTCGCCCCAAATTTTCTTGGCATAGTCGTAGCCGTGACGAGCAGCGCTGACGTTCAAGTCTCCAAGAGCTGCCTTTCGGCCTGTGAACCCTTCCTTGATCGACGCGGCCGCCATCTCAAAATCATAGTCGACGAGACCGATCGATACCCCGAGGGCGATGGTGTTGACCATCACCTGGTATTTGCTCAGCTCTCTTTCCTTGCCGAATTCTTTCAACGCATCAATCAGCAAATCCATGTAGGGAACCGGGTAGAGTTTGATATCGTCTCTGCCAAACGACTCCGGGGGAATTTTCAGACTACTATCATAGATGATCCCGCCTCCGGGGCTGACCTCGTGACGATGTCCTCGATGTGTTGGATGTATCTTGTTGAGATCCCCGAACATTGTCTCCCTGTCGAGAGCGACTAGCAAGTCCACCCAGTCCACATGTGACCGGGGCTCCTTCGACTCCATTCTCAGACGATAGTAACTATGTTCTCCCTTGATGTTGGAATGATACTCGATGTTTGCGAAGATATGGATGCCGCCTCTGACGCAAGCCTTTGCAAAATTCTCGGCAACTGAGTTGATCCCGCTCCCTTGAGGTCCGCCTATCATCCACGTGAGACTATTGATCATACTCACAGATTATCCGCTCCACATCCTTCTAGCTTGTAAGAAAGATTCTTTGTCGTTTGGCTGTTTTCCAAACTGTACCGCGACGGTAGTGATTTCGCGCTATGTCGGCTAAAAACAAGCGCTATATAGCATGGAGAAGCGGTTGCCCAATTCAACATTGACCGCAATAGGACGCGCGGCAATTGCAGAGGCCTATGGAACGTTCGTTCTCGTCCTGATCGGTCCCGGCACTGTTGTGGCGACGAAGTTGCTAGCTGGTCCCAATTCGCTTAGCGCCGCCTCCCTTGGCTTTATCGCCCTGGCTCACGGTTTTGCATTGATGGCAGTGATATACTCTGTAGGACACATATCTGGCGCGCACATCAATCCTGCTGTCACTATTGCCTCTTGGGCAACCCACCGGCTTGAAACCAAGAGGGTCGCCCCTTACATTATTGCTCAGCTAGTGGGAGGAACGCTTGCAGGACTCACCCTGCTGGCGCTCTGGTCAGCGTCGACCGACTCCTTGGCTGCAGCTAAGGCGACATTTCTCGGCAACACCGGCCCAGGCCCAGCTTTCACCGACATCACAGCTCTACTTGCTGAGGTGATTGGCACGGCAATTCTCGTATTCACGATATTTGGGGCCACCGACAAGAAAACGGATCCGTCTACCCGTGTACTCGGGATTGGACTCGTGCTAGCGGGCACTAACTTCGCACTAATCCCCATCTCCGGTGCGTCACTCAACCCTGCAAGGACGTGGGGACCAACCTTGGCGTCAGCAGCCTTCAGTCTCTCGCCATTTACTACTCTTTGGATTTATGTTCTAGGCCCGATAATTGGGGGATTGCTAGGCGGTTTCCTCTACGAAGTTACTCGACAGGCCTAGACTGCTTTAGAAGGGCTCGGGTCTTGGATCGGCTGCGTGTAGCCAGGGTTGACCCGTTCATTGATTTCTTTTGCGAGTGCATGGCCGTGAAGCAGAACGAGCACCTTCTTGACACCGTCTAGTTTCAACGTGTTCTGCCTGATGTTCATGCCGATGTCTTCCGCGAAGATAGGTGGACAGAATGGTGCCGTCAGATGGTATCTTATGAAGAGCTCTCCATCATCCTTTATCGTAATTTCATCTACCAGGTGCATCTCAGTTATGGGCAACCCGATTTCAGGGTCGACAACCTTCTCCAGCTCTCTAGTAACCTCGTCTACTGTAACCAAAACAGTCTCCTACCGTCCTACGTACCGCTTTTCATTTAACCATTCTCGGCGACGAGATCTCCTTGAAACACGATTCTTGGTCATCCCAGCTCAATAGAATGCTACCGAGCCTTTCCCGTTAACACAAAATATGACGTAAGTTATGCTTAAATATATTGTAGGGGTATCCACATGATGGTTGGTTCTTGATCATACCCTGCGAAGTCGCTGCCAAATCTGTGATTCCAGCGCTACGAGCGATGGTTGCAAGGCAGCTTATCGAGCAATACGGCATGAAACAGGAGCTAGTGGCAGCTAAGCTGGGAGTGACCCAGGCAGCAATTAGCAAGTACCAACACCAAGTGCGCGGGGAGGCTGTGGAGCTCGAGATGGCGACGGAGGTACAAGCCATGAGCCGGGACATTGCGTCAGTGCTGTCACAGAGTTCAGACCCCTTAGCAATGTCTCAGAAATTCGCGCAAGCCTGCACCGATATCCGTGCTCTGGGTCTCATGTGCGAGACTTGTAGCAGGGTCGATCCCTCATGGGATGTCGAGCACTGCACTATTTGTTTCGGACACCACAGCTGTGCGGAAACTATATCGATCGACTCCTCCAGCATGGCAAAGTACCGAAAGATACCGATACGTTCGTAAGACGATACCTCGCTCGAACGAAACGAGATCGCCGCCTGATGTTCGTTCTAATTCCGTTGAGGCGGGCCACCGTGCTCTGGAATCAGCCAAGCGAGATTTATCCTGTTATGGCCGCATTGGATTACTAGGAACTATAGTTTGATAATCCTGCCGCCGCTCGAGGATTTACGGTAGGGTCCGCGCTTTCTCCGACGCGATTTTTGCCTCGCTTCCCGGTGTCGTATGAGCTTATCTTCGACACTCAATTTTGGTCAGTCTCCAGTGTATCCGTTCTATTGAATGAATTCTTAAATGCGTTACCTCAAAAGAGCCGTATTCGAAACAGCACACGTGCCTGGCAAACATCCAAATGAAACTACTAGGAGATAGGAAAAAGAAAGGAAACCAAGACCCTTCGAACGTGTCTACCCCCGCGTTGACCAGCCGCCTTCAGGAGCTAACCGGTTCCGACGACGGATTCTACCGAGCTATGTCGAGACTTATGTTTCTCGACCCCAAGAAAATCACAACCTCGCTCGAAGACGCTGTCAAACAGGCTCAAGACTACGAGTCAGCAGGAAACAAGACGAGAGCAGAACTCTGGTATCGAATTGCTGGCGGAATCTCCCTCTACCGCGGTGATATTGAAGCCGTTAGAAAATTCTTTCAAAAGGCATCGATCGTCTCCGGAAATGCTCGACCAGAGTACGATTCTGTCGCGAAGCAGCCGGAACGCGCGGTCGAAACTGCCAAAAAATATTATGAAGGCATCATCTGATTCTTCGCGGTCACTGCAGGGATCTCTTCGCGAGCGAGGGAAATCGGCCCGGTTGGTTGGTGCTCCGGGCGGGAGTTTCAGCGACGAAGTGTCGCGTTTGAACCCGCGATCAACGGCTCTGGGGGAAGAGTACGATTTCCCCGCTGCCCGACTAGCAGTCGACTTGCCGCCTCCATTATCATCACCGAGAGGCTAAGGCCGCTATGCTAAACCGGGCTACACCACCGGAGCGCGAGCAAAGTGCCATCGATAGCTTTCTTTTACCTTTTTGTCAACTCCGATGAATCTCGAAAGATGCTCCGGGGAACTCTGTAAGACCATGATATGGTAAGGAACTCTATTTTGTTATCCTGAACCCGCGGAACTCTCCGGTGGGGTCGAGCCACTCGACTTCTACGTGTATAACCCTAGCCGCGGGAGGCCCTGTATGACAGAACCGTATGAGCTGATCCACTCTGTTCTTCTCGCCTTCGGCAATAGCTTCGACGCGACCATCCTTAAGGTTCCTGACCCATCCAGTTAGTCCGAGCCTCCTGGCCAAGTCGGTCACGTCCCGGCGGAAGAACACGCCTTGGACAAGGCCTTCTATCATGATCCTTGCACGAGCATCTCCGTTAGGATTGGACCTGGAATGGGCGGCGAGAGGATTCCGTTCACTAGACGATCTCATCGACAATAGATCTAGAGGTGGGAGTTAGACAGCCGGCGGGGTTGGTACCGATGTCGGCGTCTGCGACTCTTGAACTGGGACCTCTTTAGAAACTGTGACTAGTTCATCGATCAGACTATTAGTTTTGAGACCGTGAAGTGCGCTGAACACGCTAAGCGTCATGTACACATATCCGGCTTCTTCCACGTCGAAGCTTATGCCGTGCTTTAACAACACCTGTCTCGTCCTCGGAAACGCCACGATGAGGTCGCCAATAGTTGTATCTCCGTGGATGTCGGCTGGATCAATTTCGAAGACTGACTGATCCTTAGGAGTTTCAAGAACAGTCGTTGACTGTCCTGCAATGATGATTATTCTCGACTCCTTTAAGCGGGAATCAGTTTGGACGCGCGGTCGGACTTTCTTGTTGGAGGTGCCGGTTCGGGCTTTTTTTGCAGATTTCTTCTTTTGGCGAGCCGGCTTGCTCTTCTTAGTCTTCTTGGTCACGGTCTATTTCCATCCTTTTGAAAACGCGTGTAGGCAGTAGTAATGGGCGTCGACCATTAATATAGCTCACGAAAGTACTACTGCAGTCTGTCCTAGTTCGACACGGACCAGGCTATCGGGAGTCCCTGAGTGAGCTGTTCTACTTGTTTATTCGCCTTTGACCTCAATCCGTCGGTGATGTCCCTGAAAACTGTGCTCGTGTAGGACTCGATATCTCCAGCGTCAGAGAGCCTCGCTATGGAAGCATCTATCGGGACGGCTCCGAGAAAAGTAATCCCGAGTTCCCCGGCAAGTTTCTCTCCTCTCGGTGCTCCGAAAATGTTGGCCTTCTCGCCGCAATGTGGACAAGTGAAATAGCTCATGTTTTCGACAAGTCCGAGCAAGGGAGCGTTCATCTTCTTCGCCATGTTGACTGCCTTCGTAACCACCATTGACGCGAGATCTTGGGGAGACGATACGACTATCACACCATCGACCGGTAACGACTGGAAGACTGTGAGAGGCGCATCGCTAGTTCCAGGTGGTAGGTCTACTAGCAGATAGTGGAGATCGCCCCAGTCGACGTCCCAGTATAATTGGCGGATGACGCTGTTCACTATCGGACCCCGCCATATGACTGGCGTGTTTGGATCGTCGAGGATGAGGTTGATCGACATCACTTTGATCCCGGTCTTCGAGCGTACGGGGCTTATGGTTCCGTTCGGATTCTTCAACGGCCGTTCGTTGAGGCCGAGGATCTTGGCGATGCTCGGTCCTGTCAGGTCCGCGTCCAAGACGCCGACCTCGTGTCCTTGCCTGCGCAGTTCAGATGCCAGCATGCTGCAGACGAAGGATTTGCCCACTCCGCCTTTGCCGGAGACTATTGCGATTATGTTTCGAATCCCCCTCTTGCCAAGTCTCTCGATGCCTTGTCCAATGTTCGTACGGGTACCGGGTTCTGATGGTGCTGTGGCTTTAGCTTGAAGTTTGGACCGAAGCTCGTTAAGTTCGGTGCGGGACATTGTGGTGGTTCGTATTTTTACAGTTTTGACTTCGCTTGATTTTCGGAGAACCTTGTCGACGTCGGCCTCCAGTGTTTTGGCCATTGGACAGTGGGCTACTGTGAGCGCGATTGTGACGTCTACTGCGCCATCGTCTCGTATTATGATGTCGCGGACCATGTTCAGGTCTACTATGTTTATGCCGATCTCTGGGTCTAGAACTAGCCTAAGACTGTCGAGAACCCATTTCTTGTCCGGCAATAGTCATCAGTTATCTATGTTACTGTCTACAGCTAATGTCTTGTCTCGACTATTTACATGCTTTTGGAACGGGTGATGGATAGGAATCATGCATAAGTATCGTTCCATCGTGGTTGTGTTGAGGATAGCGGTTTCCGGCTGACTTGTGGTGATTGACGGGGGATGCCTGTGACTGAGAGGACTAGGCGTGCGTTGAAGGATTTTGGGTTGACGGAGTATGAGGTGAAGGCGTATGTTTCCTTGGTTGAGTCTGGTCCGATGGCTGCGAGTCAGTTGAGTAGTACTGCGTCGATTCCTTATTCGAAGATCTATGAGATTCTTGGGAATCTTGAGCGGAAGGGTTGGGTTGAGACGGAGCAGTCTAGGCCGAGTAAGCATTATGCGAAGGCGCCTGTGGTGGCGTTGGAGTCGTCGCGTATGCGAGTGGAGAATACTCTGAAGAATAGTCAGACGAATGCGTTGGAGGAGTTGCAGCCGTTGTTTGAGAAGAAGGGTGTTCAGGAGAAGCCGGATATCTGGATTGTGCGGGGCCGGGATAATATTCTGGATAAGATCAAGGAGGTTGTTGGTCGTACTCGGCGGGAGTTGCTGGTTGCGATGCCTGTGGCTGCGGATTCGATTATCGGGTTGGCGGCTCCCTTGTTGGGGTTGATGAGGGATGGTGGTGTTAAGGTGTCCGTGTTGATTCCGGGGGGGACGTCGAGGGAGGGTTTGCGGAAGCTTAGGGGTTTGGCGGATGTGCGGGTGCGGGAGCAGATGTTTGGTGGTGGGATTATCTCGGATGGTAGTAGGATTGTGTTGTTGTTGGGGGAGGAGCCGGAGAAGGGGTTGACGCTTGCTATCTCCTCTGATCACGTGGGCTTGGTGAGTTTTGGGAAGAGTTATTTCGAGTATTTGTGGGAGAGTTCGAAGCCGATCTCTTGATTCTAGCGTAGAGCTTTATTGACGGTCTAGGATTGTCGTCGATTGCGCGGGGGTACCATAGACAGGTCAAATGGGCAGAGCATGTATGTGTCCAGGGCTTAGGACCCTGTGGCGTAGGCCTTCGTGGGTTCGAATCCCACCCCCCGCACCAATGCCAATAGGTCTCGCTCGCGAAATCAAGATCGACCCACCCCCACCTTTTCATGGAATCGCCTGGAATGAGCCTTGTCTATTGGTCTAGGCTGAGAATGGGTCTAATCGACCGTTGATTCAGGTACAAAAGGTACGATTTGCAGGCTAAAATCGTGATCCGAGTATATTTACTATAACTAGGCAGGGGACGTTTTGCCACCGTATTCTGACAGGTTATCGAGCAAGGGTATGATAATACGCGGCATTCTCATGCGATTATTGTTGTTTCCAGGAGCTTTTTCCTAGAGGACATCCGCCAGATGGGCTTTATTACCAGCGGCATTTTCGATTCTAGGTGTAAAGCCAGTTTTTTGTTAGTATTGCTGACTGCCCGAGTTGATACAGGTTCAAGCGTGAAATCTTGCAGGCGAAAACCAGTGCCCGGTTATTGTAATATGATGTGATACTAGCCAGGGGAAGATGCGTTCATTATACTTATTCTACTCCATAGAGTAGCCGGTCTGGAAAGAAATGGACGCACGTGATCGTACGTTTCGCTAGGAAGTGTAAAGGTGACAGGCCACGTAATGGTCCTTCTCCACCTCGACCAAGGGCGGCTCCTCTGTGACACACCGCTCGTGCGCGTAAGGACAACGGGTGTGGAACCGGCAGCCAGGCGGGGGATTGATTGGGCTGGGAATCTCGCCACTGATCACATCAGTTCGCCTGTACGCCGGATCAGGCACAGGGACCGCAGCGATCAATGCCTTCGTGTACGGGTGCAAAGGCTGATCAATCAATTGAACCGACTCGGCAGTCTCCATGATCTTGCCAAGGTACATGACAATAACCCGGTCACAAACATGCTTTGTAACGGCCAGATCATGAGTGATGAAAAGAATCGAGGCACCCTTCTTGTGGACAAGGTCCACCATCAAGTTCACAATCTCGGCACGAATCGAAACATCAAGCATTGAAACAGGCTCATCAGCCACTACAAACTTGGGACCCACGACGAACGCACGGGCAACTGCGACACGCTGACGCTGGCCACCACTCAGCTCATGCGGAAAACGTAGAAGAAACTCTTCGGGAGGCACAAGCTCAACCTCGCTCATCGCGGCCTTCACGCGCTCCTCCAACTCAGCCTCTGTCTTTGCAATCTTCTGGGCCCTCAACGGTTCCGCAATGATCTCCTTGATCGTCATACGCGGGTCGAGCGACTCGAAGGGATCCTGGAAAATTATCTGGATCTCGCGCCGCAACGGCTTCATCTCCGCCGGAGTCAGCTTGGTAATGTCCTTGCCATGGAAAAAGATCGAACCAGAAGAAGGCTCCACAAGTCTAACAAGCAGGCGACCAGTCGTCGTCTTGCCGCTACCACTCTCACCAGCGAGCCCAAGGATCTCGCCCTTCTTCAACGAGAATCCAATACCGTCAACCGCCTTGACGGTAATATCTTCCCTAGACAGGAAGGTGCTGAAGAACCCCATCTTCAACGGGAAGTGTTTCTTGAGCTTCTCAACCCTAATGACATCTTCCTCCTGACCCATATCGGATTTACCCGTTTCCATAACTATCAGTAGAGATGGCAGGCTACAAGATGGTTGCCCTTGCCCGCCTTTTGCAACGGCGGATCAATCTGGCGACAAACGTCCATAACAAATTGGCACCTAGGATTGAACCGGCACGCTCGAGGCGGATCCAAGAGGTCGGGAGGACTACCAGGAATAGAAACGAGACGCTGCCTCTCACCATGAATACTCGGAAACGCTTTGACCAATCCCTGCGTGTATGGGTGGAGTGGATTCTTGAAAATTTCCTCGGCGTCACCATACTCGACCACCCTGCCAGCATACATTATGGCCACCTTCTCACAGGTCTCAGCGATTATTGAAAGATCGTGACTGATCATTATCATGGATAGGCCAAGCTTGTCCTTCAGCTCACGCATCAACTTCAACGTCTGAGCCTGCACTATCACATCCAGTGCGGTCCCAGGCTCGTCGGCCACGAGAAGCTTGGGATTGGCAGCCAAGGCCATCGCGATCAAGGCACGTTGTCGCATTCCACCACTAAACTCGTGCGGATAATTGTTGACGCGGTCTGGCTCGACACCGACAAGCTCTAACAGGCTCCGGGAACGCTCGTACGCGGTCTTCTTGTCGACATCATGCTCGTGCGTCCTAATCGCTTCAACGATCTGATCCCCGACTTTTATGACGGGATTCATAGCGTTCATCGCGCCCTGGAAAACAATTGCTATACCCTTCCAGCGTACCTTCCGCATTTCACCATCTGACAATGGGACAAGATCTACGCCATCGTAGATGATCTTTCCACGACGAATTCTGCCGCCGGTTGGAAGAATCTTCAACAAGGATAATGCTACGGTGGTCTTGCCGCAACCGGACTCGCCGGCTATGCCGAGAGCCTCACCTTTTCCAACCTGGAAACTGACCCCTTCGGCGGCCCTGACCCATCCCCGGCTCGTGAGATAGTGTGTCGTTAAGTCTTGTACGTCTAGGATTGCCGACATTGAACTGGCTCCCGCGATTGCACCTTTGAGATTTCTGAGCGGAAGTCAGGAAACCCCCTGTCTCAATTAAGCTTTGGGATAAGCAGTGCAGAAAAAGGGGATCGTAATAGGACTGAAATGGACGGGAAAAAAATATGATGCTTAGCGTCGCGCACGAAGCTTGGGATTGAATATCTCGTCCAGAGCGTACCCTATCAGCACGAACGATAAGGACACAATTGCAATCGCGATCCCAGGCGGAATAACCCACCACCATGAACTGAACGATGCGAATACGATAGTGCCCAAATAGAGCGTGTGGCCCCACGATGGGCTAGTCGGATCTCCCAGACCAAGAAATGATAGTGCGGCCTCGAAAAGGATCGCGGCTGGAACCGTCAGTGCAAGGTTAACGTACGTCAGTGAGACAATATTTGGAAAGACGTGTTTTGCAAGAATCCTCGGCGTCCCTGCTCCCGCAGCCTTAGCTGCCTCAATGAATGGTCTCTCCTTCAGAGTCAGCACCTGAGACCTTATCACTCTAGCAAAGCCCATCCAGCCCAAGAATCCAATGACCAGGATAATGTTGGTTATGCTGGCTCCGAGCACGGCGATCAATACTATTAGCAGTGGAAGAACTGGGATGACGAGCATCATGTCAGTGAAACGCATCAGAATCTCATCCGTCAAACCAGTCTTGTAGCCCGCAACCAAGCCGACCAGCAGTCCTAAAGATATACCGATGAAGGATGCGAGGAACCCGACGAACAATGATACTCTTGTTCCCCAAACGTCCTGAGCGAACAGGTCAGAACCATAAGCATCCGTGCCCAAGAGACCATATGCGGTGCCTGCGAGGTCAAGCCCGACTTTTTCCACGTTGAGTGTGCCCGGCCCATTCAGCTTAGCTTCGAATCCAAAGGAATAATCACCAACGTCAGGGAAGATTAAACCGTGCGCTTTCAGGCTGGTCTGGCGACATACGGTTGGCAAGGTATAATGCATACAATCGCCCTGAAACCCAATTGTAGGCAAGTAATCCAGCAAGTCCGAGATCATGGTATTTCTCGGCGTCACCCAGACGCCGTTATCGGTAATGTTCTGGGCCCAGAGAGTGTAACTTCTCTCACCCAACCGATCTAGGAAGAACCGTACAGACACAGGACTTGCACTCTGCTTGAACACTGCGAAATGAGGTTCGAGGCTGAACTTTCTAGGCGGCCCATGGTAGGGGTAATGGAAGTTCTTGGACATCCCTACCGTCGTGGGTGATGCTGAAGTGGATGAAACCTGGACACTCCCGCCGAGTGGTCCATCCGCAAGTTTGGACCAGGCGAACGATACGAACGGTGACGTGGTCTGTTGACCGTTCACGAAAAACCTCCATTCTTGAAGGGCCGAGGGGGCTTTGAACGCCGGATCGTTGACTACGACGAGGTTCTTGCTCAAACCGTAGCCATCCGGAAAATTCATCACCCATGCAGGCTGGGCGTATTCTCCGCTAACAGTTGTAGTCTGCACGTCGTACGGGTACACTATCGGGGCTAGGAGCGCAACGACTATTGAAATTGAAAGTATGACAAGCCCGACGGCAGCCATGCGGTTGCCGAGAAGTATCCGGAAAAAATTCTGGAATCGTCTCAGGGTAAACCCCAATCTTCCCGGACTCTTCGAAATAGTTAGGTCACCGGTCCTTCTTCTCGGTCACTCAAGGGTGTTCCTATTCGTACTTTATCCTAGGGTCGATTATGCCGTAGACAAGGTCCGAGGCAAAGTTTGCGATGATCACACTCAATGCGAGAATATAGAACATAGCTTGCATTACGGGGAAGTCTTTGAAGCCGATCGAGTTGAACAGCCAGAGTCCAATCCCGTTATAGTTGAAAATGGTTTCTGTTAGAATAGCACCGCCAAGTATACTTCCGAAAGCAAGAGCGGATGCTGTTACGAGAGGGAGTGAAGCATTCTTGAAAGCATGGTGGAACAATACTGTCCGCTCGCTCAACCCCTTTGCCTTAGCGGTCAGAATATAGTCCTCACTCAACGCATCGATCATTGTAGCTCGGGTCAACAGCAGAAAGCCACCGTACGCTATCAAAGTCAACACCAGCATTGGAAGCATCAGGTATTGAAGCCTGACAAACAACTTCGTGAACAGTGGTGGGACACCCGTAGATGACCAGACACCCGGCTCGACTCCTCCAGGAGGGAACCATCCGAGAGAATAGGAAAAGATGTAGATGAAAGTTATCCCAATCCAAAATGTCGGCAGTGAGAAAGTTATCAGGGAGCTCGTCACGGAAACACTGTCAACCGTAGATCCGCGCCTGCGAGAAGCTATCACTCCCAAAACTATCCCAATCACTATGGACAGAATAGTCGATGATCCAAGCAGGACCAGAGTGTTCACAAGCCTTCCGCTCGAGATCATCTCGTCAAGCACGGGACTATTCGTCCGGAAAGAATTGCCGAAGTGGAAGGTCAACATGTCCACAATATACTCCTGGAATCGTTGCAGGGGAGGCTTGTCAAGCCCGTACTGCTTGATGTAAAAATCGTATTGTGTTTGTTTGCTCTTGTAGTTTCCTTGTACCGCGAGCAGCGAGCCCTGCTCTCCAGGCATGACCTGGAAGATGACCCAGTTCAGAATTATTACGAAGAAGACTAGAACGATCGTGTAGACGATTCTTCGAGCAATATATCCTCGAAGAGACAGTTGCTATCACTGAAGACAAACAAAAAGAGGGAGGGGGTTATTGAGGCTTGCCCTCAAGCCCCTATGGTGCGTACTGTAATCCGCCTTCGTACAATGTCTGCGATGCGAGCGCTTGTACTCCTACTAGCTGCGAGTACGACAGTGGGCTTGACCAACTGACGCCGAACCAACCGTATGCCTGCGCGATTGATAGGAGCTGTACAGTGCTGGCACGGGTTCCACCTATGCCCGCAAGGCTTCCAATATTGCATGTTCCCGCGGTTGAAACGCAGGTAATAGTGGCCGCCGGAGTCTCCCAGTGAGCACAAGCTCCCGTTGCAGGTTGGTTAAAGCACCCTGCAGCATTGCTTACGTCCAAGATGTCCACTGTTCCATGGCTGAATACGTCAGCCCATTCCCATTGCTTGTACTTTGCACTGTCACGGAAGTATGCGGTGCTAGCGGTTCCCTTCTTGCTTGGATCAGTGGCTAGGCCTAGACCGTTGCGCTGGAGCACTATAGCCCCGAGCTGAGTACCTGAAGCCTGAGTTCCGCTCTTTGTGCACTTGCCACCTACACCGGTTGGGCCTGGATTAGCCAGATCCTGGCATATGAATGCTCCCGAACCAGCATATCGGAATGTGGCTATTGGATCGCGCGAACTGGCGTCCGCCGCGAGGCTGCATTGTGGACTAGTGTCGATGATGCATGGGCCAGTTGTGGACAGAGCCCACAGCTTTTGTGGAAGTACCGGTATGCCTCCAATGTTCTGTAGTGCAAAGACGCTGTTGCTGTTCAAGTTGACGATGAAGTTGAAGTCGTTCTGTATCTGTACACCAATGATGCCTGCGGTCAATGGGTTCACGAGTCCTCCCGTATGCTTGAATGCTAGTACACTGAACTTGTAGTCCTGAGCCGTGACCTGTGCGCCATTGTGGAAGAATATGTCATTGCGTAGGTTGAACTTCACGTCTGCAGCAGTGCCAGCTGGATCACCTGGTTGTGGTGCAAGGAATTGCCATTGGTTTACCATCCAGCCGAACAGGTCGGTTGGAGAGTATGGATTGGCCGCAACGAGGGTGTCATAGACTGAGCTGACCACGTAACCATCCCAAACGCTGGAGAAGGTTAGTGGATTGACTTCATCAGTGCCTTGTTTGAATCCCCATCTCAGGTTTCCCGAAACGGCAGGGTTTGCGTTCCACATGTTTATTGATCCGAAGAAGTTTGACGGACCAATGCCCTTGGCGTTGTTGACGCCCGTCCAGCCCTTCAGATAGGCGAATTGTTCAGACTGTGCGAAGAGGTCAATCGACACTACGTGTTTACCGTATATTTCTTGAGCTACTTGCAATGCAGCAATGGCGCCGTTGGTTGTACTGTTGAATTCGACCATAGAGTTGTATTTGTCGAACGAGGGATTGCAGAAGTACCCATAGTTGGGGGCAACGTTACCCGCTGGACCGCCACACCACTGGCCAGCAAACTGGCTGTTGTATAGCGCCCATATCTGGTCCGGTGTCGCACTCAGCAACCAACCCATAGTGTACAGGTGCCAGTCAAGGTGTTGTCTGCTTGTGTCGAACACGACAGGTCTCGTGTTCTGAATGTTCTGGTGGCTGACAATTACCTGGGAGCACGTCAAGGCCGCAGCACCGTTGATGAGCTGACACATTCTTTGTGCTAGCGAGTCACCCATTCGAAGTCTCGGTGAACTGTCGCTGCGCACGAAGAAAGTGATTGAGCTAGCAAGCTGAGTGAAACCGATCAAAGTACAGTCCGCATTCTTGCCTGTTGCTAAACCTGCGGCTATCCAGTGATCAGCAGCATCGCAAAAGTCTGGCTGTCCTACATTCACAATCCCGTTTGCATCGCTCGTATCACTTGTACGGTGGAAGGCACTGATGCATGTGGTGGGATTCAACGTATCCCAAGCACAAACACCCTGCAGGTTGAACCCGCCCAACGAGTATGCACCGGTACATCCAGGCTGTGGCAGGCAAGTACTGTCGAACGGTAGACCACTGTGGGAGACACCCTGGCCAGGAGGCAAGGGGTTGTCCATAGTGGATCCGAAACCGCCGAGTACTTTGCTAATGAAAGCTGCCCGATCGACAAGGTGCGCAACACCCTGTCGGAAGTTGATAGCCTGTGTTGCCTGAGGACTCGTGTCAGAGCCCGAGGCGAAGTTGATGCCGAAGAACGTGTTCGCATGGTTGAAGTTGAGGCCGAACAATCCGAAGTTGGCTACAGGTGCGGTGACGTAGAAGCGAGAGTCGCAGAGGATTGCGGTTGATGGGGTCGGACACGGGCTCGGTAGGTCGGTTGGTGTAAGTGCCCAGTCGGTAAGGTCAAGGTTAGGTGGGTTAGCTTTGAGATCGGTCCACTCCGCAAACTCGTCCGCGTACGTGTTGATCAACAGCTTGTCCACCATGGGACCTGCTGGCGACCATTGGGTAGTCGGGTCGGAGGGTGCTGGAGGTGCAGGGTCCGCGCGTACCGGATGTACGGCGGGTGCTAGTCCTAGTGTTAGCCCTGAGACAGAAGCCATAGACAGTGTAAGCACGAATATTACTAGTAGGCGTATTGTAGACTTGGTATTCTCCATTTTTTCCTCGAAGACGGGTTTCCCCCCTGCCACCCTTAAAAGATTATCCTCGCGATGAGCGCCTGCTCAATCTACAGATATTCACCGATACCTCTAAGCGGCTATCAATTGCCGTAGAAGCGTCGCTCCAGTCGAGAGTGGCTACGGTAATGCTTCAAATCGACGAATCCTTTCCCGCCGGACCCGTCCTGTTACAATCTTCCAAGCGGCTACTGCACCTGCTATAACGACTGTTACTACTCCGAATGACTGCACCATCGAGAGAGAAAGTGTTGATGTGGATAGAGGAGTGTAAAGTCTGATGATATGGGTTTGGTTGTTGTTGATGAGATTGGTTTCCAGTATCGCACCAGTGGTAGCATTTCGCACAGGTGCCACAAACGCAGCTATTTCATAGCTACCGGGAATCATACCCGCCGTGGGCCAAGGAAACGTATCTAGTTTGCTATCAGAGCCAGCAAGAAGTCCCGTATAGTTTACTGTGAATCGTTTGTTCGGGAAAATCACTGTCAGGTTGTAGCCTTTCTCTACGAAAGTACCATTGTTCTTTGTTCTAACCTGTAAATGAATAACCGTTCCCAATGAGACCGAGTCGGTCTCGGGAGAAAAGATATTGTCAATCGACAAGTCATGCCCAGGCTTCTTGGACACGGGCACCACATGTGTAACTGAATTCCGGAGCCCGAACTTGTTCGAAACCGATAGAATGACAGTGAAATTACCAATCAGAGACGTTATCCCGCCTCCAGTAGTGTACAAGTGATCTATGTACGGATTGGTTGTTGTCTCGTCGGCGGTTGTATCACCGAAATGCCAGGTGTAACTTACAATTCCGCTAATCGTGGCGGTCACTGTCAGAGAATAGTCGCCTGGCGTCAGAGTGGAGCACGAGAGCGTAGAGGTTCCATCTCTGGGCAAGGTTACAGAATACAAAGGCTGGCATGTTAACCCGCTTGGCAGTGTGGCCACCGCGAGATTTATCGTGCCGTTGAGTCTACCGATCCCGGCCAAGGTGATTATTTGCGTGGCGACTACTCCTGTCAGACCGTTCACAACGGTATTGCCCGAGGGAATAATATGAAAGTCGGCCTGGTTGCTGGATGTCACAACGATTGTTATCAAAGCTGTCTGATGCGAAAGACTTCCACTGGACCCAGTAACTGTCACGGTGTAGTCACCGGCACTGCTAGCGGTGCAGGATAGTGTAGACGTCCCGGATCCTGTGACACTGGGGAGAGGTTGACATGTTAATCCGCTGGATGGATTTGTAGCCGTCAGGCTGACGGGACTTGTGAAGCCGTTGATTGCGGTAACTGTGATTGTCTGTGTACCAGCAGTACCAGGGCTGGTGCTGACACTTACTGGGGTTGTAGGGGAGATTGTAAAATCGGGTGTCGGGGAGGCTGTGACGTGGAATGTTATTGGAGCGGTGGAGTGGATAAGCGTTCCACTCTGTCCCTTGACTGTTACCTGATAGTCACCGACGCCGCTTGCACTGCAAGATAGTGTCGAACTGCCTGAACCTGTTATCGTCGTCGGGCTCAGTTGACAAGCAATCCCTGCAGCCGGTGTTTCTGTAAGCGCAATAACGTTGTTGTAGCCTCCGGTTGAAGTTATCGTGACTGTCTGAGTAGCGGCCGAGTTGACGATCGTGTTAATGGTGACTGGGCTGGATGGAGCGATGATAAAGTCTTGAGCGCTCTGCACGATGTGGAACGTGATAGTTCCGGTCGAGTGAGACAGTAGGCCTGGGTTCGTGTCCCTGCTGGCGGTTGCATTAAAGGTGATCTTGTCTCCTTCACGTGGCACGGGAGGAGTCCAATCGAATTGCGCCACCGGATACAGCCCTGGGGCTGTTCCATACTCACCATCAATCGTTGAATGAACTAGACAATCAGCAGTAGTATTGGCCAAGCAATCCGTTGAAATGTGGATCGGCGCAAAAGTACCGCCGACGACTGTAAAAGTCATTGTGAAAAGCAATCCACTCGCACCATTAGCGGTCCTGCCCCCCACGACCTCAGAATGGATTGTGCCGGGAAAATCGTTAATGTCGCATCCGAGGTTTCCTGGCTGGCCCGTAGGCACATTAGCACCTGCGTTGACGCAGTTCACGAACTCAGTAGTTCCCGTGAGTATGCTGTTTGCGATGGATACGCTTTTAGGATTCAAGACGGTCTGATCCACTTTTACAATTATCTTCCATCCGTTGAAAGAATCCATTCCTGACACCTTCACTGTGTACGTGAGAACTATGTCCTTTGGCTGGACTGGTTGATTATGTGGATCAACGTACATGTTGCCCGCGCCATGAACGCTTGGGATTTGAGTTGGGACGACGAGTGAAATGACCATGAAGATGACGAGGAGTGTGATACTGGCTAGCGGTCTCGACTTGGATGTTTTCCGGTCCATTTCACACGGATCCTTATGATTAGAAACACGAGGGTTTCCCGCTTTACAAAAGCTTATCGGGGGAGTTCGCGTGCCCCAATTCCGCTCTTCAGATTAGCGTAATTTTGTCCTAGATGCATTTGTCGAATTGGGCGGCTAGTATTCCAAAAGAGATTATCGTGACTACGCCCTGATTGGCGAGGTCTGCGTCAGGATTCCAGTAAAAAGTACCAGGAGTCGAGCCGAAGGCCCGGCCCATCATGCCAGCTGAGATGATCGTGACACAATCTCTCTTGTCAAGAGCTCCTATCAAGAGAACCTTTGCCGCGTACTTCTGGACCATAACATTGTCTCCTAGATTGCCGATCATTTCTGTTTTAGGCGGTAGGGAGGCTGTAGCCTTGACGGTGTATCGTGCTGGTTGGGCTAAGGTAGCGATCGTGTCCCATGTGAAGGTTGCGGTGACAGTCTGGCCTGGCGGTAGATAGTTTGTCAACCACGGGCTGAGCGAGTAGGTTGTAGTGTTTGATACTTGGACGTTGACCGTCACCATTGTCTCAATGGCGTCTCCTAGATTGGTTACGTTTACGTTGATGTTTATGAGACTCTGTGGTGCATCGCCCCAGGTATACGCGTAGGGAGTTACGACTTGGACGCCTGTGACTGCAATGTCGTGGACGTTGGTGACGGGTGTGCTTCTGATGTAGTATATGTCATAGTCGAGAAAGTTCGCGTTAGATGAATAGAACACCCATATGCTTCGGTCTATCGTCGTGATGAATCCCTGTACTGCGACAGGCTGAATGTCCTGTTGGGGTCTCAATGTTTGTCCGCCGGTGGTTAATTGTATTTCTGTGCTCCATGTAGTCCCAAGATCAACCGAGTATTTGGCCCATACCTTGTTCATGAGTACGGTGTCAGTAAGAGTTAGCCGGCTCCAGAATAGCCAGATCGTCCCATTCCGATCCTGGAGAAGATAGGGATACGTGCTAGACGTGGAAGAAGTGGTGAGAAGCTTGTCGGTCGACCATGTGGTCCCGTCAAATGTTCGAGAAGTAATGTTGAACGCTCCACCGATTGTAAGGGACCTGGCCCAAGCGAACCATACAGCCCCACCCTTGACAGCCATCACCGTCGGAGACTCGTTCTGCCTGTTGGTCTCAGGTGTTAGCATGGTTTCAGGTGACCAAGAGTTTCCAGAGAATGCCCTATAGAAAATCTGGTGGACTCCCGCGCTATTGTCTCGTTGCCAAGTTAGCCAGAGAGTCGATCCTGACATGACCATTCGGGACCAGGTGTCATCAAATGGTCCTGATGACAATTGTATTGTTAGGGACCAGGCATTGTTGAGGAATGTTTTGTAGTAGAGGTTCCAGTTTCGCGTAGCGTTGGATGACCATAACAGCATGACTGATCCATCTCGAAGCTGGGCCAGTGCGGGATGCGAGTTTGCTACTCCAGCCGAGCCTGCAACAATACTTGTCGTTGGTGTCCAGCGAATGCCATTGAACGTTTTCAGGTAAATCCCGAGAGGTCCGTCCCTGTTGGACTGCCAGGCTATCCAGATTGTGCCATTAGAAGCCTGTAATGCTACAGGCTGAAAATCTGGACCGGAGACGAATGGTTGTTCGAGTGGCGTTGAGGGATTGAACGAGTAACGCTGAGGCATGATGATTCCTTGTGTTGAGAATATGTGAGCGTTGATTGAGGAGAGGGCCAAGATTAGGACGATGACGACAAAGAGTCTTCGCATGTTTTGCGCCTATCCTCCGTTGACCTACGGTTAGATAAATAAAAGGGGGAAGGGGATTGTTATCCCCGGTTGTTCTTAGGCTACTACTTGGAATGAACCGTTGGCTACGTCTTGTCCGACTTGGGTGAAGGTTGTTGCTGATGGTCCGAAGATGAAGCCTGTGTTGAAGTTGAATGCAAGTCCCTTGTCTGCAGCCGAGAATGTGTAGGAGAGTTTCACTGAGATCGTTGCACCTGCTGCGACTGCTACTACGACGGATGTGGAGAATTGGCGTGTACCGGTCGTGGATGCTCCGGAGACTGTGAAGCGAACGTATTGTGTCGTTGTGCCCCTGTTGATGAGGGTCGTGGTCCATGTCTCTACGCCCTTGTCGGTGGATAGGCTGACTACGGAGAGGCCTACGCTCGTGCTTGGGCTTCCGACTGTGTCGGATGGAACATTAACGTTCAGTGTTCCAGTCCGCGTGAGCGGAACGCCGAAGATGGAGGTAAGGCCTTTGTCAACGCCCTTGATGGTGATCGGGTAGAGTCCTTGCTGAGCGTTCGCATTTGCTGTGACGGTTGCGACTACTGATGCTGAGCCACCGAAGGGTACTACGACCCATCCCTTGCTAAGGGTGACGGTGATCATCGGGTTAGGCGAGGTTGCGGTCAATGTTACGTTGTCACTGTAGCCGTTGCTGCTGCTTACTGTCACTGTGGACCTGGCTGTTTCTCCGGGTTGGATGACTATTGGAGTGGCAGAAATGTCGAACGTGGAAACGTCAACGTTGATACTGTTTTCGTGTGTGACGCCTCCGCCTACACCAGTAGTCGTGGCAGTGTAAGTGCCACCTGGGGTTAGGTTGCTAGCGCATACTTTGAAAAGTCCTTTGAAAAAGTTCTGAGACGGGATAAGAGCATTAAGGGTTACGCTCGTTACCACTGTTACCCCGTTTGTCTTGGTGATTGTCGCGTTCATCGTGCTACCGCCGGCCGTTGGAGTGACCGTCGTTGTCAATTGCACAGTTCCAGAGAAGCCTATCGAGCCCACTTGGAACCTGCTATAGTCACAGTCGTTACCGTGGATTGCAAGGTCGTCCTGCGGAGCGATGAGAAAGTCGATCACATTGAGAGCAATTCCAGCACCGTGTGTCTGAGAACCGCTTGCACCGATCACTGTAACGGTGAACTTGCCCGTCTGGCTATTTGCGTCTGCGGCAAGTGTCAACGTATTACCAATCAATGTGGCGGTTGGTCCGCCGTCCACTGTAGGTGTGATCACGGAGCGTAGCGTTGTGCTGCTTGCAAGCGCGCCGGTCACGGTTAACGCAATCGGCGACGTGGCAGTTCGCATAAGCGAAACTGTGGTCGGAGATGCTGCGATTGCAAAGTCGGATGCTGTCGAAGATAGGACTGTCACAGGTATGGAGCATGTAGTGGCCGATGTTCCGATGTTCGCTGAAACAATCAGACTGTATGTGCCTGGAGCCGTAGTGGTAGTGGTTGCAACTGTCAGGATCGAACTGATAGTTCGTCCCGCAGGTACAGCGAGGCTTGGCGGAGCAAAGCTTGTTGTCAAGCCGGATACACTGCCAGCGCTCAGAAAGACGGCGCCGAAGAATCCGCTTTGGCTTGCGGCCTTGATTTCGCCTACACCTGTTGTTCCAGCAGGAATCGATAATGCGCTGGGGCATGTCAATCCGACGTTGGCAGCAACCGTAACAATAACTGATACGCTGGAGTCCTTGGGTGCGACCGTTGCGCTAAGGTCAGTCACTCTAAAGAGCTGCGGGTAGCTGCCTGTTGCTGTAGCAAGTGGCACATCCACTGTAAGAGTTGTCACAACGCTTCCACCAGCTGGCAAGTTGACAGTAGTAGGAAGAACAAAGCTGTTGTACGCCGAGTTCGGTGTTATAGCAATTTGAAGATTGGCAGTAAAGCCGCCGAAACTCTGGAAGACAATGGTCGATGTTGCGAAAGTTCCTTGGCGGACACTTATGGGGCTCGAGTTGATTGAAAAGTCTGCCACTGGTGTGGCATAACTGCCGTTGGTCACTGTGTGGGCCACGATAGTGCCAGAGTTTGTGAGTATGTCATTGGTAATTGCAAGTACTGCGCCTGGGCCATTGTTTGATGCCAGATAGTTGATGGTGAACAGTGTACCGTTCCCACCCTTTGGAGTGGAAGTGAATACTGCTGCAGAGTGGACTATTCCGATTCCGTCGTTGATTCCACAGCCAATGTTGCCGGGTTGGCCGAACGCAATGCCTGCTCCACCGTTCACACAGTTGGCAAGTTCGGTTGGTGTACCGACAAGGTTGCCCGCTGTTGAGATTGTCATTGGAGTTAGAACGTTGGCGTCGGTGACGACAGCAATGTCCCATCCGTTGATGGGGTTAATGCCGGACGCGTTTACCTTGTAAATGACAGTTGATCCGGTTACTGCAAGAGGCCTGCTGGTTGGAGCGATCGATATTCCTCCAGCGCCTCGTACGCTGACTCCTGGGAGTGCCAGGAGTGATGATAGGACGAGTGTGGTTAGTATGAGTGTGGTCTGGATTTTACGACTATTCATTTTGTATTTTGCACCTTTTAGTTTTCCAGTTGTGGCTTTCTCTAGCCAGCCCATATAAGAGTTACCGGTTGATCGAATACGAGCGATACCTCTCATAAGCCATGGATATTGGCTTCATTCTATGGAATACCTAAGCAATACACGGTTCGGTCTCGGATTTTCACAAGGAAAAACGATCAAATATTGCTGGAGCGTCAGCTGAGGCTAGAGGCATTGGTTGAAGTGGGATGCTAGTATTCCAAAAGAGATTATCGTGACTACGCCTTGATTGGCGAGGTCTGCGTCAGGGTTCCAGTAAAAAGTACCGGGAGTCGATCCAAAGGCGCGGGCCATCATGCTCGCATCAATGATCGTTACACACAAAGTCTTCGCCAATGCACCAGGGAGCAGTACAATCTGAGCATTTTGTACTGTCAGAGTATTGTCAGCAGCATTTATCGCGCTTTCCCCGGCGAGTCGAGGCGTGGATGCTGTGAACGCGTAATGACCGGCTGGGGCTCGAGCCTTTGTAATGTTCCAGAGAACGGTGATGCTCGACGAGAATGTGGGCAAAACATTGACAGAGTACGTGCCAACATTGAAGATTGTACTGTTGATTGACGCCTGAATTGCTACAGGAACATTTTCACTAAAATCGCCTAGATTGGTCACAGTGAAAGTGATTAGGCTTTGTGATGGAGCGGCCCCCCAAGGATATGTGAGGCTTGGACTTGCTTGAATATTTGTAATGGCAACATCATGTACTGGCGCGATCCGGCTTGATTTCAAAACGTAAATATCAAACTCGTTAGTACCCGGTGCAGCGTTTGTAGTATAGAATAGCCAGATACTATTTCCCACACTTGTCTGAACTGCGGCAGGCATCTGATCGGTTACAGTTTTACCAACGGGATCAAACGTCATCTGCGTATCCGCGGTCCATGTTGCTCCTGAGTCCGTGGAATACTTGCTGTAAATGTGGAAACTGTCCAGTATTCCTACAGGAACTTGACGGCTCCAAAAGAGCCAGATGGATCCGTCACGGTCCACCATGATCGACGAGCGAGTATCCGAGTAGGACGATATCACTATCTGCCTCTCCGGCGTCCACGCTAACCCGTCGAAAGTCTTGTACCATACTTGGTAGATTGCGGTTAATGGTTGACCTTTCGACCAGGCGACTCGGACTACGCCGTCTTTCCCAATGGCGATTGACGGCATCCAGTTCCAATTGCTATCATTTGTCAATGGGACTTCTGCTGACCAGATATTGTTCATCATCGTCCTGTAAAATAACTGTCTCGTAGGCATACAAGTTGGACAGCTGTAGATTACACGGGTCCAAATCACCCATAGCTTTCCGTCTGGACCAACGGCTGTGGCCGCGCTCGCATCTTCGCCAGCAGGGTTTGTCAGGACGCTAGGGTAGGCCCAATAGCCCGAGTTGTATCTCTGATACACGAGACGAACAGTGTGCGTGCCCGTCTGGTTAGACCAGAAGAAGAGGATAGTGCCATTTTTCAATTGTGCCAGGGAAGGAGCCATGTCGTATCCGGTGTTTGTAATACTGACTGGGATTGACCAAACATTGTTCTTGAAAGTCTTGTAGAAAATGTTAGTCCCAATATAACGGTCTGACTGCCAAGCAATCCAGAGCGTGCCATCCTGTGCTTGCAGAGTACTCGTAAGGAAATTGTTGCTTGGGTCTGCCTCTACCGGGGCTGGAGACGCCCATGTGACTCCAGTTACTGCATGTACGGTGTCACGGAAATAGAAAAAAGGTGCTACTGACAGCAGTAATAGTAGGACCACTAGGAGTCTCTTAGTGTCCGCAGATAATCCTCCCGTCAAGTGAACTACCGGTCATTGCCATTCCCTACCATCCGTAACTAGGAGACTATACTTTTGTGAAAAACACAAAAGATGGGAGTTTGAGGGCCCAGCGATACGACGTTCTACGGTACGACCGTGAACGTGCCCGCTGCGCTGTTGGACGTGTCAAAGTCCTCGAAGCCTAGTCCCTCACTTGCCTTCGTACTGAAGAAGTTCATGCTGGCTGGGCTTGTGCCCCACTGGATCTTGCCGTTGAAGCAGAAGGTTACGCCGACATCACTTGGCGTGAAGACTACCCGCAAGTGGACGTTCATCAAGGGTGTCTTGGGCGCTATTGCGTACACTGTGGACTCGACCCTGAAGTTGTGGCTACCGTCGCCGCAGATCTGGCCGGTTATGATGATCTTCGCATAGATCGTGGTCGTCGAGTCATTATTGTAGATGCCCACTATGAAGTCCTGCGTGGCCGGTGGTACTGCGAAGCCTTGTAGATTGCCTGGATTGGCCAGAGATACCTTGTGGAGCCACTGCATCTGGACGAATACAGGTTGAGCAGCTTGCGGTGGAGTTGGGATTACTGTCATTGGTTCGCATTGACTCGTCGTGCCCATGTTGTTAGTATCGCCAGTGTAAACTGCGTTCCAGCTGTACGTTCCGGTCGCATTGAATAGCACGGCCCTAGAGTTTGGCACAACGCCGTTCGTTACAGTCACGACTGAAGTGACGTTGAAGCTGCCTGTGCATGTGCCGACGTTGATCTTGAACAGCCGGTAGGTGACCTGTCCACCGGCATTGAATCCACCGGTTAGAGTTGCAGTGTCGGTCACTGTCTGTCCAATAGTGATCGATGTTGACGACAACGTCGTCATGAGGGTTGGGGTGGCCTGTGTGACTGTCAGGGTCTCGGTACCACATATGCTGCTTGCAGCGTTGTTGCTAGCGTCGCCATTGTAAACTGCTTGCCAGTTGTAGGTGCCTGTTGCAGTGAAGACGAAGCTGACTGGACCGGCCGTTGTACCAGATAGTGGCACCGTCTGCGTAAAGACTGGCGTTCCACTACAGACAGCTCCCGAGTAGACGTTGAAAGTGACTGTTCCGGTTGGGCTTGAGCCGCCAGATACTGTTGCAGTGTCGGTTACGGACGTACCAACCGCTGCAGATGTCGGGGATAGTGTCGTGGTGACCGTTGGGGTAGCCTTGGCGAATGATACTTGGATGTTGTAGCGGCTGTGGAATGTGAACTGGAAGTATACGTACCAATTGGTCGCGTCCCCAACGATTGTGAGACGTGAGCTGGGTAACGCGGTCCCGTTCAACGAGACGACTATCAAGCTACTAACCGGGGCAACCGACTTTGGAATAGTCACGTTTGCGAACGCTGTTGCTCCCGGAGTGCCCGAAGCAGTGAACGAGACACTGGTTGCTGTAGCCACGAGGTTTGTGATAGTGGCATCGCTCTTGACCGCGCACGTGCTAGCGCCGCAAGGCGTGGTAGTGGTCTGGGTCGAGTCAACGTTAGCCGTGCCGAAAGATGTGGCGTGAGTCGTGTCAGTATTGTATGTTCCAGTGATCTTGTGTACTCCTACTACGGTCGGTGTGTAGCTGACGGAGCAAATGCCGCTGATGAGAGTGCAGCTGGTTGGGCTGAAGGTTCCCGTAGAGTTCGAGGTGAAGCTGACAGTGCCTGTTGGAGTCGATCCGATTCCAGGCGAAGAGTCGATCACTGTTGCAGTGCATGTACTAGCCGTGTTGACCGTAACGGAGGAGGGTGAGCAGGCTAGGGAAGTGCTTGTGGCCCTGAGTGTGACTGTGAGACCGAACGTGCCAAAGCTTGTAGCATGTGTCGAGTCGCCACTGTATGTGCCGGTTATGCTGTGAGTTCCAGTTCCTACGGCGGATGGAGTGTAGGATACTGCGGTCGTGCAGCTCGCGGACGCAGTTGTGCCAGTGAGCGTACATGTTCCCGTGAACATGCCTGCTCCATTGCTCGTGAAAGATACCGAGCCTGTCGGGGTAGACGTTGGTGCAGGGGACGTGTCCGTTACTGTAGCCGTGCACGATGCGGTTTGGCCTACGACGACCGTGGATGGCGTGCATGAGACTGTCGTGGTGGTTGTGCGGAGCGAAGTGAAGGTTACGCTCGTATTTCCGTTGCTGCCTGAGTGAGTTGCATCGCCGCCGTACGATGCTGTTACTGTGAAGGTTCCAGCGACGGCGCTCGAGTATGATACGGAGCATGTTCCGGCGCTGAGTGTGCAACTGGTCGGTGTGAAGGTGCCTCCGGTTGCCGTGAAGCTGACTGTACCTGTGGGCACGGTCGCACCGGCGCCGTTTGTATCAGCAACCGTAGCAGAGCAGTTTGTGCTCAGGCCAACTGTGACGGTTGACGGGGTGCACGTTACGGTTGTGCCGGTTGTCCTCAGTGCGCCTGTCACTGTTTGGGTATTGGAAGTGCTGGTTGCGTGAGTGGGGTCTCCACCGTACGCGGCAGTTATGCTGGCGACGGTCGTTGTGCTTGGAGCGAATGTTACGCTGCAGCTTCCTGCTGACAACGTACATGTCGTTGCTGAGAATGTTCCAGCTCCACCAGTGCTAGTGAATGTGACGGTTCCAGTTGGAACGGTAGCTCCAGCTCCATTCGTGTCAGCCACTGTTGCAGTGCACGAAGACGATTGACCCAATGGTACGGTTGCCGGTGTACACGAGAGCGTTGTGCTTGTTGTTCTTGGAGTTCCAGTTACTGGATTCGTGGCGGTCGCACTGCTTCCAGCATGAACTGTGTCTCCACTGTATGTTACGGTGATGCTGGTTGGACCCGTTGAGCTCGGTGTAAATGATACTGAGCAACTGCCCGCGCCTAGAGTGCAGGTTGGAGGACTAATGGTTCCGCCAGTTGCTGCGAAGCTGACTGTTCCGGTAGGAGTTGATGTTGTGGGCGGAGACGTGTCTGTTACTGTTACGGTGCAGGTGGATGGTTGACCGATCGGGACGCTACTTGGCAGACATGCAATGCTCGTGGTTGTCGCGCGGAGCGTTACAGTAACGATGGTTGTTCCTGGAGTACCTGCAGCGTGCGTGGAGTCGCCGCTATATTGTCCGCTGATCGTGTGAGTTCCAGTTCCTACCGCAGATGGCGTGTAGGTTGCACTGGTAGTGCAGCTGGCTGATGCGCCTGTACCAGTCAGAGAGCATGGCGAGCCTGTGAAGGCTCCTGCTCCGTTACTGGTGAACGCGACGGTGCCAGTTGGAGTAGTCGCGCCAGTAGTTGATGTGTCAGTGACAGTTGCCGTGCAACTGGTCGGCGAGTTCACTGCAACCGACGACGGCGTGCATGTTACAGTTGTACTAGTCGGGTGGACGTTGACTGCAACGCTTCCCTGTCCAGAACTTGTAGCGTGAGTCGCGTCTCCACTGTAAGTGCCTGTTATGACTGCGGTTCCAGAAGCGCTCGGAGTAAATGTTGCCGAGCAAGTTGCAGTTACACCTGTTCCCGATAGAGTGCATGGCGAGCCAGCGAAAGTGCCCGGTGCACCTGTGCTCGTGAAAGCGACTGTTCCAGTTGGAGTACTAGTTGTTCCGACATCGGTATCTGTGACCGTGGCTGTGCACGTTGATGCTTGTCCGATGCTGACGCTGGAGGGTGTGCATACGATACCCGTAGATGTTGCACGTTTGTTGACGGTCACACTAGTGCTGCCATTACTGGTAGCATGAGTAGTTGATCCACCGTATGTTGCGGTCACTGCAAGTGTTCCGGCCGCTGTAGGTGTAATGCTGACAGAGCAGGTTGCAGTTGCTCCGGTCCCTGCCAGAGTGCATGTTCCGCTTGGAGTGAACGTTACAGTTCCAGATGGAGTGCTGGCTGTTCCGGCGGCTACATCTGTTACGGTCGCAGTGCAACTGGTAGCTTGACCAATGACGACCGTTGCAGGATTACAAACTACTCCGGTAGTCGTTGTACGTAGGTTGACCGTCACACTGGTGCTTCCATTACTAGTTGCATGAGTCGTAGAGCCGCTGTAGGTTGCGGTGACCGATAGGCTGCCTGCAGCTGTTGGAGTAATACTGACTGAGCAGGTTGCAGTTGCTCCGGTCCCTGCCAGAGTGCATGTTCCGCTTGGAGTGAAGGTTACAGTGCCGGATGGAGTACTCGCGGTGCCAGCGGCTGTATCCGTTACAGTAGCGAGGCATGAGGTAGCCTGGTTTATGAAAACGGTCGAGGGAGTGCATGCAACAGTAGTTGTTGTAGTTCGGAGGTTTACGGTGACACTAGTGCTACCATTGCTCGTAGCATGAACTGTGGATCCACTGTATGTTGCGGTTACTGCAAGTGTTCCGGCAGCAGTTGGAGTGATACTGACCGAACATGTAGCGGATGCGCCAGTGCCGGTAAGAGTGCATGTTCCGGTTGGAGTAAACGTTACGGTTCCGGATGGAGTACTCGCAGTGCCCGCAGCAGTATCGGTAACAGTTGCGAGACACGAAGTTGCCTGGTTAACGAACACAGTGGATGGAGTACATGTGACGGTAGTAGTCGTAGTCCGGAGGTTGACTGTTACACTGGTGCTACCGTTGCTGGTCGCATGAACAGTTGATCCGCTGTAAGTTGCGGTTACTGCAAGAGTCCCTGCTGCGGATGGGGTAATGCTAGCAGAACATGATGCAGTCGTGCCGGTTCCCGCTAATGTACAGGTTCCGCTAGGAGTAAACGATACAGTTCCAGATGGTGCACTGGCTATTCCAGCGGCAGTGTCGCTCACAGTAGCGGTGCACGAGGTCGCTTGGTTAACAAACACTGTCGACGGAGTACAGGATACGGTTGTTGTGGTCGTCCGTAGATTGACAGTGACGCTTGTACTACCATTACTCGTCGCATGAGTTGCAGAACCGCCGTAAGCGGCGGTCACTGAGAGAGTTGCAGCTGCTGTTGGGGTAATATTGACCGAGCAGGTTGCGGATGTTCCGGTCCCTGCTAACGTGCAAGTCCCACTTGGAGTGAAGGTGACGGTTCCGGTTGGAGTACTGGCCGTTCCAGCCGCAGTATCAGTAACAGTTGCTAGGCAAGAAGTAGCCTGATTGATGAACACTGTCGACGGAGTGCATGCGACAGTCGTGGTAGTAGTTCGTAAGTTGACGGTGACACTTGTACTACCGTTGCTAGTGGCATGAACGGTTGAACCGCTGTAAGTTGCAGTTACTGCAAGAGTTCCAGCAGCAGTCGGAGTAATACTGACCGAGCAGGTTGCGGTCGCACCGGTACCGCTGAGAGTACATGTTCCGCTTGGGGTAAAAGTGACAGTTCCAGATGGGGTGCTAGCTGTTCCAGCTGCAGTGTCAGTAACAGTTGCTAGGCACGAAGTAGCCTGGTTGATGAAAACAGTCGACAGAGTGCAAGCGACTGTTGTGGTCGTTGTTCGTGGGTTGACTGTTACACTAGTGCTACCGTTGCTTGTCGCATGAGTCGTGGAGCCACCATAGGTAGCAGTGACTGAGAGAGAGCCTGCAACGGTCGGAGTGATGTTTACTGAGCATGTTGCGGATATTCCGGTGCCCGATAATGTGCATGCACCGCTCGGGGTGAATATAACAGTGCCTGTTGGAAGCGTAGCCCCAGTGGGAGATGTATCGGTTACAGTTGCAGCGCATGATGTCGCTTGGCCTACGAATACGGTTGAGGGAATACATGTTACGGATGTTGTTGTCGGGTGCAATCCAACCGCTATGGTAGAAGTTCCCTGGCTAGTAGCGTGACTCGCATCGCCTGAGTATGTTCCAGTGATTGCGTGAGACCCTGCGACACCTGGAGTGTATGTTACTGAGCAAGTCGCGGATGTTCCGGTCCCGCTCAGAGTGCATGGTGAGCCGGTGAAAGTGCCAGTGCTACTGGTGGCGAAGCTGACGGTGCCCGATGGCGTGCTAGCTGTTCCCACATCAGTATCGGTGACAGTGACACCACATGTTGCGGCGACTCCAACGCTGCCTGTTGCAGGGCAGCTGACCACGGTGCTGGTTGCGCGTAGGTTAACGGTTACACTGGTAGAACCATTGCTTCCCGTATGGATCGTGGATCCGCCATAAGTGGCGGTCACAGACAATGTTCCAGACGCTGTCGGTGTAACGCTGACCGAGCATGAAGCAGATGAGCCGGTTCCTGCTAATGTGCAGGTTCCGCTCGGTGCGAATGTTACAGTTCCCGTTGGGGTACTTGGAGTTCCAAGAGCGTTGTCAGTTACTGTAGCTGTGCATGATGTTGCTTGGCCGATTACTACGGTAGATGGCGTGCATGTTACGCTCGTTGCTGTTGATCGAGTAGTGACGGTGACCGATGTGCTTCCGTTGCTGGTCGCATGAGTCGTGGAGCCACCATACGCAGCGGCGACTGATAGCGACCCTGCAGCGGTCGGGATGATGTTAACTGAACAGGTTGCAGACGTTCCGGTGCCGGCGAGAGTGCATATTCCTCCAGGCGTAAATGTTACGCTTCCACTTGGAGTGCTAGCTGTTCCAGCTGCTGTATCCGTTACAGTTGCGAGGCACGAGGTAGCCTGGCTGATGAATACAGTCGAGGGAGTACATGCAACCGTCGTAGTTGTGGTTCGAAGGTTGACCGTCACACTAGTGCTACCGTTACTAGTTGCATGGACAGTTGATCCACTGTACGTCGCGGTCACCGAGAGTGTTCCAGCCGCGGTCGGAGTAATACTAACCGAACAGGTTGCGGATGCTCCAGTTCCGGACAGAGTACATGTTCCGCTTGGAGCGAATGTTACGGTTCCTGATGGAGTGCTTGCGGTTCCAGCGGCAGTATCAGTAACTGTTGCGAGGCACGAAGTCGCCTGGTTAACGAACACAGTTGAAGGAGTACATGCGACTGTTGTGGTCGTAGTGCGCAAGTTCACGGTGACACTCGTGCTACCATTGCTAGTTGCATGAGTCGTAGAGCCGCTGTATGTTGCGGTTACCGACAGAGTTCCCGCTGCTGTCGGAGTAATATTGACTGAACATGAAGCAGACGTTCCAGTGCCTGCCAAGGTGCACGTTCCGGTCGGAGTGAAGGTGACAGTGCCTGAAGGTGTACTTGCGGTTCCTGCGGCAGTATCAGTGGCAGTCGCTGTACAGGATGTTGCCTGATTGATGAATACAGTCGAAGGAGCACATGAAACTGTCGTAGTCGTAGATCGCAGATTGACTGTAACACTCGTACTACCGTTGCTAGTTGCATGAACAGTAGATCCAACATAGGTTGCAGCTACTGAAAGAGTTCCAGCCGCGGTCGGAGTGATGTCTGCAGAGCATGATGCTGACGATCCCGTTCCAGCTAGCGTACAGGTTCCCGTTGGAGTGAACGTTACAGTTCCGGACGGAGCACTAGCAGTTCCTGCTGCGGTGTCACTGACTGTCGCAGTGCAGGAAGTAACCTGGTTGACGAAAACAGTTGAAGGAGCGCATGAGACAGTAGTTGTTGTAGTGCGCAAGTTGACAGTCACACTCGTGCTACCATTGCTAGTGGCATGAACGGTTGAACCGCTGTAAGTTGCGGTTACTGCAAGAGTCCCTGCAGCGGACGGAGTAATACTGACTGAGCAGGACGAAGTTGTAACAGCCGGGGTTAATGTGCAGCTTCCAGTTGGAGTAAATGATACAGTTCCGGATGGTGCGCTGGCGGTGCCTGCAGCCGTGTCACTAACTGTCGCAGTACATGATGTTGCCTGGTTGACAAATACGGTAGAGGGAGTGCATGAGACAGTTGTGGTGGTGGTTCGCAGATTGACTGTTACACTTGTGCTTCCGTTGCTGGTCGCATGAGTCGTGGAGCCACCATATGTGGCAGTGACTGAGAGAGAGCCTGCAGTGGTCGGGATGATGTTAACCGAACATGTTGCAGATGCTCCGGTTCCCGCTAGAGTACAAGTTCCCGTTGGAGTGAACGTTACAGTTCCGGACGGAGTACTGGCGGTTCCTGCGGCTGTGTCACTGACAGTTGCAAGGCATGAAGTTGCCTGGTTGATGAATACAGTCGAAGGAGCACATGAAACTGTCGTAGTCGTAGTACGCAGATTGACCGTAACACTCGTACTACCGTTGCTAGTTGCATGAACAGTAGATCCAACATAGGTTGCAGCTACTGAAAGAGTTCCCGCCGCGGTCGGAGTGATACTGACCGAACATGTAGCGGATGTACCGGTCCCTGCCAATGTGCAGGTTCCACTCGGTGTGAATGTTACGGTTCCGGATGGAGTGCTGGCCGTTCCTGCAGCCGTGTCGGTAACAGTTGCCAAGCAGGAAGTTGCTTGGTTGATGAAAACAGTTGAAGGAGTACATGCCACTGTCGTGGTCGTAGTGCGCAAGTTCACTGTTACACTCGTACTACCGTTGCTGGTCGCATGAACAGTTGATCCGCTGTAAGTTGCGGTTACTGCAAGAGTCCCTGCTGCGGATGGGGTAATACTGACAGAGCACGTTGCGATACTACCAGTACCGCTGAGGGTACAGGTGCCGCTCGGAGTGAAAGTTACGCTTCCACTTGGAGTGCTAGCTGTTCCAGCTGCTGTATCCGTTACAGTTGCGAGGCACGAAGTCGCCTGGTTAACGAACACAGTTGAAGGAGTACATGCCACTGTCGTGGTCGTAGTGCGCAAGTTCACGGTGACACTCGTGCTACCATTGCTAGTTGCATGAGTCGTAGAACCACCGTATGTCGCGGTTACTGACAGAGTGCCTGCAGCTGTCGGAGTGATGCTAGCGGAACATGATGAAGTCGTACCTGTACCAGCGAGCGTACACGTTCCGCTTGGAGTAAACGTTACAGTTCCAGACGGAACGCTACCGGTTCCTGCGGCTGTATCGGTAACAGTTGCGGTGCAGGACGTTGCCTGGTTAACGAACACTGTCGAAGGAGTGCATGAGACCGTCGTTGTCGTGGTTCGAAGGTTAACGGTTACACTAGTACCTCCATTGCTAGTTGCATGCGTCGTTGATCCACCATAAGTCGCGGTCACCGATAGAGTTCCCGCTGCGGTTGGAGTAATGCTGGCGGAACATGATGAAGATGTTCCGGTTCCGGCCAAAGTACAAGTTCCAGACGGAGTAAAGGTTACAGTTCCAGTCGGCGCACTCGCTGTTCCTGCGGCAGTATCAGTGACGGTCGCAGTGCATGAGGTCGCTTGGTTGACAAAGATCGGAGAAGGAGTGCATGTTACGCTAGTCGTGGTAGACCTGAGAGTAACGGTTACGGATGTAGCTGGACTTGTGCTACCAGTGTGACCGCTATCTCCAGGATAAGTTGCAGTAATGCTGGCGGTTCCAACAGTGGATGCAGAAAATGTGGATGTACACGTGGCTGTTCCGGCTGTAGTTCCGGCAGCTAGCGCACATGTAGTGAATGTTCCAGTCACTCCTGTAACACCGAGGTTGACAGTCCCGGTCGGGGCAGTTACTGGCGCCGTGGAATCAGTTACTGTCACGGTACAAGTAGATCCCTGGTTCACAGCAACTGGGGTTGCGCAGGTTACGCTTGTAGTCGTAGGGTGAGTAGTTGTGGCGAACATGAAAGTTGCAGTTGTGGTGCGAGTGACGGTTCCAGAAGTCCCGGTGATGGTCACGACATAGCTTCCAGCAATCGTTGAAGTACACTGTAGGGTTGCACTAGCTGGAGACGGAGGCAAGCTAACACTGGGCGGGGCGAAGGCACTGCAACTTAGATTGGCTGGGAGGGGAGTATTGGATAATGCTACGCTACCCGTACCAGTTGAAGTAACGCTGATCGTTGAGGTCGCTAAGGTTCCTGTGCCGACGGAAGCTGGAGAAGTCGCGCTTAGAGCATAGTCCACTTGGCTGAACGAAATAGCGGCAGTAGCATGACTAGTCGTACCGCTGGAACCTGTAACTGTTACGGTAAACGTGCCAACAGTAGCTGCACTGCATGACAAGGTTGTCGTCTGGGCCGCGGGCGGATCAAGAACGCTCGCGGGAGTCGGACAGGTTAGACCTGCGGGTGTGGAAGCAGATACTACGAACGTTATCGTGCCGACAAAACCAAATCTTGTAATCGTGATCGTAGAAGTTCCAGAGGATCCCACTATTTGCGTAGCGGGACTAACCGCACCGGCGCTTATCGTAAAGTCAGGATTCACGGTCAGGGGGACTGTCGTTGTATGAGAGACTGCTACGGTACAGCCTTGGGCTGCAGCACAGTTGCCGGTGAAAGTAAGTGTGTAGCTTGCTGGTGCAGTTGAGGTAAGTGTGCATACCTTGCTGACTCCTGCCGCAGTTGGAATAACCGCGGCTCCGCATGCTACAGTAACCCCAGCAGGAGCCGAAACGCCGGTGACCAGCACTAGTCTGTTCCAGTTGAACCGCGACGTAAGAGTAAGAGTGACGGACCCAGAATAGCCGGCCTGCATCGTCGCACTGGCAGGGCCGGTGATTGAGAAGTCTCCAACGTTAACTGTGAACGAATTCTGGTGGACGATCGTGCCACCTGTAAACGAGAAAGTTCCAGTCACCGTTACACTATAGGTTCCAGGCGTCGAAGAACTTAGAGTACATGTTCCAGGAGCTGAACCTCCAGCAGGAGGAGTGATGCTTGGAGGACAGGTAACTGTAAGACCAGCGGGCGCCGCGGAGGATGTAATTGCAACAGGACCGGAAAATCCGTTGATACTGACGATACTGATTGCTGCTGTGGCAGTGTTTGTTGTCGGGAAGTTAATGGGAATGAGAGGCCCTCCAACGGAAAAGTCTCCTACCAGGACAGTCATGGGGGCGAGATGGAACAAACAAGGACTTAGACAGGGCACTGCCGGCCCATCGGTCACGTTTGCAGTAACAACATAGATTCCAGGCGTAATCGAGCTGAAAGTACATGATGCGGAACTGGTTAGACCAGCAGGAATAGGATTAGGCGCAAAGAGACCGCAATTAACAGTGAGAGCATTAGCGGCCAGGGGTGTCGGTCCACTGAAACCACTCACATCAGTCCTGAGAGTCAGACTAGCGGTATACGCACCAAAGCTAGTAGCGGTAAAGGATCCAGTGCTAGATGCGCCAGGATTGAACGGAGTAGGATTAGTTGGAGCGACAGTAAAGTCGTTTGCAGCACTTGCATAAGTAGCGGTGAGGGTTACATGTGGAACTGGTGTAACAGTACCATCAGTTATGGTATTACAAGGATTTGGATTACCAGTAATGGGACCGCATCCGGGTGCAGTGGTGGGCTGAGGGTTTATCGACTGCGAACCTGGACCGATCACGTTGTATGTGATCTGGAACATGAGCCCGCTTACCGGAGCCGGTGTAGCATGAGTACCGACGAGAGCGGAGTGAACTATACCTGGACCATCCTTCAGGTTGCAACCCTTGGCACCCGGCATACCAGAAACAAATCCAGCCCCATTGTTCACACAGTTAACAATCTCAGTAATCCCCCCGAATGGAAGCAAAAGGTTACCCGCCATAGTAATGCTGGCAGGTGATAAGTTGATGAAAGTAGGATCGTTATCCGTAATGACTATTTCCCAACCGTTGATCCCGCTTACCGGGCCAGTCCCTAACATGTCCCCAGTGACGTTGAAAACAACGGTTCCGGCAAACAATGGACCGGTCAAGTTTGGAGTTATGTAGACTGTGCTTACGGGGTTGAGTGCTTTTACAGGATGAATTGCGCCCAGGGAGAGGGCACATATCGATAATGCAACTAGTACCATCGGAACGACTAACCTGAATCTACTGTTCAAACTGGAATTGACACCTAAGGTTGCTAAGTCGCGGGCTAACCTGATCAGGCCATATAAGACTTACTTGTCGAAAGGCTACGCGCGGTAGCCCGTATATGCCGGAGATATCCGGATAATACCATAACTACCGTTGGAAAATACATATTCGGAGACACGAGCTTCTAAAGCGTCTTAGCGTGTTAACGATCAGTGGAATCGCGAATGTCGTCTGGAAAACATCAGATGACAATAGAATATGACGGGACTGTAGAAACAGTATAGGAAGGCTTAGCACGACAATTATCGAAGCCCGCCTAGGCCGAGAACTGGATCCTTGGATTATCAACTCCTCCAGAAGCCTGGCACACGCGCGGTCAAGAGTTCCAGGATCAACGCGCCTTTTTCCTGAGACCTGACGCCGTTAGACAGGATCGTCAAGAACACGATTCTCCAACCGTTCGAGGATCCAGCTGGAAAATCGAGACTAAGATTTCTGGAACAGCAGTGGACATCTACGCAGCGGTCGCTGCTTGACCATACTCATTGTCACTGTGGCTCTTCTCAGCCCCGTATTGCCTTGTTGCCTGACAGGCCTTCCTGGTATCCCTGCCTTCTGCCAGTCACAGCTATCATTGTTGTGACCATGCTGCTTGTCATATTATCATTCTCTCTGCCTGTCATTCGTTCATGACCTAACTGTTCGCGACTCTTGCGTCCATGTGCACTGGACTCTGTCCAGCCATGCTATCCACAAATCGCCGTGCCGTCCTTACTCGCCCAGTTTGATTCTGATCCTCACTCTCGTCACGGTTAACCACTAGACATCCGCAGCTATCCCTTATTCTCGTCATTATCACCTGGTTCCACATTTCACGCTTTACAGCGCGATCGCCAAGTCCCTGTTGTCGAATAATGTCGTGCCCGATGGGAGAGATGACGAACGAAGCGAAGAGGGTTACGTCCGGCACAACCGATCTTGAGATCGGCTAGCGCTAGGCGTTCTAGTAGACACAACCGACTCTAGAATAGACCAAGTGCAGGACTTCCTGGCTTTTCAAAATATGGTTGCCCCAATCACTCGTTGGAATATCGGCACTGGCAGCGTGAATGCACATTTCCCAGTAAAAGTCTACATGGCCTGTTGATGTATAGTTCGCTTTGTATCCGAGCGTATTCGCGGCACCCAAGGGCTCACCCCACACCTCAAAGAAATCTCCAAGCGTATAGTTCCTGGCATTCGTAGACTGAACATAAACTACTCCGGACGTGTCGATAGTGTACAGCGGATAATATCCTGCCACTCCGTACTGTAGAAACCGGTCTGTTCCCATGACTCCACCAGGCACTCCTATATTGCCCGCTGGATGGATCGTCCTCGTAATGGTGCGGCCTAAAGCATCAAATCCGACTATGTCTATTATGAGGTCGGTACTGAACTGTTTCACAACCGCCGGATGCGGAGCCGTGCCAGCATACAAGACCACTCCCACAATCAGCACCGCAACCAGTGGAATAGCGTAGACTAGTACCCGATGCACTCTGTGCTCCCTACATTGAAGAATGTCGTTCCTGATAGACTAACTTTGCGTTTTCTGGACCTCGGGACTTTGCCAAATTCGCGAAGCACTGGATGGTAGGTCAGAATGAAGCGCAATAGGCCCTTCACTACGTCAGAAGAGTATTCGGAGTAATCGTTAACGGTTTTTTCAACCGGGGTTGAGCTGACGGGTTTCTCCGGGTTTCTACGAGAAAGAATAGGTATCCTGCTATGTTTTTCGGATGAAGACGTTTTGAGAGTCCCCATAATACGTATATCTACTCGGACCATTTCCCCATGATAAGTAGCCAGGCGTGCCATATGAAATACCAAGGTCTAATCATCCCGGTCGTTCTTGGAATAATCATACTCTTCGGATTATCAGTCCCAGCAGTTAGGGCAACTGGAAACACCCTATACTTCTCCCCTAACAATATTGCAGCCCCGGCAGTGCCCGGCGTATACATCTCATACCTCATCTATGCTGATACCGTAGGAACATCCCCCTCAAGCGGCATTAATGGCTGGGATCTAGTAGTAACCGCTAATGACCCAGGCGGGGCGATCCTGAATCCAGTAAGCATTTCCATCACAGGGAATCTTCTCACTGCTTTCGGGACCGTAACTGAGATAGCTAACTGTGTTAATGGCGTGGGTAGAGGATGTGTCACCGGTATCCCCGGTGTCATCCCGAAAGACGGTCCAGGCATAGTTCACACTGCTGCCGTGGGTACTCGTGCTACACCGGCTCCGATAAGCGGGCTAATTGCGAACATAACCTATCAAACGGTTAGTGCGGGCCCAACAACCATCAGGTTCGGAATCACAACAGATACTGGCTGTGGTCCGATATCTGGAAACCCTGACCCGTGCAACTCTCTGACCGACGGGAGCATTACCCCCGTGCCACACAAATCATTGACGGCCACTTTTGGGACGCCTGCCGCCGCAGACTTTCGAATCAGCAGACCCAACGGTACTGCTCCTGCACCGATAAACCCCGGTGGTTCTGGCACGGCAAAGATCAACTTCACAAGCTTGACTAGTTTTGCGGGAGCCGTAACCATCACTCAAACGATCTATCCCTCTACGGGACTGTCATTCTCATGCACATCTCCCGTAGTCCTCATAGCAGGAGGATCGGTCACATCAACCTGTACCTATACGTCAGTATCGCCCTTCACGCCAGGCCTTTACGTCGTGACGGTTAATGCGACAAGCGGCTTAACATTCCACCTAGCCCCTGTAACCGTCGCGGTTGGCGACTTTAAGGTCGCGACCATTGCGGGCACAGTAACCCTCCAGAAGGGAGCAACAGGTTCAACAGATGTTACAGTTACCAGTGTGAACGGTTTCGCAGAACCCATCAATTTGGTAAGGAGTGTCGCCAACCCTGATTTTAGTGTAGATGCTGTTCAAGCCCAGGCTAATATTGGCAGTAGTGCAACATCAATTCTTACTATCGACACCCAAAACCAGTTCACAGGCACCGTCGCACTCTCTGACACGGTACCCGCAGGACTCACCTGCCAACCGATTACCCTTACGACCGTGACTCTGCCTCCGAGAGCACAACCTACGCTAAGCTGCAGCTCAACGACCGGGGGCACCTTTAACGTGACGATAACGGGCACGGCCAATGACGCAGGATTCACCATAGTCCATACAGCAACCGCCATTTTCACGTTCGGTCCTGCTCCCAACTTTAACGTTGCAGCCAGTTCTCCAACGGCGGTCAACACTGGAGACACTGCCACATCAACAATATCGGTCATCTCCCTGAACGGGTTCACGGGAACAGTGCAATTGTCCAATACAGTTCCGGCAGGACTATCGTGCAGACCGATCAACCCGTCCAGTGTAACGGTTCCCGCAAGTTCGACCGCATCATTGGCCTGTACTTCAACAACGCTCGGAAGTTACGCGGTGACCGTTACGGCGACTAATACAACCGTGACCCGTACCTCTAAAGCGACCTTCAACTTTGCGAACATTCTGACAGCCGCGTGCCCCGCTAGTGCCAATGTTCCAGCAGGAGGAGTTGCACGTGGGACCTGCACATTCTCTGGTCTGACAGCTGGAAGCTATGTAGTGTCGATTACGGGAAATTACAGTTTCACAGGTGGCTCCATATTACACGCTGTCTCGTTGACCGTGAAAGTCCAAGACTTCAGGATGACACCTCCTAGCCCGCTCACATTCGGCGCAGGGTATACTACGACAGGAACCGTTTCATTCGTCAGCCTCTTCCAGTTCGCAAGCACCGTTACTATCACTACATCCGCCAACTCGACACTGATAACCCCGACCTGTCCATCTAACATTACGCTGAAAGCAACGAATGACACGACACATCCAGCTTTCGCTACCTGCACATTTGCCTCGACCATTCCAGGAGCATATTACGTGAACGTAACGGGAACAAGTGGCCTCACTATCAACATCGCTAGAATCAATCTGGTCGTTACCCCCGACTTTACAGTTTCAGTGGGTCCACCCGTCAGCATCGCCACGGGAGCAACGGGAAGCACGACAGTCACCGTAAACGGCTACGGCTTCACCGGCACGATCAGCTTCACAGCATCTCCAAGTCCCTCGGGTCTAACGTGCAATACGCCAGCAAGCATCACGCTACCTCCCACGCCAGCAACCACGTCATTGAACTGCAGTACGTCAACCGCGGGCACTTACAACGTAACAATAACAGCAACCAGCGGATCCCTGTCCCATACCAAGTATGCATCATTCAGCACCGCCCCAGACATTTCAATAACATCAGTAACCGTAGCTCCCACGTCCGCCTCCGTAGGACAAAAAGTCACAGTCACCGTCGGAATCAAGTACAGCGGCACCAGCACACAATTCACACTACTGATAAAGTGGGGACAGATAACCGTCGCAAGCCAAAACTTTACAGCTCAACCGAGCCAAACCCCGGTCAACTACGACGTTACCTGGGACACAACAGGCTACTCAGCTGGAACCGCCGTGATTTCAGCATCAATACCCCCGCTACCCGGAGAAATCAACAAAAGCGACAACGTTGGGACAGGACCATCCTTCGTCCTTAATCCAGCACAGTCACCCTTCCTCTCTGGAACAACGCTGATAATAGTGATCGGTGCAGTAGTAGCAGCTGTCGCAGCAATTGCTGGACTATTCTTCCTAAAACGTCGAGAAAAGCCTCTACCCACACCCGTCTAAGATCCCGTGACCAAGAGAACTGTCCCTACCAACTCTAGTACGGTCAAGTGGGCCCTACACTCGTATATGCACGTGATCACACCTACATACTCCACGCTCGCATGAGCATAGAGACGCGACCCCACCCCCCGAGACGATGCCCTAAGTTTCCATGTCAGGAGATCAAAAGTCGACAAGTTGCTCCGATAAGTCTTTGTTAGACTCATCCCCTATTCTAGGCTGAATAGACTGATCATCACCCGTGACAATCTTCCCAAAACTCCCCTATCGTATGCGTGAAATCCTGCTGATCACAGCAATCATGTTAACACTAACCGGCGGTATCCTACACTATTACGATCCAACAGCACGAGGAGCTGGCGGCACACTATATGTTGAACCCTATTCTCGACCCTTCCAACCCGCAGGCTCAATCATCTCCTATACAATTAGAGTGTCCAACATGGAAGCGTTCAACGGATGGGACATCATGGTAATCTCGAACCAGTCATCCCTCGACCCCCAAAGCATCTCGATCAATTCCAACCTACTATCATCCTACGGGAGCGTGCAAGAATTAGCGAACTGCGTGGACGGAGGAGGCTTATCGATCCCGAACGGACAACCTGGCAACAATAAGTGCAATATCGACGACGGACCCGGCGTCGCTCACTCGGCAGCAGTTCTAATCTCCGGCCCTCCAGTCGGCCCACACAACGGCCTCCTGTTCAACATCACCTACAAGACAGGATCACCCCCGGGCTCTGCAATCCACATCTTCAACGACGTCATTGCCAGCTCAGGCACATCAGTCCCTCACAATACTCGAGACGCCAGCTACGGAAAGCCTAAGCCAGACTTTTTCATGCGAATCAATCCCACAACACTCGACGTGATTGCGGGCGCCACTCTCCGAAGGGACGTTTCCATATCCAGCCTAGCAAATTTCACTGGCAGCGTTCGGCTCGATTCCAAAGTCTCTCCGACACCAGATGCCGTAGTCTCTTTCAATCCTCCGACACTCACCTTAGCACCCGACATTACTAACACGTCCAAGATAGTAATCGCAACCACACTCTCGTCGGCAGTGAGCACCTACAAGATCGACGTAAACGCTACCAGCGGCTCCATAACGCATCAGATCTTCCTAACATTGACCATTTCTCCCGCCCGAGCATTATTCATCATCAAGGATCTATCACTATCCTCGGCCAGCGCAACCGTAGGAGACAAGGTATCCGTGAGCGTTCTCCTAGTAAACAATGGGACGCTTCCGGGACCACTCACACTCCAGATTGTTTGGCAAGGATACTTGATAGTACAAAACGCTAGTCAAATACTGCCAGGCGACTCGAAGCTTTCTGTCTTCACCTGGAATACAGGAGGATTTCCCCCGGGAAGCTCGAACGTCACAGCCAGATTGACAACCTACGTAAAGTCCGTCAATTTCGTACTCGCACCCGCATCCACGCCCTTTTTCGCCGATCCACTATTCCTACTAGTAGTAGCTATCGTTGGCGTAAGCAGCGTATTCCTGTTCCTTCGAACCCGCGCTCACAGGACGTCCAAGACGAACAAAAAGAAACGGTAGTCTACCAATGACTGGGCGAACCGTACCCCAAGTGTGGAAGACTAGCACCTAGTTAGGCAAATATGTGACCCTCAAACCGGAGAACATGCACAGCTGCTTTCAATGATGCTTACCACACGACGGAACTGTCTGATCATTGTAGTTCTAGCGATTTCATCACTCGCCTTGTTACCAACCGTCCACGCCGTGGACTATTCCATCTCTTACGACGCCGGACAGTTCAATGTGACCTGGAAGATCAATGCCTGGCAAAACCTGACCGGGTTCGGCTTCAGGCCCACACTAGGATTCCCAGTCAATGTCAACCATACTCTTAATGGCACCGAACTTGCGGACTTCACCTCGTCACTACAAAGTAGTCTGCAGCAACGCGTCAAGACAGTCACAGTCAGTCAGCCCAGCGTTTACATCAAGTCCAACAATATGTCCGATTCCTGCAAACCACTCTGTCCACGTCAATGGTTCAACCTAACCATCAACTTCCAAATCCATGACAACCCTCCCAAGGTCAACAACGTCGCCCAGTACAATATGTCCTGGAAATCCTTCAAAATAGACGACGACCTTAAGGCCGCTGGATTGTCGTACAATCGGATAGGTGAAAAATACCTCTTGGAACCCTACCGACAAATTCTTGCAAACCCACCTGGACCAAGCAGGACAATAACCGTAAACATCGGTGGTCAAACTGTCACTAATACCACCTATCAAGACCCGACCCGGAAGACCCTTCTCCTAGACATGTCCCGCGTTCAGATCCCCCTAGACAATTGGATCGTGAACCAGGATTTTGCAGCCGGGAGAACTATCTGGATAAGCCCGAGGAGTGCAGGCTTCTTCACGTTCGCCGACCTGGCCATAACAGAAGCAGGGGCAGCGACCCACTTTTTCTATTTCGCAGAATCACGCGTTACGACTGAAATTTCGGGACCTCTCAACTCCTTCGCAAGAGGAGATGTGCTATACATTGATCTCTCGAACGGCCTATGGGAGAAACTCTTCGTGTCCATTGCCGCTGCATCACTCGGAACCCTAGCTGTTGTGGCTGTGGTCGAACGGCGATTGTCGAAACCACAGTCCCGACGAAAAGAGATGAAGCGACCTTGATAATCCCAGAGCGTCGAGGAGATAGGGTGGACATGCCACGATGAGACTCTCAAGCGATAAGCTTTAGTGGACAATCTAGCCTCTTCCACAGCAACATTGTCGGACAAGGACCGGGTTGATCCGTCTTGGAGAGAAGTGGACTCTTCCATATGGACCAAACCAGCTCGGAAGCTCCCTCGACTTCAACGTGTCCGAGAACGAATAATGGGTATCGTAAGATTTTCTTCATTTTGGGGAGTTGTATTCGTCGGGCCATTCTTCGTGATGATAACATTTCTTGCTGCTTACACGATCGCTGGTCCCGCCTTCTTTGGCCCGACGCTAATGCTTTTCTGGGCTCTGACGGTCATTGGGTTCGTCCTCGCGGTGAAGAATCAGGATGTGGCCGCAACTTTGACAACAAGGAATTCCTGCTAACATGGCAACGGATCATTTCGATTCCCATAGCTTTCTCGATAATTGTTGGCATTCTGTATCTCATGATCTTCCTCGCAAGAAAACCATAGTGCCTGAATTCACGCTCTAACAAACTTACTCTCGCAACCTCAGCGACCGGCTTCCATTGTTATTACGGGGTGACCCCTAGAGCCTGCGAGTACGGATTTTCGAGCTTAGTGTCTTCTCGAATAGTTCGACAATCAATTCGTATTTCATTTGTGTGCGAAACTGGAACTTGTCATCTTTACTGAGGATGGTCAGGCTCACGAGTAGGCCCAAGTCAGTTATGTCGACTGAAACTATGTCATTGTAACTTAACGGAAAATTATCCTTGTCAGCAGCGAGAACGTCTGATGGGACCAGTCTCCGTTTTGCACTTTGTCTAAGCGACTCTCTTCCTGTCTTCAAAGCATCTTCGACTACGCCGCTGAGCTTGCCGAAGAGCGAGCTAGTGGCCAATGCCCCGGCGCCCCTCTTTCCAATGTGAACGATGAGAATTCTAGATGTAGTAATCAGCAAACGCAACCGTTCTGACCCTATGGCAAGCCGAGTCACTACTGGAATCTCACCTAGAATCTGCTCAGGCTCAGGGCTTCTATCCAGCTGCAAGACCCCGCAATGTAGGATTATGTGCGCTCCTTGACCCTAAATGTATCATGGTTCCAGTGACTTCTAAGCCTCAGCTAGTATAGGTGTATTTGTGATCAAGAGTCGTGCCGCTGAGGATTGATGAATTGGGATGCTACCCAGCAATTAAGTGGTTAATGCATGAAGACTAGTGTATCCAACAAGAAAAAAGGATGGGGGATGACGAAGGGCTTAGATTTCTTGTTGCTGGAAGTTACGAGGGAGGACGGTTGGTGCGACTATTTCCGTATAGAATGGTATCACTATTGGAACCGTTCCACCGGTTAGCACAATGTCCCCGTAATACTCGTCTTCGACTGTTGTCGATGTTACTTTGAGAGTCACCCTAAACTGGGCGTTATCCATGTTCACTGTTACTGTCGGGCTTGAAACAGTTACCGAGACCCCTGGGTTCGCGAAGATCACAGCTATCGAATATGTTGTAGACGTGCCTGGTACGATCCTGTCGAGTTGTACATCGATCCCGCGTGTGACAAATTGACGTGGCACTTGGCCAAAGTCAACTGCAGCATGTGAGCTAACCTCGACTGTTGCGGTGATCTTGGAAGCAGCTGCCAAGTCGATACGTCCACCGCCTTGGTACATTGGATAGCTGAAGCCGCCACCGATGGGTCGTTTCGCAGTGTTGACGAGTGCAGACTTGATCTGTACCGGGTCCCAGTTAGGATGCTGTTGTTTCAAGACTGCCGCAGAGCCAGCGACGTGTGGAGTTGCCATGCTGGTTCCTTGGAAGAATGCAAAGCATGGGGGTGCGGTGCAAGATGATGAAAGTACTGACGAGTAGACATTAACACCTGGGGCTAGTACGTCTGGCTTCATCTCTGGTAGTACGCGTTCGAATGCGCCAGTTACTGGGTTGAGGAGAATCGGAGGTCCCCTGGAGGAGAAGCCTGCGAGAATGTCTGCGCCTGGTCCGTCCGAGAAGAATTCTTGGACATTCGTACCGTCGATTGTGACTGTTTGCGTTGTGGCTGTTGTCATAGAGTTACCGTAGGCTCTGGACACCATGAGCGCTGGAATTGTCGGGAACGGTTTCGAGCCGTCGTGGCCCATTGCAACCGGGTCGCCTGCAACGCTCTGGATTACGATTACACCGATAGCACCGGCAGTCTGAGCGTTACGTATTTTCGTTGTGAAGGTGCAGGTGCCGCGGCGAATCAAGGCGATCTTGGCGGTGAGGTTCTGCGAAATTGCAGTGCAACCATTTGCGGGTGTCGTGAGTACGTAAGTAGCGCCGTTGACTTGTCCGAAGTGGTTGAAGTCGCCGTATGCTCCTCCTGCAGTGCCAAGGCCGTCAGCGGTGACCGGCACGCCGAGAAAGTGTGGATTTGTAGATGCACCAGCGGTAATTACTTTTTCTGCGATTCCTGGAGACTCGATAGAGCCTGAGAATGGTCCGGAGTTGCCAGCAGCTACTGCAACAACGAGTCCGGCATCAGTAGCCGCGTTTACCGCGTCTACTAACGGGTCATGGTCCACTGGAGGTCCGCCGAGACTCAAGTTCAGCACATCCATACCGTCAGCGACCGCCGCGTCCACGGCGAGGGCAATATCGTCAGACGATGAGCTCGTCACGTTGCCCGGAAATACGTTGTAGTTGCCAAGCCATGCTTTTGGAGCAATACCGCTCAATGTACAGCCTACGAACGGTGCGCATGTGTTTGCAACGCCTGCGGCTATTCCTGCAACGTGGCTGCCATGGCTCTGTTTGGCTTGTGCGTCAAAGGCCACGCAAACCGGCTGTGTACAGAAGATTTTTGCAACTAGTACCTTGTTGCTGACGTATTTGCATGCTGTGTCAACTCTACCAACTGCAGAGTCTAGCGCGTCACATTTCGGATAGCCTGCCGGAACTGTGAGACTGTTGTCGGTGAGGAATGGGTGCGTCGTGTCGATGCCGGTGTCTATGATGCCTATTTTCTCGCCCGCGCCAGCATTGCTCTGTCCACCCACGGTGTTCCACAGTGTTTGGGCCCCGATGAGAGTCGGTGACCGGTTCATATCGGTGTGTATAACGAAATTGTTGATTGCCCGGGCAACACCCCATCCACCGTTGAGATGGCTGAGGCTGTGACCGTTCAGTTGGACGCTAATCGCGTTGAGTGTTACAGAGAACTCGGACACTACGGTGACTTCTGGAGCATTGTTGCTAAGCCAAGTCTTGAGTTCGGCCCGCTTTCCCGCCAAGTAGTTTGAATAGGCCTGGGCGGCTGGCGTGCTTATGTCAAGTTTCAGACCATGAGCTGGCTTGGTAGCGGCGTATCCTGCAATGTGGCCGTCGTAGCTAGCTAGGGGCTGATCCTTCAACTGTACTGTTGCAAAGTTGAGAAGGATCTCGCCGTTCTGACTTCGTCCGTCAATCTCCACGTTGTTGGTGGCTACCACGGCTTGGAGAGGTCCGATTGAAAGCACTAGAATGAGCGCAGCAATAATCAATAGTCTAATCTTCAAGATATTTTCAAGTTGGGCGATCATGCTTCTAATGTCTTAAAGCCTTTGGTAGCCGACATAGTCTCTGGCATTCCAAATATTGCTTCAAGAATCCCTGTAAGGGTAATGCACTATCTACGATGATACAGTCATCATCTCGTGACGTGATACTATGCGTATAGAAACGAAGCATGCACCGTAATCGGAAAAGAGGAATTGTTAGACGGAAGGAATATCCTTTTCAGCCTCAGCCGAGTAAGCATTAGGCAGTCGACAATTGAACCGTCGAGCACTCGGCATCCTGATAATAATCATACTAGTAGTCTCGATTCTCGCCTTCGTGTCCCAGCTTATCACATACTTTGTCAAGTGATGATGCTTTGTGGCGCCTGATAACAATGAGGATTCCTTGGTTTGTTCTTCTCCAAAAGTAACTCATATAGGGGATTAGGCTCTGGGCACCGTCGCGCCTTGTGCCCCGGTGGCTCAGCCTGGTAGATGAAGCCGAAACAGTGCGCAGCCGAAAGCATTGCCTTGGTATTGACTCTTCGAAAAGGCAAGGGTCACGAGTTCAAATCTCGTCCGGGGCTCCAACTATTCTCGCCTTGTAGAAGCAGTCCGAATCAGACAGGGATTTTAGCGGGCGAAGCATCTCTTTCCTATTGGTTGCAACAGCTTCCTTTGGGAGGATTTTGAAAGAGTATGGATAGATGTCCACTCTGCGGCGCACTGGTGAAGGAGGATAATCTTCCGAAACACTATGCGAAGGTGCATCCTCGGAGAGTCAGCCCTGCAACCAAAGCCGGTCTCAAATCGAAGTCGATACGCCAAACCAGTCGACTGTTCAAGCATCGACGAATGATCATCGTCGGAATACTACTCGCCGTTGCCCTCGGCGGAACTATTGTGGCAGCTACTGATTACGTCAATGCAAACACCGTACGGCAAAGTCTTCGTCTAGAGATTAGTGCACGTATCTATGGTCTGAACGTTACGATTCCGAAGGATATCGGGATCAATTCACAATTGTGGCAGAATCATATGCTCGATCGCTATGGTGTACATGGAATGTCGCCGATACACACCCGGGATACGACAGGCAGCGTGGAAATAGAGTCGAACGCTGTGCGTGACTATTACTTCCATGACTTTCTCGCAGTCTGGGGTCAGACGGTCAACTCTGAGGTCGTACTGGGGAGAGCTGTGGGCAATAACCACACTGCGCTCATAGTTAACCGTCATTTTTCATCGATAACCGAAAACCCCGTTTTGCTCGATGGGGAAACAATCCAGATTATCCTCGACGCGAAGCCCACTGGCTAGGTACTAGTTGGACGAATAGATTCTACCTTTTCCCTCCAAGCCGGCATATGCGACATCTCCTCAAGCACATGCTTGATAGCCTGCTCCCGAGTCATCCACCGCGTACTCATGGCCACGTTAACAAGCTCCTCAAACTTCTTCTCGAAAGGCAACAGCTTCCCTTTCATGTCCGTACAATTAACACAGTACGGATTATTCGGGTCCTGAGCACCATGCTCCTCGTTACTACCCATAGGCATACCACAGCTCTCGCACTGAATCGCTAGAGACAAAGCTCTAACCAAGAAAGGAATTAGACTGCTACATAGATAATCCTAGTAATACAACCAAACCGAGGGACGGGTAACAAGCTCGACACACGAACGAGAACGCGCCCCAGATTTCATACTCAGCACAGATTCATAACGCAAACCCAAAACCTTCTCGACGATCACAGAATCTGCTAATTAGTAATTTCGAGAATGCAACCGGCGTTCCCAAACCGAAGGGCGCGCTCGAATCCTCTAACCCTTAATAACTAACTCGCTTCTTACACGACAAGAACGATAGAGGAGATGCTTTCATGCGGGGGAACCACGGGAAGACCCCGACAATAATTCTACTAACACTCATCATCACACTATTCGGGAAGAAGAAACCGCCTCCTCAGAAGGAAACAGTAAGCCGCGAACAACATACTTTCCCAGTCCCAGACGTTTTAAAAAAGAGCATCACAGGCAATGACGCAACAAGATCACGAGACCTCTTGCGGCTAGCAAGTTTCGAAAGGGACCTCATAGGAGACGTGATGACGAGAATCTATGAGGCGGAAGCCAAGGGCGAACTGAAAGAATCCGAGAAAAACCAGCTCGTACAGCGGTACAAGTCCGATCTCAAGAGGGTGGACGGCGAGATCGAAAACCATCGTAAGATCGTTGACCTGTACGACCTGGAGTCTGCGAAGGAGGATCTTCTGAAGAGCTTCCAGGAAAAGATGATGGAAATAGACCTGAAAATAAGCCAGATCCGGCCCCTCACAACTCTCTCGTCATTATCACGCGACACGAAAACGATAGACGAGCCCCAACCCGCGCCCAAATCCGAAGCGGCTCCTCCCACGAACCCGAACAAAGAGAAACAACCTAGAGAGAAACCGAAGAACAAGGCAGAGGAAAGACTGGACGCGATAAGAGAGGAAGTACTGAAAGCGATGGAACGGCTGGAACAGATCGAAACCGAGGGCTAAGCTAGCAAATGTCATGGGTTGAGAAAGCACGACTGAACGCGGCTGCTCAAGCAATCCGCGAACTCAAAGACAACACGATCATCGGCCTTGGAAGCGGAAGTACAGTCCTGAAGACTCTTGAGCTTGCAGCAGAACGAATCAAGAAAGAAAATTTGCACGTAACGTTTGTACCGACATCCTACCAGATCGAGATAGCCGCCAAGAACCTCGGACTAAAACTGGGAGGCCTCGACGAGAACACTGAGCTGGATCTTGCCATCGACGGCGCGGATCAGACACAGTGGCGAACCCTAGACCTAGTCAAAGGTGGCGGGGCTGCGTTGCTCAGGGAAAAAATTGTCGATTCAACGACTAAAAAACTCGTCATCGTCATCGACGAGAAAAAACTGGCCAAAACACTCGGAGGTGATCATCCAATCCCTGTAGAGATCGTCCCCTTCGGATATGGATCTACATTGGGAAAAATACGGAGAATTTCGGAAAAAGCTGTTCTCAGAGAGGGAAGTGGGAAAATTGGACCCGTGATAACCGACAACGGTAACCTAGTAGCCGACGTTTATTTCAGAAGCCTGCGAAGACCTGACCTTGTGGACGAGAAGCTGAAGAGAATTCCGGGCGTAGTGGAGACAGGCCTCTTCCTCGGCATGTGCGATGTCGCTTATGTCGGACGAAGAGACGGAAAGGTCGACATCATGAGAAGATCATAGAGTGTAGCATTCACGCGCCACAGCCTCCCCGCAAAGACAATTCCCGGAAAAAGCCCTCTGTCTAGAATACTCGGGCTGAAGATCGTCCCACTAACACCTCAAGGAAAAGGACGCTGAAGATCGACAGGCCCCGTCAAGATTTTCCAGATACCTATACCACAAAAATTTCCGAACCTGAACGGAAAAACACACTGCTCGGGCAATGAATTACTCCATACCACATACGTTCGTACTCGACCAGAATAGAACCAGCTCAGGCCAGTACCAGCGTTGTCGTATTTTCACAAAAAACAAGGTTTCTTTTTTCTAGGGGCCCGGGGGTAGCCCAGTCGCACGCTTGAGTCCGCACGAAATCAAGCCTTGACCATGCAGCATTGTCTCTGAGCCCCTGCCTGTTCATACTCGATCTGAATAGAATCAGATCCTAGAGCAGATTCGCCCAGAACTAGCCCTGATCGCTGAAACAAACAGCTGCCTAATCTGGCACGCTGCGATTCCTACCCTACATACACGGCCGCGGCCAGCGAGAATAGCAAGTTCTCAACTTAAGAACGGGAAAATCGCCCATTACAGGTTCATTCTAACCACTTCACGCGACCCTACCGGCCCCCCATACGAAAATCGCGCGCCCGAGCCCTTCAGAAAACACCCGAAAAACCATGATTTCTCCGTGAGCCCGCATGCGTTCATACTCGACCGGAATAAGGCCACAACGACCGTTCCAATGCATTCGTCCAAACCCTCCCGAACGTGCCGATGACCAAAGTCATTCCGCAATCGGTCTTTCATCAAAGAATATTTCTATCGAGTAACCATCTGGATCTCTAATCTTGAAACTTCGATACTTCTCCTCTGTCACATCATCGTAAATGACCATGTTTCTGCCCCTGAGCCAAGCCTCCCACTCGTCAACCTTCGAGGCTGAACTTACGCGGAAACCGAAGTGGAAGCCCGGCCTCCCAAGACCCTTCTCGTGCAACACGATCTTACCTCGGCCTGAAGGGATACGTGCCACTCCCCTCCCGGTCGCCCTGCTCTCGAGGCCTAGAATATCCCGGTAAAACTGTACAGATGTTTCGAGGTCATCCACTTTTAGACCAACATGACCAATCCCGGAATTGGCCATTGAACCCGGACGACCACTCTTTCCCCCTTTGCCGCCCATAACTCTCTTTCTCCGATTCCGGGTTTATTGCCTTTAGTAATCAAGTGCCGGGGGCGGGATGTTCGATCGGACGTACGGGTTTTCGAACCCGCGACTTCCGGATTTCTCAAACATGCGAGTCTATGAGTCCGGCGCTGTAGCCTCCCCTCTACGGGGTCTGACCAGGCTGAGCCACCCCGGCAAACCGGTCCCGATTCCATTTACTACTAAAAGCATTCCTGAGAAATATTAAACGATGGAGAACCAAGCTCCTTCCACACGGAAGACTTAGGCCCACTTGGAAAAATATGACCTTCTCACAATGGATGATATCGACGCTAGAAACCAGAAGGTCTTCCTCAGAGTCGACATCAACGTCCCAATAGACCCATCCACCAGACAAATCCTTGACGACACACGAATCAGGGCAATATCAGACACACTCTCAGAACTGCAGGATGCCAAAGTCGTTCTCGGCTCGCACCAGAGCCGCCCCGGCAAAGACGACTTCACATCACTCCAACCCCATGCCCTTGTCCTGAGCGAATACTGTTCTCAAGAAGTCAAATTCGTCGACGACGTATTGGGACCACACGCCCGCCAAAAAATAGCCAAGGTCCAGCCTGGACAGGTTCTAGTCTTAGATAATCTCAGGTTCGCCGCCGAGGAAAACATCGAAGACAAACCCGAGAAACTAGTCAAGACACACTTTGTCAGAACGTTGACCCCATTATTCGATCTGAACATCAACGACGCATTCGCCACAGCTCACCGGTCGCAACCATCCATTGTCGGTCTTCCAGAAGTCTTGCCTAGTTTTGCCGGACGGCTAATGCAGAGAGAAGTGAAGGCAGTGTCCACACTGCTCCAGGAGCCGGATCGTCCCTGCGTCTACATCCTCGGAGGTGCAAAGGTGGAAGACAAAGTCCCTGTCATAGAACACATCCTAGCCAACAACAAAGCCGACAAGATACTTCTCGGTGGACTACCAGCAAAACTGTTTCTTAGAGCAATGAAGAAAAAAACGTCCGCCGAGGATGAGAAGGAGATGGTAAAGCTGGAATCATTCCTTGAACACGCAAAAGGTCTCGTCAAGAAATACGCGCAGAAAATAGAAGTACCTATCGATCTCGGATACGATGGCAAGTCGGGAAAGCGGATCGATCGTAGCGTAGATTCCGTCACCGCAAAGGAATCCGCACTGGACATCGGTGCGAGAACTCTTGAGAAATACTCAAGGATTGTGAACGAGGCTGAGACAGTAGTTGCGAATGGTCCTCTTGGAGTCTTTGAACGCACGGGTTTTGAACAAGGAACACGAGGGATCTTAGAGTCAATGGCAAGAAACAATGCTTTCACTGTCATAGGTGGCGGACACCTTGTAGGCCTCGCATCGATCCTCGGGATAGAAAACAAGTTCAAGCACGTGAGCACGGCTGGAGGAGCAATGCTCTCTCTACTCTCCGGTCAAAGCCTGCCAGGCCTCGATGCACTAGTAAGAGCGGCAGCCCGAATGCGGGCATCGAAGAAATAGGCCAGAATCCCGTTCACAGAACTTATTTCAGACAGCGTAAACTCCCACCACCCCGATGCCCCGGTAGCTCAGTGGTGGAGCGACAGCCTTGTAATCCCTGCACGGGACAGCTGTAGGTCCCGGGTTCAATCCCCGGCCGGGGCTCCAGACTCGAAGTTCAATCCCTAGCCGAGCTTACTCAAGATATTTACAACAAAACTTTCTCTTTTGTGCCCCACGTTGAAGATGCTCTGAAGCGTCTCCCCGAACTGGAGAAAAAGCTTTCTAGGATATTATATCTAGAACTATTCTCCTCTTCGGGCAAAAATCAAGACGCCATTATTCCGAACGTCCCTAATGATGTAATTTTCGCGCACACTTATGTTTCCCTTTTCATGGCTTCCATTCTTTTTGAGTCCATTGCACCAAAGCATGCCAAAGACTCATTTCAAAAACGTGTGTCCGCGAGAAAGGGCCATGCACTACTAGCTTTGAAGGATGCATTCACGAGTATTCTGGAAGTAGATTACGAACCGGTCTTCGATATTGCTGTCGCTTTGGTAGACAGCTTGTTCGACCTTCAAGGCAACCCAACAATAATGCAAGATATGAGGGACCTTATCCAAACCGCACAATATGTGGTTGCGAATCGTGCCCTCCTGAGGAGTGACTTCGCAGGCCACATATACCATCAAATTACCGGAGACGTTGCAACCAGAAAGGGTTACGCGACATTCTACACGAAATCTCCCATCTCTTCTTTTCTGGCATCACTGGCGGTTTTCTACGATAACCCGCAAAGTCAGCGCAATTGGGCAGACCTAAGTGCGTTGAGAAATACTTTCCGAATCATAGGTGTATTTTAAATCGGAGACTTCTCACCTCCGCAACGTGAGAAGCATTGATTCAAGTTCCCGACTGGGTCCGGCAAGTCTTCGACAGCTATCTAGTATGTGAATTCACGACAATCTCCGGTGGCAAGCCGGTAACCCTTCCGCTACTACCATTCTATGATTCAACCTCAGGAAACCTCGTCGTCACATCAAGTATCCTGTTTTCCAAGAAGATTGAGAACATGAAAAAGAACCCGCGGGTCTCCATGCTCTTCTCCAACCCCGAAGGGACCAGTGCTGGAAAACACACAATCCTCGTCCAAGGAACGGCTCGCCCACAGGATGCGGACTTGGACCATGGATGGGAGCGATATCTTCCCTACTGGCGAAGGAAGGAACCTGTCATCGATGCTTTCCTTGCTGACCGAGAGAAGTTTGGCTGGTTCTGGAAACGAATAGTCGTACAGGTTGAACCAAAGAGAATCATGGCGTGGAAGAACGGCGACACTACTCGCCCTCCTGAGGTCTTTGGGGCTTAGAAGAAGATGGTGCAACTAGATCTTAAGAGACTAGCGAACTTTCGTTACGCAGTCATATCCCTCGTTGACAATGATGGTTTCCCGTTCAGCGCGGCCACCGACTTCCAGATAACCCCTAAGGGCGAAATCCTGCTCAAGAAACCCGGATCACGCCCCGACCTCAAGTGTAAGAAGGTCGGGGTCCTTTTCAACAGCATAACAGCCATCCCGACGGTCGGCTACGGCGACAGACGGTACATGCTAGTCTGGGGAACAACGAGCGAGGAACGGGGAATGTACAAGTTGAATCCGGAAAGGCTTTCGGAGTGGGACGAGAAGATTTTGCCTTTCGACCAACTTTGCGCAAGAGCGGCACCGCAAGGAGCCAAGTACCTTGCGAGTCTTCAATCCTCAGTCGAAGCCTGAGCTTCTTCTAGGGTGTCTCTGATCAATGATGAATCCATGAAGACTTTCTCTAAACGCAAAAGGCCACCATTCTTGGAGGGGCTGTGAACATCTTGAAAGGAAGCAAAGTCCGCTGCACGAAATTGGGCAGACGGGTTCCACCACAAAATGTCTGATGACCCAATGGACGCTGAACTTGTTGATGAGATTACCATGGAACTGGACAGATTGGTCAGGGACTGTGAAGAGAGGAGAATGGCCAAGCCTCTCGAGTCCGAGACTAGTCTGCACAGGTAGAGGGCTAGTTCGAGACGCTTAGTCGGAACGTAGCGGTGGAAATTGAGTTCCGACCCTTTCTGAGAGTTGAGAGACAGACTGCCACTAAAATAGGGAAGCTCTTCTAGCATCGTGTGCTAGTTCCCACTTTCTATTTTTTTCACGGTCGCAGGTGGAAAACAGGCAGATCTTGCCCTCGACTACTCAGCTCTGTCTTATTAGAATCTCACGCTCAGGATTTCTTTCATGGCTACCGAGGAGTATCGGGTTCGCAAATTTTTCCAGAAACACATGGAAAAGATCCCGTAATACTTCTGACAGTCACTGTCGTCATGTCTGTTGTAATTGCCCTCCAGGTTGGGCAAATTACCCAACAGTCAAGTCAAATCCAAATGACGCAGGCTGATACCGTATCACACGTAAGCGATGTTCTCGCTAAACTGTCGGACGTTTCGAAAAGAAAGAGCCTAGCTGTGACGTCTGCTGGATTCGACGTACTCGCAGGACTATTCCGGAATGCTTCAATTGCTAAGAGCTTAGACGGTCAATATCAGATCCTGTGTGTTCGCGGTCAGCCCGCGTTTAACAGAACTTCCACAGCCGTAAACAACGCCAATATCCTCTCCAACTCTACAAGGATTTGTTCCGACTATCAGGTTGTCACCACAAAAGGCTCGGGGATTTCCTATCATGACTATTTCAGCGCGGTATGGGATTTGGAATCCGGCCTGATTAAGCTCGACAATGCGATATCTCTGGACCCCTGACCACGACAAGGGAATCGGGGTGAATCCGGGCAGGAGCCCTCTACCACTAAGTCCATGTGCAATCCCATCCTGGGATGCTGAACATTTGACTCCTCCAATGCCCTCCCACGCCACATCTCGTACGGCTAAGTTCTTCTTCCCGAGCAGTTTGTGTGACTCCAGTTCGACAAGTAGCCGTTCTGCACTACCCACTTCCATTGGTCCTGCGACGCACAGATTATTTGACCGCAGTCCTTGCATAGATAGCTGAACTGCTGCAGACCCAAATTGTAGCCGACATTGTGGCCTGCGTTATGGCCTCTCTGAAACGCCCCATCTTCGATTGTTTTTCTTGCCCTGTTCAACTGGATCATTACTGAGACTTGGCGAGTTTATTCGCCTCACCAAGAACCATTTTCTTGTACTCTTCTTGCGCTGAGTCGATTGTCAGAGCCGCCTTCGAACATGCACCAGTGAAGTCCAAATTATCCTGGGCCTGGATTCTGATGATCGCTTGGTGAAGCTTCCGGGGGATTTGTACCTTGATTGCGGCTGGTTCTCGGGGGCCAGTCGACGGCCTCACGATGGACACCTCGACCGCATGCTCGACGTCCGTTCGGAGCCGGGTCGGTCGCCAGACGGGCCTGGCCAGCCTTCGGCCCTTTCCCTAAGCGGGACCCTTCTCACGATGGCAACCGCCGAGCAGTGCTTCAGCCGAGGCCGCTCCCCCGATGGCCGGGCCACCAACAATGCTAATCGCTCGCCCATTTGCTAGCTTCCTCGCGTTCTCTTGCCTTGCGCCCCAACTCCTCGAGAATTCGAACCCAAGGTGGCAATCTTGCCCAGATTGAATCGGACCCTCAGAATCGTACAGTGTAATGTTTTGAGGGGATGGGGAACCGGGTGGGAGAGATCCTGATACCGTTCGATGAGCTACTTCTTTCAATGCCCTTGGATGAGGGAAGTTTGTTCCTACTCGATAAAGAGGCGTGCGACAGGTGCGACAGGCCCGACGGTTAGGATAATCATTTTCTACTTTTTTCGAGATGTCACATACTCGGAGCTCTTCTTGGTGCCAAATGCTCGTTAAGTGAACAATAGTTCCTCTACGGTTTAGGGCCATCGGGCGCGTCCACCTGGGACTAGATCGATGTCAGGCTTCCACATTGTTTGAGCGATTGTGAACATTCGACGCATGAAGAAGGACGAGGTTGGGTCTAACTGTGGCAGTCCAATAGCTAACGGGTTCCTAGAGTGATGACAGAGAAAAACATGATTCCCCGTCTTAATCGACGGGGAGGGTCTTCGGGGTTTCTAGCTGGTTGTTGAGCTGATTGGCTTTGCGGTATTGGAACGGAACTGTCGGCGTCGTTGTACGAGGTAGAGAAGTGCTGCAATGCCGATAAGTGTGGCTCCAATCCCTAACAGTATTGAGCCGTAGCCTGATGTTATCATTGAAATGTCCAGGTAGTTGCTTCTCGACTGTTCAATCGAGGTAGCGTTTCCTAGCAGATTGTTCGCGTTGGCCAAGTGTAAGCGTGCATTGGCAAAGTCGCCGGTCATGTACAATGACTGGCCAAGGTTCGCCTCAGATACTGCTTGGGCTTGTAACGCACTTGCCTGGCTTGTTCGGAATACAGGTAGGTTGTAGCCTGAAGATGCTGGTCCGCCTAGACGTTGCATATAGTTCATCGCGGCAGCCTGGTCGCTAGAATAGATGGCAAAGTTGGAAGCGCTAACTGTCCTAGCTCTGGTCTGCGGGGCCGGGGTAATCTTGTACTCGACAAAAATCGTGTAGGTGTGAGTCACCGTGTTTGTGGCCGTCGAGGTTGAGGGAACATTGATGGAGATGGAGAAAGTACGCAGTACTCCTTGGCTAATGATCACCGGAACGCTTGTACTAGGACTAGTATAGTTGGTGCCCCAGTCAAAATAGATCGTTACTTTCGTCACGTTGACCTGTGGATCGCCTGGTGCTACGCCAAAATTGATTGCTAGAGTAGCTGTGCTGCCTGCCTGGTATGCTACCACATTGGTGCCGTAGAACGGGTCGCTACCTGTTCGAGAAGTGCCTATCCAGTTGTAGCCAGTGATGTCCTGTGCATATGCGGGAACGAGGCCTAAGACCATTAGTGAAAGCATTAGTGATGGGATTATGATTTTTGATATTTTCAATGTTGTATCAGTACGAATCTCCTCGTACTTGTTAGAGCCATTGTAACGATGCCTCAACCAGAACCGTTACATTCGAACCGTAGACTGAATTGTACAAGTCTCTAAATGCATTCTGAACAAATTATTGGTTTGCCGTCGTTTTCTAGGCCCAAAAAGTTACATCCAGTGAGAGCATCGGTTACAGAAGTAAATTCTCCAACGTTCAAACCTCTCACGTTTCTATTCGACCTGCAAAAGCGTTTGGTTAGATTTCGAGGCAAGAAAAATGTTCAAGTTCGGAAGCCTGTTCATGCTATATGCAGCAGTCTTCCTCACCCGTATCGGCTTCGGCCTCATCATCATCCTATTCCCATTATACCTGAACGTGAGCAATGCAATACTAGGCATCATACTCGGACTATACCCCGCACTGGAAGCTGTCTCAGCATTACCCGTCGGCAACTATGTTGACCGCAGAGGTAGAAGACGCACATTCATCCTCGGCCTTGCATCGATCAGTATTCTAACGCTGTGCATCGGCCTGACCCGTAACACGATCATTGTTGGAGGTGCTCATGCGCTCATGGGAGTATCCGCTGCTCTAGTCACAATTGCCTCCTTGACAATGATCACTGATCTTACAGTCGTCGAGAATCGTGGCACGGGGATGGGGGCTTTCGACCTAGCCAATTTGGGCGGCTACGGTGTTGGCGCTGTGCTGGCCACCTTCTTGGAAGGAATACTCGGAGCAGGAGAGTTGGGGCTCGCATTCATCTTCGTCGCTGGGATATTAGCATCAGCAACGGGCTTCATACGCGTCGGCCTCAAAGAACCCGCCCACATTGTCTCTCCTAGGAAAACTCTGAGACAGAATTTTGAGAGACTCGGAAAAGACGTGCACGCCATCCTACCAATATGGTTCTCACTGACAATAATCGTAGGATTCTATTTCTTCCTACCAAAACTGGTCAAGGACACTCGAGGCCAAATTGCTGGGTCAGGCGGTATGGTCGTGTTAGCATTGGTAATGCTCGGTGCTGGGGCAGTATTATTCGGTAGACTGTCCGATAAGATCGGCCGTGCCAAGACGATGCTGATTGGGGCCGCTGGCGAGCTAGGATTCCTACTACTATTCCCATTAGTCTTTGATAAGTTGCTCGCTGTACAAGGACTCCAGCCGACCGCAATCATCAATATCATAGGACCCTTGGGGGTCATAGCGGGAATCCTCTTCTTCTTCGGATCGGCCCTGATCCCATCTATACTCGCCTACATCGGCGACAAGGCAGCTCATGAACTGCGAGGCTCCGCGATGGGGCTTTACAGTCTGATGCTGGGCACCGGGATAGCTATAGGAAATGTGCTAGCGGGAGTCCTTGCAGAAATAGGCGGTGTCTCCGCCATTTTTCTGGTCGCATCCATTATCTTTGCAGCATTAGGAAGCGTAAGTGGATTCTTGTTACGAAGACAAGCTCTCCCGCTAGTACCCTAGATGACACGGTAACGGCATCTGGAGGGCACTACTTGCCACGCTATTCATCTTTTCACAAATCATGGTGCCGAGTCGTATTCTTCGTATCTCGTGTCGGAGGTAGCCAGTAAGAGGTTACATAGAATTAATCGGTACATTCTCACGTATCCAAGTTTCTAGCTCGCGAGTTGTTACATGTTTTGAGAGAGATTAGGCTACTGGCAATACCGATTTTTTCTCTCGCAGGCTTTCGTCTCATCTTCACAATAGTATTCCTCTCACTACTTCTACCATACGATATCAGCATATTCTACGCTCTGAACGGCCTCGCAGCCATCCAACCTGTTGGAATGCTTGCAATGTTCTTGACACTGATCGGAGGAGAAATCGCACTTGCGTTAGTAGCCGGCGGCTTCTGGCTCGCCTCTAAGTCGAAGTCGGAGCGGCTTGACATCCCACTGGTCATCATCTTCACAATTGCACTTTCAGATCTCGCTGTACTCTTATTGAAGACCGCCTATTTCAGACCCCGACCTTTCCAGATACTTAGCGGGGTCCTGCTTCCAATGGGACCGGATAATGGTTCATCCTTCCCATCCGGCCACACTGCTAGATCCTTCGCAGTCTCCACATTCATTCTATTGAAGAAAGGAGGCAGATATTTTCCCTTGGTTCTTCTTTCCGTCGGAGTTGCGCTTAGCAGGGTGATTATTGGGGTGCATTTTCCACTCGATGTCACGGCTGGTGCTTTGCTCGGCATTATCGTGGGCGTGGCATCGTTTCAATATGGGAAGCGGACAATCGATTTCCTTCTGCGCCATATCTTTGCCAAATGACCTGGGCTTCAAGAAAATCTTCCGTTTCTCGTTTGACCTTAGGCACCCATGGGCCTTAATAGTCTGGAAATCTAATTTGTCTAAGTTGTTTTCGCGGAACTCTTAACTCACGTGCATTGACTCGTGCAGATCAGGATCTGCCGATGCAATACACTCGTCTCGGATCAACCGGACTAGAGGTCTCGCGCATCTGCCTAGGCACAATGTCTTTCGGCAACATGGAAGAATGGATGGTAGAGATCCACAAGCCCGGACAATTGTGAAACGTGCCCTAGACCTAGGAGTGAACTTCTACGATACTGCCAATGTCTACAGCAATGGACGATCAGAAGAGATTGTTGGAGAATTGTTGAGTGATCACCGCGAGGACGTGGTCATTGCAACCAAAGTTCGATTGAGCACTGGCGAGGGACCGAACAAGGAAGGACTATCTCGACACCACATCCTGTCCTAGGCGAAAAAATCTCTCAAGAGACTACGAACCAACAGGATCGACCTTTACCAGAAGTTGCCTAGTTCAGACCCTTCTGAGGTGCCTGAAAGACTCTACCACCGCCGCTAGTCTAGCCACGTCAGTGAGGTAATCCCCTAAATTTCGCCAACCAAAGAAAAGGGGGAGGGGATTCGGCACTAGAAGGTTGTCTGGATCGATGCGTAGAATACGTCCGGGAATTGTCGCGGGGCGCCGCTGATTGTTACCGTGTTCCTGTCGTCCGCCCAGACCACAAATGTCGTACTGCCCACGGTCCTAGCGTCAATGTAGTCCCCGAAGTTCGGCCTAATGTTGGAGAAGGCGTCGCACCAGTTCGAAGTGACACTTGAAACTTTCACGGGCGCCTGGAAGGTTCTACCGCCATCAAGGGATTGGGCGAAGAAAGTGTCCACAAGGAAGGCTCAAAGGGATCTGCGGGCTAAGCCTCCGCCGATGCTGACAGTGCAGTCATTGCCAACGAGTCGCTTGAAAGGTGGACCTCTCGGCTTTCGTAGTAGACAACGTTCACCTCTCCACGAGCTCCGATGCTCACGACAGGCCAGAACTGGATCTTGTCATCACCGGCTACAGAGTTGACCAAGGTGGGTGTGCTCCAGTGGGTGCCCTGATCGTCCGAGAAGCTAAAGTACACGTCCATGTCCGCTCCGCCTCCGACCATGACTCTTCTCAGAGACGGGCCACCGCACGATTCGCCAGGCGATGGAAGCCCTGATGCTGGAAGGCAGGATAGAGTCGTTACCGCCTATTCCCTGGTTGCCTGCTACACGAGCGTCCTGGAAGGTGATGAATATCCTGCCCATGTCTGAGGCAGTTATCCGTGGGAAGTCGTTGTACCGGTTTCGGTTGAACCCGACGGGCGGATTCTGGCGGCCTGGCACGATCGTGCGAACGATGCCCGGGTTAGAGAATGTCTGGCCACCGTCTTGGGATGTTACTGCGACAATGTCTTCGGTGGAATCGTCGGCGACCACTTCGTTAAGAATCTGGGGCCACGGGTCCAAGTCACATACACCGAGCCGTCGTTGCCGATGACGGGCATACTGCCTTGGTTGAGTCTGCCTGTGTTGCAGAACGGGTCAGCGGCAGTATCTGTCTCGTCAGGGCCGACGCTCACTGGGCCTTGGAAAGTGTTTCCGGCGTCTGTGGAACGCCAAACCTCGATCTGGCCGAAGCCTCCGGCAAACTGGCAGGAGGCAGGGTCGGTTCCAGGGGTTCCTGCGAGCGCAATACTTGACAAATGATTATTACCGAGCATGCCATGAACTTTACTGTGAGTCGGCCCCGCCATTCTAGCCTCAGAAACATAAGATATGGATGAAGACGTCTTGATTTCCCTGGTTTCGACTATAGAAATGGCGAAAGGCCGAGTTCTCGATAAGTTCCATGAGACCGAGATTCTCCGAGGAACGACCCTTCTCAAGCGCGGCTTTGCCCACATGCTCAAACATGGCGTCGTAATGGACGTCACAAACGTCGAGCAGGCTAAGATCGCCGAGCAGGCAGGTGCTGTCGCCGTTATGGTCCTGGACAAGCTTCCCTATGACGTTAGAAAGGCAGGTGGTGTCGCCCGCACAGCCAGCCCGAAAGCGATCAAGGAAATCCTAGACAATACGACTATTCCCGTAATGGCCAAATGCCGTATCGGTCATACATCCGAGGCCCGGGTCCTAGAGGAACTCGGCGTTGACATGGTCGACGAGTCGGAGGTTCTTACCCCGGCTGACGAAGAGAGACACATCTGGAAATGGGACTTTACCACTCCCTTCGTCTGCGGCGCCCGGAATCTAGGGGAGGCCCTGCGGAGAATAGAGGAGGGCGCAGCTATGATACGGACCAAGGGCGAGCCTGGAACAGGTAACGTCGTGGAGGCCGTGATGCATATTCGGCTTGTCAACAATACGATCAGAGCTGCAAGAGCCATCTACGAGTCGGACGATTCGCAAGAGCTCGTCAAGCTTGCTAGAGAGTTGAACGTTTCTCTACCAATATTGGAAGAAACAGCTAGGCTCGGCCGCTTGCCCGTCGTAAACTTTGGGGCCGGTGGAATAACCACGCCAGCTGACGCGGCCCTCATGATGACCCTTGGCTGCGACGGAGTCTTCGTAGGCTCGGGCATCTTCAAGTCTGAGGACCCGGACAAAAGGGCACGCGCCATCGTCCTAGCCACCACATACTATGACCAGCCTGAGGTCGTTACGAAGGCTCAGGGGCTGGTTGACGAGAAGGGTTCTATGAGTGGGCTTGACGTGAAAAATCTCGAATACCGGATGCAGGAGCGGGGGACGACCTGAAACCGCTCAACATCGGGGTCCTAGGGGTCCAGGGTGATATTGAAGAGCACGAAGCCGCTCTGAAACTGGCCTACCGGAATCTGGGGCTGGATGGCAAAGTCACCTGGCTCAAGACATCTCCCCAGGCAGAGAATGTCCAAGGGCTCGTTGTTCCAGGGGGCGAGAGCACAGCCATCGGACGGCTCGCCGAAGACAACGCCGTCCTACAGACACTCAGGGGAAGGATCGAGAAGGGCCTTCCTACACTCGGCACCTGCGCAGGAATCATCATGCTCGCGGAAGAAGTCCATGACAGGACCATGGATGAAACGAATCAACACCTCTTGGGAGGGCTTGACGTTACAGTGGAACGGAACGCCTTCGGGCGACAGCGAGAATCCTTCGAAGCTAACCTTTCCATTCCGGTCTTGGGCAGCAACCCGTTTCGAGGTGTATTCATACGGGCACCGATCGTCAAACAAGTCAGTCCCAAGGTAGAAGTTCTGTCGAAACTAGAAGACAGAATAGTCGCGATCAAGCAGGGGAACATTGTCGGAACCTCCTTCCACCCCGAACTCTCCAGAGACAATAGACTTCACGAGTACTTCGTCCGAACAGTAACCCCGAACCCCATCCTAACCTAGCCATCTGCCTTCGGCTTGAGAATCCTGCGCATAGGTCGAGGACTGCGTTCTCCTTGGACCGGACATCAGGGATCCGTCCCTGGTCGCAACACTTGACATTAATGACATCACATTCAACCTCCATCCGCACTCTCGCGATGAATCCGAATCATGCTAGCTAGAGGAAGGCACTAGCGAAGGACCGCTTTGTCTTTGAGGAATTTTGTGAAACTGGGAATAATTCCTTAAGCACGGATTTTAGATAAGAGATTACAGAATTTTGGGGATTCTCTGAGCCTTGCCGTGGAAGAGCCTCATTTTGGGCGATTTCCAAATTAGTCAGGACCAGGGAGGCTCCTGGACCCCGCAATCAGGAAGACAGTCGACCTTCAGCCGTCAGCGGCCCTACAGACCACCACTCCTAGAGCTCCCTCTCACCATTCCTGAAAAAACCGTCTTACCATCAACCCGGAAACGTTAGGGGCAAGTGTTAAGTCGTAACGTCGTATGATTCCGCACCGGTTCCCCAACGGAAAAGGGAACTGAGCTAGAAGAAACATGCAAAAGTTAGGCTACATTTGCCTGATAAAGGCTGAAGCTCCGCGCGTAAACTCGGTCACAAACAACCTGAAAAGACTCATTAAAAGCCCCAACAAAAATGTCGAAGTACACGGCGCCTGGGCTACCTTCGGCGCACACGACGCAGTTGTCGTCTTTAGCGCTGAGACACCTGAACACGCTATGGAGTTCATACAATCAAACGTGTCCAACATCGACGGTATCAGATCCACCGAGACCCTCACAGGCCAGCCCCTGCCCTCCTTCACACCCGGAGCATCCCACGAAAGCCGGTGACCAAACCACCGGCCCCCTCTATTTTTTCCCGTACCCAGAAGAGAGGGAGACTCCCTCCCGCAGACTCGACAAGACCAACCGGAAAAGTGTATCGTCCACCTGGTAGACGAGAGTGTTGACGTTGGCCGGCAGAACCTTCGAGACGACCCTTAGAACCGTCTGTATCGCGTTATGGCTCTCGCTTTCAAAGATCAGAACATGAATCCTTTTGTCATGCCTCGTGCTGTTCAAGAGTGGAGCCCCTGACGCGTACAGCGTTGTCCGGCCAGAGCCTGAACGATAATTTCAGGCGTTTGTTACCAAGGAACTAGCTTGCAGCCGAACCTAGATGCCGAGAAACAAGTATTGAATCGGGGTAGGACAATGTTAGAGCGTTTGCCCTTACCCTAGGAGTCTCAGAAATCCGTAAGGCGATGTGTCATCTGGACACGACTGGATTTAGATCCGCTTCGGTTCAGACCCTCTTGAAAGCTTCAACCTTGAAGCCCGTGAACTCGGGCGTGGGAGCAAATGCAGGTTCCAAACCCCCACAACTCTCTCGCTTATCATAATGAAACGCTCTTGAGAGTGTCATGTCTCGGAACCGCGTCTATAAGCGGCAGGCGATAGTAGCATGCGGGACTGGACCACTTGCGCTGTCAAGTTAGAGTGTTGACTTGTTCTATCGATAAGAGCAAGGCGTTCATCAATTATTGAGAATGTTGTCGCTTCGGTGACGCTGAAGCAACGGATAGACCTCAACTCGACCGTCCGTGTCTTTCCAGGGGTTGAATACCGCCCGGAACGGTTCCCAGGCCTTGTCTACAGGTTGAGAAAGCCGAAGACCGCGACTCTGATATTCAGCACCGGAAAAATGGTCTGCACCGGCGCAAAATCTGAACGGCAGGCCCAGAAGGCAGTATTGAAGGTCGTTGACGAACTGAAGAGGGAAGGGATTGTGATCCTTGGGAGGTCTAAGATCACAGTCCAGAACATTGTCGCCTCCTGCGGACTAGGAGGCTACATTGACTTGGAGAAAGTGGTTTACGGTTTGAAGAAGACCATGTACGACCCGGAACAATTTCCAGGGCTCATCTACCGCATGGACGATCCCAAAGTTGTAATTCTGATCTTCGCCACGGGCAAACTGGTCTGTACCGGGGCCAAGACAGAGAGCCATGTATACATCGCGGTGAAAAAACTGCAAGAGACCCTTGAAGCGAAGGGCCTTATCCTCTACCAAGGCCCGGAGAAACCACGCTTGCCGCCTATACCCGGAAAGCCCACAGCCTAGTATGGGCATGGCAGGGTAAACGATTCTGCGTTAACCGACAAGGTCATTAAGTTATGGAAACCGATTCTTAGCTGAACACAATTCCAAAGTTCCTAAACTCTCGACCAAACACCAATCTTCCTATTCTGCAAGCACAGAATTAAAATTCCAGCTTTGGAAAAATTTGTCGTACTACAAGCTCGCGAGTGAATTGGGTCGTCGCAAAAAGACTGCGACTAGAACCCATTAGAGGGTTTGAACATGGACTTTTGGCGATGCCGGTCCTTCGCCAACCGATAGCACCCATATGAAGCGCCACAGAGCCTAACCCTGAATGCTTCGCTTTTTTAACCCGCGAAAATAATGTGTTTGGTTACAAATGCCAGCCAGACTGAAGGATAAGGTTGCTGTTGTTACAGGTGCGAGTCGTGGTATTGGTAAGGGTATCGCGCTTGGTCTGGGCGAAGCGGGCTGCACGGTATATGTGACAGGAAGAACTCTTCGTAACGGAGATAGCAATCGGCCTGGGTCTGTCTCTGCGACAGCTGGGGAAGTTTCTAAGATCGGAGGGCATGGGATTGCTGTGGCATGCGATCATCGCCTGGACTCCGAGACAGAAGCAGTTTTCCGACGTGTGCAGAAGGAACAAGACCGCTTGGACATTCTAGTCAACAATGCGACCTCGTATACTACGGATGTTGGACCTCCTGAAGATCATCCTTACTGGGAACTTCCTGTTGAGATATGGGATGAAATGCACACGGTGGGGCTTCGCTCGCATTACGTGGCAAGTATTTTCGCTGCGCGCATGATGGTCCCTCATCGCAGTGGATTGATCGTAAACATTTCTTCCATCGGCGCGACAAAGTACACGGGCAACGTGTCTTACAATGTGGTCAAGGCCGGTGTGGACATGCTAACCAACGGGACAGCACAAGAATTACGCCCACATAACATCGCCGTCGTCTCGCTCTGGCCAAGGTTAACCAAGACCGAAGGAGTGGTCGCCCACCCTGAGATTTTCCCGGACTTGAGTAATGCGTGGTCACCAATATTCAACGGCCGAGCCCTTGTAGCACTGGCTTCGGATCCTAAAATCATGGAGAGAACAGGCCAAGCTTTCAAGGTCGACGCGCTTGCCAGGGAATACAACTTTACAGATATTGACGGAAGACGCCCAAGCACAGAAATCGCAAAGCCTGTTACAACGCTAGTTACTCCGAACTGTGTGCTGGAGGTTGATGGTTAGAAAATGAATATGCATCGGACTCGCTACAAGCTTTTTGGGCATCTGCTCGTCGTCCGGGAAACAACCGACTCTAGCAGCGAGAAAACATTGGATTCTAGGGGCGACGTCAACACACCCAATGTGGCTTTCGCGCTAGCGTTGATAGGAGGGATCTTGATGTTGGTCCTACCCCTAGCCCCGCTACAATTCGAGGGGCCTGCTTGCTTTCAAGGGTCGCCCTGTTCTATGATTCCTGCTTGGGTCCCGGCCTGGCTCTTCGTGGTAATGGTTATTGACATATGCTCTGGTGTCGCGGCAACGTTTACTGTCTTGATTCTCAAGGTCGCGAGTGCGCGACGGCACCCCTTATTGGGCTGGGTATTGATATCGATATCCACGGTTTACCTGACAGGTCTGATAATTTCTGTAGTGATTTCAGTCATATCGAACACAGGAGGGCTTCTTGGTATCGGAATCCCTGGATTTCTCGGTCCTCTCTTGGTCCTGATCGGCGGGCGCATGCTGGCGAAGAAGCACCCTACTTGAGCGGGATTCACCGTCTGAAGACCCCTCTCGATTCGGTTGACTTCTACTCAAGCTATCGTTTCGGCCGACTCACGGATAATCCGAATAATTGGCGCGCCTGCTTAGCGTCAAGGCCAAAAAATTTCACCCACGTTGGCAGTGAATCCAGGCGGGCCCACCATCAGCTCAATCTAAGCTTCCCGGTCATAACTCTGCTCTCTCGAACCGTAAGCTCCGGATCTGAGTCGTCCGGCCCACCCCGACTCCATGATTAGGGTTTCGAGCCCACTACTTGGAATCGCGACTGAAGTTTGGATTGCTATCAGCTACAAGTAGGTTCAAAGCCTTCTAAGGGCTCTTGCACTGTAATGTTAACAGCTGTGACGGAATGCCCAACCACCTAGTTCAGTAATATATCTACAAAATCACCGAGTCCCAAACAAATGCCAGCCAACCGGAGCAAAAAGAAGTTCATGCAATCTCTTAGTCCAGAGATTCACAAGGAACTTGAGCGAATCGCCTGGCATAGAGGAGCTACCGTCCAAGAACTGCTTCGAACCGTGATAATTCCAGAGTGGCTTGGAACGAACTCAGTTAGATAATGGTTCCACGCTTTGGGCAGGGAAGATTGAGACATGGAACCTTTCCAGCGGCCTAGCCCCGGCGGTAGAGAATTCTATCAGTAATTGCTCATCGCGTCCTCGGCTTGGACAAGAACGAGTCGAAGCTCCGGTCTAGACCCTCGGGCACAAGTGCAAATACAAGGAAACTTATGGTATAGGAGTAACATAATCTCAAATTGGCGATAAGGTGTCAGAATTCAGTAGGGATCCCTTAGTGTCTAAGAACGAGGACAAGAAGCCATTGGTTCACGTGTTCGAGTGCCTCGTCTGCGGCTTTCAGAGCAGCCCTGGAAGGCGATTTGAAATTGAAGATCATCAAAAGCAGACGGGACATACGGGAGTCAGGGAACGCTGGCTCTGACTAGGATCACGATAGACAGTTTTACTGGTCGAGGATTCGGCCAGAGGCTCACTAGCAAACTTAAGCGTCTGTTTGATGAATAGTGGACCAGCAACAGCAAGCTTCGAGCTGGCAGTTCGGACAGGTTGTCGGTTTGTCGGAGACTTGGCATTCGTTGGGCATACAGTTGCAGTCAGCGCAATGAATTCTGGAGGGGCCTACTTTGGATTCGTTCGACATGTTGCTTCTTCTCATGAATTTTGATATTTGTTAGTAATCTATTGCTGAGGTTATTGAAGAGCACGAAGGCGGGCCTTCTGGCGGGTCGCTTTCAATCCTTCGTACTGACACATCACGATTGGATATTATGTTCGGGGAAGAATGGAGGCCGGGTCTAAGATGGTATGTGAAAGAAAAAAGGGAAGTGGGAGGAGGTTTAGACTTTGTTGAGGAGGGCCTTTACGACGTCCTCTGGGCCCTTGTAGTTGCTGTCAGGAAGAGACTTTGTAACGAATTCCTTGTCCACTGATGGGACGTCGGTCATGTTGTTGCAGGCTGCTAAAACCTGTGTCTTGTTCGCCGGATACTTGATGTGGTGCTTGATGTGTTCCAGCTCTATTTTCAGATTACTCATAAAGTCCGCCGCGGTACAAGGAGATAAGAACCTTTTCCATAGAGGTTCCGTTAACTAAGTGTCGGCCTGAAAGTAGCGTTAGCTGTCGTCGGAAATAGAACACAGAAAAAAAGAAGGGAAAAAAGTCGTCAGACCTGAGAACTTCTTTGTCGCTGTAGGAGAAGAATCAAGTTTCTCCTTGTTTCCAACGCTTGAAGCTCGGGATTGGCTTGGCATTCAGGTTCGGCCTGTATCTGGGCTGCCGTCAATCTAGCTTGGACGGACTGTTTCATGAAAACGTTCCACATTTCAGTTCCAATTTCGTTTCACTCAGGGCCATGGACTAAGATCGTCAACTTCGTCTAGCATGCTTTTCAAGCTATCTCGAGATAGCAAGGGTTTGAACCCTAGTCGATCGCCCCGGCCGGGGCTCGAACACGTCCCGACGAACGTAAGTCCTGGTGACCTCCACGCAGTATCGAGAACACCGCAGATCCCAAGATTACAAGAGAGAAAATGAACAGGGCATGCTGTAAGCCAGCCAGGAACATTCCAACATCAGCACTCGCGATTTGGAAATTCCCAGCGAAAGTTGACCCTCCAATAATTCCCGCAAGCTTCTCATAAGGCACGTCAGCGGTAATGAGTATGGTAGTCAGTGGAATGCTAACGACGATGCTCGTATTGATTATCGTAGTCCGCACACCGGAGGATACACCTCGCTTGTTAGCCGGTACGGATCCCATCACCGAACTTGCGTTTGGACTGCGGAACATTCCAATGCCAATCCCGACTAGACAAAAGGACGTCGCAATAACGATGTACGGAGTACTTTGACCAAAGCCTGATAACAAGAAGAAACCTGCGGACGCGACGACGAGCCCGAGAGTGCTCAGCCCACGAGCGCCCCGGCGGTCCGATATTATCCCGCTGATGGGCCCGATAATGATGAGGGTCAGGTCGAGTGGAATGAGAGCCAGTCCCGCGTGAAGTGGATCATATCCCCTGACCAGCTGAAAGTAAAGCGTCATTATGAAGGCTAGGGCTGCAAATGCCAGACCGCTCAACAAATTCGCAATGTTGCCAGCAGTGAACAGTCTGATGCGGAACAGCGAGAGGTCAAGCAGAGGGTGCTGGGTTGTCCGTTCATGAAGCACGAACGCGGCTATGAGAACAAGACTCAGACCTGTCAACCATAGAGTGAGTGGATCCGTCAGTCCGCCTATTGTAAAGCCAAGCAAGAGAATCGTGATTGCAGCTGAGAATGTTATGGCGCCTGCCAAATCGAACTTTTCTGTTCTTACGGGGGCAGTGATTTCCTTCAACCGTCGTTGGGACCAGTAGGTCCCGAATATGCCTACGGGGACGTTCACCAGGAAGATGGACCGCCAGGTAAACAGCTGTATGAGTATTCCACTGAGAGTGTAGCCGGTTATTGTTCCGGCATTGATGGCGAGCTGGTTTATGCCGATCCCTTTTCCAAGTTCTCCAGCCGAGAACGCATCGGTAACGATGGCGACACTGTTTACGAAAAGCAGCGCGGCACCAATACCCTGGACCAGTCGGAAGGCAAGCAATTCTTCGGCCGTGAACGAAAGCCCTGAGAGAAGCGACCCGATCGTAAATATCGCAAACCCTGTGCTGTAGAGTCGCACTCTTCCATAGATGTCGGCTATTCTACCGATTGCGACGAGAAGTACTGTGATCATCAAACGGTAGATTGTGATGAACCATACTCCGACGACAAAGTTGGTGTGCAGTGCGGCCACGACTTGTGGAAGGCCGACGACGAGAATGCTTGAGTCCAGTGTGGCCATGAAGATTCCGACGGTTGTAACAGTGAGAACTACCCACTTGTACTCCAAAGGAGGCCGAGCCTGGCAGCTGGCGCTACTTTCTTTAGCCTACGCGGACCGGCAAGAGGAAGTAGAACAGTAGTGCGAAGGTGACGAGTCCAACCCCTGATATTATTACAAGCTGCGGGCTGAGCTTCACACCTGGAGTATCTTCCTCAAAGAATCGCAATAGTCCCGCACTGGCAGCCGGCATCGGTGCTTCCCTTCGTCGTCCCTTCTCCCGCTTTGTGCTCAGTTTCCGTCGCCTACATTCAAGGCTCTATGGGCCAGTATTAAGTCTGGTGTGGCACTAACGGATTCGAATGTAGGAATACGCGTCTCGAGCCGACTCGAAGGCATAGTGGACACGCATGTACTTTTTCCGAAAGGCTCGGACTTCGACCGCGATTTTTCTAGGCTCCTCATTCTTCACCACCACTTTCGTCATAAGGTTGGCTATCTGATCCATTTCCGCTTCCTTCATCCCGAGACGCGTGACTTCAGATACACCGCACCGGATTCCCCCTGGTGCCTCGAAATGTCTTCCGGCCTTGATATCGTAGGGAAGGAGATTACGGTTCAGAATTATGTTCGCCTCCTCCAGTTTCTTCTCGATCGTTTTCCCGTCACCATACTTGGTAATGTCGGCGACAAGGAGGTGGGATTTTGTATATCCTTTCTTTTCGCCCAACACTAGGAAGCCCCTGCTGTGCAACGCCTGTGCTAGTGCTTTCGCGTTTTTGACGATCTGTTGCGCGTACTCTTTCCCGAAGGCAAGCATTTCGGCGAACATTACAGCTTTGCCGGCCAGGTGGTGGAGGTGGTGATTGCTTAGATTGCTTGGAAAAGTGGCCTTCTTGACCTGTTCCGAGTATTCAGGTTTCGACAGGATCATTCCGCCTTGCGGCCCTGGAAGTGTCTTGTGCGTACTGCAGGTCATCGCGTCGGCGCCTTCGTGGATCGGGTCCTGAAATTCTCCGCCTGCGACCAGTCCGGCCACGTGTGCTGCATCGAAACAGGCTTTCCCACCTTGATCGTGAAATGCCTCCGCAAGTTCTCTTACTGGGTGTGGAAAAGGCAGAACCGATCCTCCGAACATTCCGAGGACAGGCTTCTTGCCCTCTTGGGATAATTTTTCAATCTTCTTTTCAGTCGCGTCGATGTCGATGTTCATTTCTTCGGTGTCGAACGGAAAGTATTCGACGTTGAGTCCTCGCACCGCCCCTGCCGTTCCACCAAACTCCTTCTTGCCCATGCTGATGTGCCCCCCTGCTGGAATTGCAAGAGCCATCATCGTGTCTCCTGGGTTCGTGAAGGCTGTGTAAGCGACCAGGTTTGCGCAGACGCCTGATATTGGCCTGACATCGGCGAACTCTACCCGGAAGAGTTGTTTTGCCAAGTCCATGCAAATCTGTTCTACCTGGTCAATGTATTTGCAACCAGCATAGACACGCTCTCCGGTCCATCCCTCAGCGTAACGATTTGCGAAATCAGACAGGGTGGCTTCGCGGACTGCAGGGCTGGGAATATTTTCGCTGGCGATTAGAGGAATAGATTCTTCGAACCATTTGTGATGCTCCTGGAGGAGTTCGAAGACCTGATCATAGGCCTGTCGAGGCTGCATGGTCATCAGACTGTGACAGAATGTTCGTTGTATAATAGTTGGCTCTGCTAGATCACCTTCGAATATACTCAGCGTCTAGCTCATTTGTTTCGGAGTTCTCTGAAACTGGTTCCACCATTCAGGGTTCAACCGGACATACTCCACAAACTTCCCTAGCAATTCGAGAGTCTTCGAGTCAACGTAGTGTTCGAGTCCTTCAGTATCCTTCTGGGCCGTCGATTCTTCGACGCCGAATAATTTGAGGAAGCTTACAAGAGTCGCATGTCGGGCACCAATCCTCTGGGCCATGCTCCTTCCCTTCTCTGTGAGAATTATGCCACCATATTTTTCGTGGATGATAACCTGTTCTTCTCGTAGCTTATTCAACATTATAGTCACGCTGGGGGCACTGACATGCAAGTGATTTGCAATATCGACAGGTTTTGCGTATCCTTTTTCTCGGATCAGCTCGTAGATGATCTCAGCGTAATCCTCCTTTCGCGGAGTCTGTTTCCGGTGCGACGGCTTGTGAGCATGCGCTAGTTTCGCAAGCTGACTTTTTCCCGATCGGATTTTAGACATTCCCGTGTAACGCTTAGTAGAGGATTCTTCCAAGTGTCAGATGTGTATGGGTACGCCTAGTGTATCGCGGAGTTTTCGCAGTATTGATTCCAAGGGTCCGGGCTCCAGACTCATCGCGATAATCTGATTGTTAAACGGCAGAAAGATCAAGTCAATCTTCTCATACTGTACAGAAATGTGTGTGACCGGTCCACACTGGTATTCAAGCTGCGATAGAGTGTCGAGGATGAGAGGCGGGACGCTTCCCATGAACTTCCTATCATAGGTTTCAGGGGTAAAGCTCGTTACGCTCGAGCGCATTCGCGACTCGACAAGCTTGTGATTCCTGTCAAGCAACGCGACGTATCGAACTCTGGTATCGAGCGCGAATAGATCATCCACCAGCCGAGCTCCAGACCTATTCAAAGTCGGATATCCTATCGGATGCTTAGAACATGGTAAAGAAATGCTTTCGCATCAACGGCAGAAAGACAAGAAGAGCCACTACTAGCTCGGACGATGGTAAGCGTCTAGTAATCGTCTCCGAGTGTTCGCTGGATGAACGATGGTATGGTTCGCGCTTCTAGACCCACCTTCGACCTGACCCACCGTCCAAACTCTCTCGCGAATCCCGTGAAAACGTACACCTTCTTTGGGTTGCAGGCTTTCACGAAGGAGAACAGTTGGTCGAAGTCTGCATGACTGCTCAACGGGAACGAAGTTATTCCCCATCGCCGCGACAACGCCCAGCCGGTTGCGTAGGCTCGTGAATGCTTGCGTCCGATGCGGACTGGATCGTTCGTCGTCGTCAGGTAGACGCACGGGTCCCGGTCCAGTATATTCTTACCATCTCTTGACCCGGCTGAGAACCAGTCAAGACTGAGCCCGGAATTGTGGCAAGCCCTGTTAACACCATCAAGCCTCGGACTGACTACTACGGGAAGCCTGGTGTAGACATTGAAAAGTTTCACGACCTCCTGTGCCTTGCCAGCTGCGTAGACATGTAAGCAGGGCACTCGGCCCTGCTTGAGAGTGTCAAGAGCCCACTGGACCATCTGAGCATACACCATCTCTCTCGGTGGAAACTTGTATTGGGGGGCCCCGTAGGTGGCTTCCATCACAAGAATGTCACACTCATGCGGTTCAGCAGCCTTCGTTGTGAGAGTGTCGACGCAGTTGATGTCGCCAGTGTAGAGGATCGATGTAGACGGTGTATTGATCAGGAACTGGGCCGAGCCCAACATATGCCCGGCATCAAGCGCCAGTATGTCGACATCGTCCATTGTGATCCCTTGGTTGATACCCAACGCCTGGAAGTTCTCAATCCGATCATACCTTAATGCATAGTGGATGTCGCGGGTCTCACTTGTTGACTGCTTGAGTCCTCGATGCCTGAATCCGCCAGTATGGTCTGCATGAGCGTGGGACACTAGTACGCGAGCACTCCGTGGCAGTTGCCGGGTCGCTGATGGGTCAGCTACCAGCATAGTATCTGAAACTCCTACAACGAGCCCGTCGAGCCAGCCGAGCCTATCGTCGTGCATTTACCCTGCCCCCTGTTTCAGATATTGTCTCCAGCCTCTCGATACCGTCGAGGTGTAGGAACGTCTCTCCCTTGGGCTCCCTATTTACAACCTGCGGAATCGGGCTGACGACCGTAGATCGTAGTATGACTGCCTCGGAGTCCGAAAGCCAGAGGCCTGGTGGTTCATGCGACACCGCGGCCAATCGTCCTTCGTATCCAAAGTCCCTGTTTATGACTGCTAACACCCTCTTCCCGACCAGCTTTTCCAGCATGTGGTAGACTGTCGGGTTTACCGAGCCCATGTCACGCCAGAACCAGGCCCACGAAGCACGCTATCCAGCATCGTAAGCCATCCGGCTGAACGGTGCCCCTTTAAAAGACCAGACGTTGAAAAGCCATAGGCAGACGAATGTAATTGCGAGCTTGTTCTGACTCCGTCTCCTCATAGTGCCTTGTCATAGTCCAGCAAGGTTAATCTTCAAGGTCAGGCGAGAGATGAGACAACGGTATACCACGGACGACAACAATGTCCCACACCACCGACACCGCCATCGCTAGCGTTGAAAACGGCTTTGATGACGACTTTGACGATAGCGAAGACGATGAGAACATTGTCCGAATAGGCAAGAAGCCCATAATGAATTACGTCGTAGCGTGCATGACGCTACTGAACACGGGCGTCGCAGAGGTCATGGTGAGAGCCCGTGGACAGTCGATAACCAAGGCGGTCGAAACGGTGGAAATGCTCAGACGTGCATTCCTTAAACACATACAGGTTCACAGGGTTGACATCGGGACGGAAGAGGTCCAGCGCCAGGACGGCTCCACTGCTAGTCTCTCAATGATAGAGATAATACTCGGTAACTGACTAACCCAGTTTCTGAAACCTGTCATATAGCTACCAACATTATTAGTAGTAGACATTCGACTCGTCAGCTCTACATATGCCAGCCGAGAAGTATCCACACATTGTCGCGACTCCCCCAGGGCCAAAAGCCCGCGCACTCGTTGCGAGAGATCAGAGACTCATCTCAGGCTCCCTCGTAAGATTCTACCCACTCGTAGCGGAATCCGGTCAGGGAAGCATTGTAAGGGACGTCGACGGAAACGAGTATATCGACTTCAACTCAGGACTGGTCTGTCTCGCAGTCGGCCATTCACACCCACGCGTGGTAGCCGCGATTAAGAATCAGGCAGAGAAACTCATCCACTATTCCTGGACAGACTTCTACTACGAGAAAGTGGTTGAAATGTCTGAGCAACTTGTCAAAATAACACCTGGAAACTTCGGCAAGAAAGTATTCCTCAGCAACAGCGGAACCGAAGCCATCGAAGCAGCGATGAAGCTGGCAAAATGGCATACTCGCAAACACATTTTCCTATCCTTCATTGGAGCATTCCACGGACGAACACTCGGCTCGCTCAGCTTAACGGCAAGCAAACCATACCAGCGCAGACACTTCTTCCCCATGGTCCCAGGAGACACACACGTACCGTTCGCCTACTGCTACCGCTGCCCCTTCAAACTCTCGTACCCAGAATGCGGCATGTACTGTGTCGACTTTATCCAAGAACAAGTACTCGACAAGTATCTACCGGCAGAGGATGTGGCGGCAATGTTCGTCGAACCCATCCAAGGCGAGGGAGGCTACGTCGTACCGCCGGATGACTATTTCAAACGCCTCAAGAAACTCTTGGACAAGAACGAAATACTCATGGCCGACGATGAAGTACAGGCCGGAATGGGTAGGACCGGACGATGGTTCGGCATAGAACACTGGGACGTAGAGCCAGACATTATCTCAACATCGAAAGCGCTCGCGAGTGGAATGCCGATCGGCGCGACAGTATCAAAAGCGGAACTAATGGACTGGGAAGGAGGCGCGCACGCGAACACCTTCGGTGGAAACCCAGTATCCTGCGCAGCAGCCCTGGAAGTGATCAACATCATCCGCGACGAACATCTGCTTGAAAACGCGACTAAACAGGGCGCTTACATCATGAAGCGTCTGAAGGAGATGCAAGAAAAATATCCGATAATAGGCGATGTACGCGGCAAGGGTCTCATGATCGGCGCCGAGATAGTGAAGGATCCCAAGACCAAAGAGTATGGCGACACTGAAGCACACGACATTATGATGAAAGCGTTCAGGAGAGGAGTCGCAATCATTACTGCAGGCAGGTCGACGCTTAGGATAGCGCCACCGCTCGTGATTACTCGCGACCTAGTCGACTCTGGACTAGATGTTCTGGAAGGCGCGATAAAGGAAGTAAACAGTTCGGCCAAGTAAAAAACGAGGGACAATGCCCCGAAAGTATACCGTAGCTGTAATTCCCGGCGATGGCATCGGCCCTGAAGTGATCGATCAAGCAGTAAGAATCACTAAAGAGGCAGTGGGGATCGTCGGTTCAAAGATTGTCTTCGAGAACTATGAGGGAGGAGCACGCTACTGGCTGAGAAACGGCCGAGACCGCGAGTGGAAAGACGGGACATTTGAGAAATGCCAGAAAGCTGACGCCGTACTCCTTGGCGCAATCGGTCTCCCGGAAGCAAAATATCCTGACGGACGAGTTGTCGGCGGAAAGATCATTTTCGGCCTCCGGATGGGACTCGACCTCTACGCGAACGTGAGACCCTCAATACTACTTGAGGGCATCAAGTCTCCGCTCTCGCATTTGGGCTCTGATGGAAAGATCGATTTTGTAGTCGTACGCGAGAACACTGAAGAGATGTATTCCCAGATTCAGGGAATGCTCAAGCGAGGCGGAGTGGCAGAGTCCGGCGTAGATGTTAGCATCGTCACAGCGAAGGGGGCCAGAAGGATTTCAGAGTATGCATTCAAACTATCGTCGAAGCGTAAGGGCACACCATCAGATGGGAGGAAACGCGTGATCTGTGTCGACAAGAGCAACGTTCTGAGCGGAAGCATCCTCTTCCGATCAATATTCAAACAGGTTGGTAGGAATTATCCAGCGATTGCAAAGGACTATGCTTTCGTCGACGCAATGGCCCAGTGGCTGATCCGGAAACCGGAAGAGTACGACGTGATTGTCACCACCAACCTCTTCGGAGACATCCTCTCAGATCTCGGTGCGGGACTGGTAGGCGGCCTTGGATTAGCACCTTCGGCCAACATTGGAGATTCGCACGCAATGTTCGAACCTGTGCATGGATCAGCACCAACCCATGCCGGAAAGAATACGGCCAATCCCATAGCAACGATTCTTTCAGCGACCATGCTACTTGAGTGGCTCGCGAAAAAACGCAGAGACGCAAAGATGAACCGTGCAACCAAGCTAGTTAGAAAAGCCGTCTCTGAAACTCTCATGGACCCGAAAAATCACACTCGCGATCTAGGCGGACAGTCGTCTACTCGAAAAACCGGCCAAGCCGTCATGAACAACCTAACGAAATTAGAGAGTTCAACCTAAACTTACACGGGATCCGTGTTCTTCTCTGATCAATTTCTGGGACCAAACACTCCGGGACGGAGAGCAAAGCCCGGGAGTCTTCTTTACTCCCAGCGAGAAGGTCCGCTTAGCCGAAGAACTCGACAAGGTCGGGGTCAAGAGGGCCGAGGTCGGTTTTCCCATTGTTTCGCAAGACGAGTCGATCGCTGTAAGGAAGATACTCGACCAAGGACTGAAGATGAAAGTCGTCTGCCCCGCCAGATGTGCGACCGGCGACATTGATGCTGTAGCTGAGACCGGTGCAAAGGAGGTCGCTGTGTTCATCGGGACAAGCCCACAACTGATGAAGTACAGCCTCCGACTCACGCCTGCACAAGTTATCAGTAGACTCGTGGACTCTGTCGAGTATGCGGTGGAAAGAGGACTTCACGTTCACGCGGTCTCAGAGGATTCGACAAGGTCCGACAGAGAGTTCGTTATTAGAGCATTGAGGGAAAGCGTCTCGGCCGGTGCGAGGGGCGTCGTCATCACCGATACTCTTGGCGTTGCAACACCGAACAAGATGTACACGTTTGCGAGACAGGTCCGCAGGCGTGTCAGGGCCAAGTCGTATTCGGTTCACGCCCACGATGACCTAGGATTGGCCACCGCAACCACTCTGGCGGCGATCGAGGCTGGTTTCGACGCGCCCCAGACCACGGTCAATGGAATTGGTGAAAGATCTGGAAACACATCCTTCGAAGAAGTGGCGTTAGCTCTCGAAATATTGTACGGAATAAAGACTGGAATCCGTCATGAAAGGATCTTCCACCTCGCCGAGCTGGTGGAAAAACTCTCGGGAGTGCCGATACCCGTTCACAAGCCAGTGATCGGCACGAACAGCTTCTCGCACGAAGCTGGCGTCCACGTCGCGGCAGTCTTGCGAAACCCAGTTACCTACGAGCCATTCCCGCCAGAGAAAATCGGCAGGACAAGAAGGTTCAGTCTCGGGAAACATTCAGGCTCAGCCATCATCGAGCATCTTCAACCGGGTTCCTCTCCTGCACAGATCGCGAGACTGACGGCAAAGGTGAAGAGTCTGAAAAGACAGATGGGCAAGCGTAATCTGCAGAGACTAGTAGTATCAAAGAAAGCACTCGACCGTGAGAGATCAGGAGTAACAGCGGCCGAGTTTCGAAAACTCGTCTCAGCCTCTCGATAGATATCTTTCCAAAGTCTTCTTTGTGAAACTGTCGAGGTTCATGTTGAATGCCTCACCAGGGTAGACCCAGATATGGTCCTGCAGCTCTTTCGGGTCGAGCCTTACCTTCTGGTCATCGCATTTACAGTAGTAATCAAAAAAGATAAAGTGTCTCTTTTTCCAGAATTCTGACGAGAAAATCGCTTCCTGCGTGAGCAAAAACTCTACGACTTCAACGTCAAGCCCGACCTCTTCCTTTACCTCGCGCTTGACTGCTTCCACCAAAGTCTCGCCAAGTTCGACATGTCCACCGGGCAGGCTATACTTGCCAAACCATTTGTGAGACGTCGCGAGCAAAATCTTGCCTTCTGTATTTGCGACGAGGCCACCGACTGTTGGCTCAGGAAAAACCTGCTTCCGCGACCCAGAGGTTTTCGCTTCACTGCGTGGCCGAGAGGATTTTTGAGTATGCACCATATCTATCAATTGACCTCGGCTTGACAACGGAACTTGAAAAAGTTCATTCGCAGATAATTGTCTGTACAAAGTGCGAGCTTCACAAGACCCGCAGGAAGGCCGTGCCGGGTGAGGGGCCACCCGATGCCAAGATTATGTTCGTAGGAGAGGGACCTGGACAAACCGAAGACGAACAAGGACGGCCCTTCGTTGGCGCCACGGGGAGGCTGCTGAACCAGCTACTGGAATCAATTGGGTTGCAAAGATCCGAGGTGTTCATAACAAACATTGTCAAGTGTAGGCCTCCCGCAAACCGGGCACCGCGTAAGATCGAGATACAAACCTGCTACCCCTATCTTCAGAAGCAAATCGACCTGATCAAGCCACGAATCATCTGTCCCCTCGGGTCCCAAGCAATCATGACCCTGCTAGGTCCTACATTCGCGGTGTCTAAGATTCACGGCAAACCCGTCCGGAAGGACGGGCAATTAATTCTCCCATTATACCATCCAGCCGCTGCTCTTTACACGAACAGTCTCCAAGAAGTCCTGTTCAAAGACTTCAAGGTGTTGAAAATGCTCGTCACCGATGCGGTTCCTTCGAACCAGATTCCAGTCATAGAGGATCCGACCGTCGCCTAAGAAATGTCTGTTGTCGAAGTCTAAAGATCTGAATTCGGTTTCTCACACGCTTGATCGACGGTAGGCCTCCACAGCGCCGCCCGCTCGGAGAATGTCAAGCAAGAAACTTGGCAGCTTGGCGGTGGGATATTCTCTGTCAGTCGTAAGATCTCGAATAATTCCTCCTTCCAGGTCCGCCTCGACAAGATCTCCTTCCGAGATTGAACCCGCACACGCTTGACACTCGACTATCGGTAGCCCGATGTTTATCGAGTTTCGAAAAAACAATCGCGAAAAACCTCTTGCGATGACCAATGACAATCCGATAGCCTTGAGTAGGGCCGGCGCTTCTTCCCTGCTGGATCCGGACCCAAAGTTTCTGCCTGCCACAATAACATCACCTTTCCTTATCAGAGTGTGGAATCCTGGCCTTAGAGACTCGAAGACATGCTTCACCATCTCCCCAGGCTCTCTGATGGTCAGATATTTCCCCGAAATGATTTGATCGGTGTCAACATTGTCGCCGAACACCCACGACCTACCTTGAACTTTCAACTGTCACACCCAAGAGTTCAAGAACTCGCGAGGGTCTGTGATCTTGCCTTCCACAGCGGACGCTGCAACCGTAGCAGGCGAGGCCAAGTAGACCATTCCCTGACTACTACCCATTCTACCGTTGAAATTCCGATTCATCGTGGCTATGGCGACCTCGCCATCGCCGATAACTCCCAATTGTCCGCCTATGCAAGGACCACAGGTCGGGTACTCGACTATTCCCCCTGCTTCGTGGATGATGGTCAGCAGTCCACTCTTCAAGGCGTCAGCATAGACCTCTACCGAAGCAGGTATGACAACAAGTCGTGACCGTGAGGAAACCTTCCTAGACTTCAGGATTCTTGCGGCCATCTCAAGATCCTCGAGCCGGCCGTTTGTGCAAGTGCCTATGAACGCCTCATCCACCTCTATCCCTTGGACTTCTCTGACGGATACGCTGTTGGCCGGCGACGGTGGCTTTGCCACCTGCGGGTCTAGGCTAGTAACTTCCGTTTGGATTTCATTCTCGAACTCTGCGTCACGGTCACTCTCTACACTGTTGATGTCGCCTCGGACCCTAGGCCGGAGATACTTCATTGTCTTGTCGTCTGGAGGAACAAGGCCGTCTTTTGCTCCTGCCTCTATCGACATGTTGGCCAGTGTCATTCGGCCATCTATGCTCAACTGGTCGATGATCGATCCATGGAATTCAAGTGACCGATAATTGGCGCCGTCTTGGCCGAGCAATGATAGCACGTGGTGGATGAGGTCTTTACCCATTATGTAGGGTTGGAGACGTCCTTCGAGGACGCATTTGATTGTTTCAGGGACTCTGAACCATAATTTTCCTGTCGCAAACACGATCGCCATGTCCGTGACTCCGACTCCCATGCCAAGGGCTCCAAACGCCCCGTACGTGGTAGTATGACTGTCGGTTCCAACGATCAACTCCCCAGGTTTGACGAGTCCTTTCTCTGGGAGGAGTTGGTGGGAGATGCCTCCGTTCATGTCATACCAGTTCTGGATTTTGTACTCTTGGACAAATTCGCGGCACTGATTGTGCGTATCTGCGACCTGTGACGTCGGCGCAGGCACCCAGTGGTCGAGCACTGCTACGACCCTATCCGGGTCCCATACCTTCCGGACACCCATATTGCGGAATATCTCAGCGACGCCGGCAGGAACACCCAGTGCTTCGTGAACCATTGCCTTGTCAATTCTTGCTTGCACAAACTCTCCAGGACTCACATGGGCTTTTTCCGCGTGGTTGGCCAAGATTTTCTCGGCCATGGTCATCGCCATGGAAGCGCGCCCTATCCCTATCTTCGTTTAGACTTTTGCGGCATTCGATGCAGCGTCGAGTATTGCGCAGACCTCTTCTTCTACTGTGCCATACTTTCTCGGTGTCTCTACGAACCTTCCGATTTCTTTCCAAGACTTGTCGTACACAATTATCGTCGGGATTGCGTGAACGTTGAATTCCTCTGCGAGGTCACGGTAATTGTCATAGTCGACGACCCTGGCCTGTAGCATGCTGTTCTTTGCCATAATCAGTGTCTTCGCAAGTCCAGGGACATAGGCGACACAGTCGCCGCACCAGTCTGCGGAGAAGACGATTAGATGGTGTTTCTGGTCTACGCGTTCAAGCTTGTGAATGGAGTTCTGGTTCGGCCTGTACTCTGAAAGCCGCCTTTTCATGTTCTGCCGTGATCTTTCGATCTTGATCTCGTTGATGTAGTCGAAGGGGTCTTTGCCAACCCTGAGAGCCATCATAAGTGTTCGACGGAATGTTCTCTACAATTTCTCAATGCTTGTCAAAAATACGGTGGAGGCCTCGTTCTCCCCGTTCATGTCCTGCCTTACCTTTACGCCCAAAACTCTGACGCTGTCTCCTATTCTAAGGCTTTCGGTAGTATCTGCATGAACGTCCCAGCACGCAACCCTGATCTTTCCGGTACCGTCTTCAAGGTTCATGTTAGACACGCGAGTCCTTCTTCCCTCCTTCGTCTCTATTTCGCGGGTTTCACCTTTTTCTACAATCTTGCCTGATATGGTCCAGAGCACTGGACTGGGTTTGATCGAGCTTATGTTCGCGACGGGTGGTTGGAAGGCCGAGTCTGAGCCTTCTCTTTCCACGGTAGACTTGGATCCTACGTTAACGTAGGTCATCCCGTTCCTTTCCTCTATCCACGGATTAGAAATATAGAGTTGGGAACCTTGTCTATAGGACATGACGTTGTCTGAATGTTCGTCCCAAAACTTTACGATCACCATTCCGGCTTCTCCATAGCAGAGCGCCCATGTTGGACCGTTCTCGGATCTAGCCTTCTGCAACTTGAGCAGGCGTAGTTTGAGTCTATCCCCTTTTGATAGTTGTGAAGAAGCCTCGGCAAGGGATCTATGAGCCATGTTACCCCTGCTCAGAATTTGGTACGCGCTTCGCGTCCCGAGGTGGAACTCAACCTCTCCAGCGGTACCGTGTTTAGTGTAGCCGTGGAGGAGACGTATCTGGAATCCCGGACTAAGCGCTTCCCTCACCACAGTCTCCGCCATCGTGTCCCAGAAGACACACGACATCTCGCCCGAACCGTCGGTTATCCGGATACGCAGTACCTTGCCCGGTTTGCCGTCTGAGCGTTCAAACTGGCGAATCTGACTGAGGGATAGAATGAGTCCAGTTATCGTAACGTCGTTGAACCCGGCGTGGAGGCTTATGATTCGCTGGTCCTTGAGCCCGATGGTCGACACGGGTATGATCATGAGTTGTTGGGCTACGAGGCGTGCCGCGCCCTCGTCGGAGAGGAGACCGTGAGATTCCTGTTTCTTCTGCTCGATCATCGATAACAGTCTTTCCCTGGTTATCTTGTGGTCTGTGGAAAGAATCTGGCTGAGTAGGTTGTCGAAGATGTTGGTCGTCATGATCTTAGTCCCAGAACATCCGGGTGCGTTCGAATTCTCGTTCGGCTCTGAGTATACTTAGGTATAAGTCGTCTTCCTTTCCAATACGGTTTCTGAGAAGCCTCGTCGCACTCGTTGGCCCGACACCGCGCGCCGCAAGTACGAGTGCCGCCTTCTTACCGTAGGTCTGTAGAAGGCCCGCGGACTTCCAGGCGTTCATCCATTCTTTTTCCTCTTCAGTTGTCAGTTTCATCTTCATCTTCTTCTGGACAACTTTTACCAGTCCATCGTTGCCCCAGTACGATGCGGCAATCAGGGTTGAGCGACAATTGGGACATCTGACGTGTTCTGGCAGAGTGTTCACGTCCCTTACGCTGTTCCATTCGCCGCAGTTCATGCAGACCAGCCGCAACCGTGTGGAGAGTAGTCGACTCTTGATGACCTCCATTATCGAAGCCTCCTCTATAGCGGGCCGTAAGAGTCCATGTGGAACGATACGATCCAAGAGTGGAAGGGCTAGCGGAGTGCATTGACCCGCGTCCTGAACCACTTCTAGCGCGAGAGCTCCTGATTCGATCATTTCAAGAACTTTCTTCGCTCCTTCAACGTCTAGTTTTTCCGCGAAGAGTTCGCGCCTCGTCTCCCGGTTGGCTATAGAAGTCTTGAAAATGTCCACGAGCAGTCGGGCCTGCCGCGCCTTATACTCGGCGTCGCGGCTGACAGCGCCGACGCGCCTGAGCACATGCCAGTGTCTCCAGGCAAACAGGTCAGAAGCTTCAATCGTGTCATGGATTATCGTCTCCAACTCTGCGGGAGTGAGTTTTCGAAACTCTTCGGCGACCATGTGTGCGCTGACTGGTCTAGGGAATACCAGCGCAAACCGATACTGGTCTACCTGCGTAGCGATGTTGGACCCAAGCCTAGAACCGAATAGTGCAGCCATCGTGTCCGCGAGGGTCTCGTTAACCAGGTTACCGAAGCATGTGTGTACGATGACGCTGTTCTCGAAGCCTTCGACGAGCACGAGTTTGTCCGATGGTACCGGCGCCTGTTTGCTTTGCAGGGTCAGCGTCGAAGTAACTTTGTCTTTCTCGAATTCTCCGAGGAATTGACCAGTATCGTCGCCCGCAATGATCTTCCGGCGCATTCGTCCGACTTCTGAGGCGACGTCCATCTGGACCGGAATCATGTCTCCCTCCCAGCCCGGGATAGCCGTCAAACTTGGCGGCGCAGGTTCCACCTCCACGTGATGTTTCTCCTCATCCACCGAGATGACCCTCCACGTCTGACCATGAAGGATGAATTCTGAGCCGCCCACGCACCTCCGCGCAACGAAGTTCTCATCTAGGCTTCCAATCCGCCGCTTCCGGAAAAAGTCGAACACAGTATACTTCTGAACGTCAGGAATCACCGAAAGGTTCTGGAAGTAATAGTCGAAGATTTTCGGAAAACGAGGAGCATAGCTGTCCCCAAGCTTCCTAACGAATCGTAGCTCCTCAAGTTGACGTAAGACCAGTTCTAACTCATGCACGTCGAGGTCTCTAAATGGATACGATCGACGCACTAGTTCCAGGATCTCCTCAAGGGTCAGGCGACCCTTTTGCAAGAGCAGTCCGGCGAGCTGGTGGGCCAGCACGTCCAGCGCCTTCTCGTGAATAATCGGACGTTCTAGCCGTCCATGTTTCGCGCGGTCGATCATGACCGCTGATTCTAGTATGTCGTCGGGACTGATCGTTAGTATAACTCCTTTGGAGGTCCCGCCGAGAGTGTGTCCGCTCCGGCCTACTCTCTGGACGAGTCGAGTCGTCTCTCTCGGAGACGTGTACTGTATTACAAGATCGACAGTTCCGATGTCGATCCCTAGCTCGAGTGAACTCGTGCAAATCATCGCCTTCACTGAGCCCTCCTGGAATTCCTTCTCTGCGTCCTCCCGTAATTCTCGCGAGAGAGATCCATGGTGTACTCTCACTTCGCTCGTGGCCCCGAGTGCTTGGATCTGTGATGCGAGGGCCTCTGCATGCTCACGCGTATTCGTGAAGACTAGAGTCGAGCGATGAGTCTCGATCAGTCCCAAAATCTTCCGAGCCCTAGCAACTGTCGAGACAGGTAATCCCAGCCGACTCGCCGCTTCCTGATCCTTCGGACCCGGTGTGACTGAGTCGATCTTGATCTCAAGTCCACGAACTTCGTCCGACCTTAGAATCGTAACTTTGCGAAAGCTCCCGGCGAGGAACTGTCCTATCCTCTCCGGCTCTCCTATAGTCGCTGAGAGTCCTATCCGCTGGAACTCGTGTCCTGCAAGGTCGTAGAGACGTTCAAGCGCTACGGATAGTTGGACTCCTCTCTCGTCAGTGGCAAGTTCATGGACTTCATCAACAACTACCCAGCGGACCGATTTGAGATGCTCTTTCATCCTCTTACCGACGAGGATCGACTGCAGCGTCTCCGGCGTCGTGATCAACATGTCGGGCGGACTGCGAGCCTGCCGTGACCTTGCGCTTGTCGGAGTATCTCCATGTCTCACTTCTATTATGACATCGAGGTCACGACCCATCTCCTCGAGACGTCTAAGCAAATCACGGTTCAATGCTCGCAGAGGTGTAATGTAGAGTATCGAAATGCCTCGAGTCTTCTCGGAAGCCCGGGTTTCCAGGAACTTGTCAAGGACAGGCAGTATCGCGGCTAGCGTCTTGCCAGTTCCCGTCGGAGCGATAAGCAGAACGTTTTCCCCCGCAAGGATTGCTGGAATGGCTAGTTTCTGGATCGGACTAGCTTCTAGGAAGCCTTCTTTCTCGAGTCTTCTCAAAACGGGAGGTTTGAGAACTGCAAAGGCGGAGCGAGGCATCTATAATGATATTGATGCTCTGCGATTCTTAAAGTCTAGACTGGACTAGAACTATTCTTCTTCTTCCTCTGTAGGCTTGGTCTTTCGCTCGCTTGGTCTTTCATAAGCAATGTAGAGGAAGATCAGTATCAAGGCTACAAAGCCGAAAACGTACAGTATCAGCTGGAATAGCTGGTATTCCGTGTCAGGTGATAGCTGGTAGGACACGAATGTTCTCCGACGAAGATATGGTACTATCGAAAGAGGCGAATAGAAAAACCTTCAGCTAGTCGACAATTGAAATTCAGGCCGACTCCAGACTCTACTCTGTAGCGTTTCATTTTTCGGGACTAGAAGCTGGACCCCATTTCGACATCATACGGGAATAGTTGGTGTCAGGGAGGTTCGACTCTATGTATTTGCCTAGTGGTTCGGCGATTTGTTGTGCAAGGATATGATAGCAAAGCTGTTTCTTGTTTTCCATGACTCGAAAGTGGTAGTCGTCGCATGTGCAGAACATGCTCTCGGGGATAACTTGGTACTGGCCCTTGCGACCCGTGACTATCCACACTGATCTTCGGCTGGGCTCGAACTGGTATCGTGCCACCCTCTTCTCTTCCACAATCGCCAAAGCTGGAGTCAGTCTCTTCTTGAAGATATTCTGTAGTTTTTGCTTTTGTTCTTCAGAGATTGTCCGGGTCTTTCGAAGCTCAATGGAGAGGTCTTTGACCGCATTGCCTTCATCGATACCCGTGGACAAACTTGTACTAGCCATACTAGGTTAGTGGTTACTAAGATAGGTTTCGAGCATTCTGGCAAATTTCAGTGTCCAAGGTCATCTTTTCATTGTCCCGAAGCCGTAGGAATTGTCTGGGAGGAGAGAGACCTGTTGACTCGGGCCACCGTTAAGCCTGTAGCTGATCAGCCCGCTCTCCTCATGGAGAGGACAGGTGAGAAGATCCTGGTCGTGTCGGATCTCCACCTGGGCTGGGAAGTCTCATTGTCTCATCAAGGCATCCACGTCCCTTCACAGGTTCCACGGCTTCTTGACAAACTAAGAAAGATCATTGTCGAGACGCGACCTGACCGGCTTGTCCTTCTCGGCGACGTGAAACATGCAGTCGCTAAGGTAGAACTCGAAGAATGGAAATATGTGCCAGAATTCTTCGACGGTCTTGTTGAGATGATCCCGGACGTGCAAGTGATTCCGGGAAACCATGATGGGAACCTTGAGCCGCTTACACCACCGAACGTCAAGATAAGTAGTTCTGCAGGCCTAGCTTTCTGGGAGACCATTGGCTTATTCCATGGACACGCGTGGCCGTCGCCACCCCTGTTAGGCTGCACGTTTCTCGTAATGGGCCACTTACACCCGGTCGTCCTCTTCAAGGATCCATTGGGGTTTCGGATAACGCGACAGGCCTGGGTTCGTGCCAAGAGTAATGGCCGCAAGCTCGCGGAAGGAGTGCTCAAATTCCACTCTATAAAATATCAAGGAGATCCAGTCAAGGAGTATCAGAGAAGGTTTGGCGTGAAGGTTGTCGATGCAGACTGCATAATCATGCCCTCCTTCAACGATTATCTGGGAGGGCAGCCGATTAATCGTCCAATGTCTGAAGGATGGACCGATCTATATCGTGAGTACATGGGGCCAGTACTGAGGTCTGGAGCAATAGATTTTGAAAATGGAGAAGCGTACCTCTTCGACGGTACCTTCTTAGGCACAGTCCAAGACTTGCGTAAGCTTGCCTAGCACAGCTGGAACTTAGTTGGCGCCGCCGTCTTTCGGTGAAAGGCTGGCGATTATTTCTCTGAGACTTGTCCCGTTGAGCTTTGCGATCTCTCTAAGGAGGTCATAGTAGGATCTGACGTGTCGCTTTCCGTCGCGGCCGTGGTACAAGCTCAGGTTTGCGAACATTGTTGGGACCAGTTCATGGTTGTACATTGGATATTGGGTCTCGGAAAGTCCGAGCTGGCTGAGCTGCTGCGAAATTGCACCTTCTCTAAGGTCGCCTGCTTTACGGCTCTTCCTCTTGCGCTGGCGGGCTTTCAGCCTCGTGCCTTCGAGGCGACAGTCTGCGCTACAATATTTCTCGCTGAACCAGCCGAGAAACTTTCTCTTGCAGACGAGGCAAGTTTTCAAAACCTTCTTGTCGGTGGTGGCCAACCATCTTCTCCTGGAATCTATTCCTGTCTTCGCACTCGTCTTTCACTACGTACGCGGGTACTAGTATAAAATCCAGTTGCACTTACCAATCAATAATGATGCGGACATGCGTGTTTTTTGCCATGGTTTTGGAAGAAGTTGGTAGAGTAAGAGCTAAAGCAACATTGGCTTCATCTCGTTTCCGCTGGGGCTGTCGGCTAGTCAGGTCTAGAAGGCTCATATTGTTGTGTATGGAGCCTGGACTGGCCGCGTGGCTTGGGAGCTACGCATCTGGCGCCGAGCACCCACGAAATCGGCGGTTCAAATCCGCCCAGCCCCACCAGTTAGCTAGCAGCTGATTCTCCACCCGGAATTCTTCTATGTCCGCGGTCTTATGTTCCTGAAATTCCAGTAGAACAATGAAATGGCCGTAACGTAGAAGCCTGTTGCGAGGAGGAAGGGGACGTCGAACCTTCCCTGGTCGAGTAGAATTCCACCGACAACTGTGCTAATGCTGTTCGGGAGCCTCCAAACTATGGAGTTGATCGCACTGGCTAGTCCCCTCTGTTCTGCTGAGATGATTCCCATAAGATAGGAGTCCAGCAATGGACCTGCCATGTTCATCAGCCCGGCCCGGATAATATACAAGCCCGCGGCGAGCAGAGGATCTGGAACGTACGCGAGGCTTAGCATGAAAATTGTCGACGCCCCAGTCGTTAGGACAATTGATCGAACCGGGCCATACACTTTCGCAATCCTTGCGCTTCCGATAGATGAGAAGGCGATTGTAATATTTGAAACAGCTAACAGTGGACCACTGTACTGAGGAGTCACGGCAAACTTGAGCAGTAACCATGTTGGAATCAGCGGAATGATGAAACCAGCACCTAGGCCGATGAGTCCATTGAAACCTGAGAACTTTGCCAACAGACGCATATCGCGACCGGACTTCTGTTTGGGTCCGATGCTCCGGTTCACTTCCGCGTACCCTCTCAAGAGGACGAAGAACGCTGCCGGCGTCATCAGGGATAACAACGAGAAAAATATCATGAAATCTCGGTAGATCGTCGCGGAATCAATGGACAGCATTCTTTGCAGCGTTGGGAACGCATAGGGAATTGCAAGTCCTATTCCTGTGAACAAGTTACCTACGATGAATGAAAGGGAGAACGCGCGATCCCGGTTGTGAAGATTAGTTTGATCCGCGATGATCGCGTTCCAAGTTGCTAAGGAAGCTGCTTCGGCGAGTCCAAGCAGAACGGCGCTCAGAAGCAGATAGGATAATTCTGTTGTAAGGGCGAACACAATCATGCTTGGTCCAACCCCTAGGGACCCGAGGATCAACGGCCACTTTCGGCCTTTCCTGTCTGAAATAATTCCCAGCGGTATGGCTACTAGACTCGGTACGAGTCCAAACACGCCGATGAGAAGCCCGATTGTGGCTGCACTAACTCCGATTTCCTTCAAGTGACCCGTGATGAAAATTATAAGATAACCGACGCCGAGCGAAATGAAAGCGACTCCTAGGATCAGTCCCAGTACCGTCCGTGGAAGTTTCGTAGTCGGTTCCGAGTCCATGATTCTCGTCATGGGCGCCCCGGCCTGGGGACTAAGTTAAGACTTCAGCGGTGATTTTGAAAATTTTGGCAACCGGTTGAATCCCATTGCAGGATCAGAAATTGTGCTCGTCGCACAAGAACAGTAATTGTGACTGTTATAGTTGATTGTCTAGATCATTTTGGCAACAGTTTGGAAGTAACGGACTCCCTTTTTCCCGTTTGTTGCATATTCCAATGCCTGATCAACTGCTTCCTTCGGGCTTGAGGCAGAAAAAACCTTCACGGTTTTTCGATCATCCAGGAAGCTATCCGCAATCTTGTCAGCAGTCCCGCCAGTGCCAGTCAAAGCCACGATCGGTTTTCCCTTTTGGTAGGCCACGCAAGCTTCAATGTAGGTTCCGGCCCCTCCACCAACGACTATGGCGGCATCCGCGGAGTATGCTGTGATGAAGTTCCTAGCAAAACCGATCCCGGTCGGGATGATGATGTCGCAGTAAGGGTTTGCATAGCTCATGTCTTCGTGCGGAATTATTCCAACAACCATTCCACCTTTTTCCTTGGCGCCGCGGCAGGCACCTTCCATTACTCCCCCTAGTCCACCTGTCACTGTTACGCCTCCCCTTGTGGCGATTTGTCTTCCAACCTCTTTGGCGGCTTCATACGTATTGGCTGCGCAATGGTCGCCATCCGATCCAATGACTAGTACCTGAATCAATCGTTTGAAGTTAGATTGTGCTGTTCGAGATAAAACTCCTCTAAACAAACTAATTCCTCACAAGATTCCGACGGAGATGGCTTCCAGCGTATCGGGAGATAATGAGCCTGATGTAACCGCTGATTGGACGGAGAAGGTTTTAATGAGGAACCGAGTCTCGACGGTTCAAATCTGCCGAGAAACTAACGGTTTCAGATCATGTCTAGCTTCAGACGAGGAAAGATCGAGCGAGTTGCCGGTCCCGTCATAACAGCGAGCGAGATGCTCGGTGCGCAGATGTACGAAGTCGTGCGAGTCGGCAACGAAGGTCTCATCGGTGAAATCATCAGGATCGAGGCCGACCGGGCTACCGTGCAAGTCTATGAGGAAACAGCAGGAATCAGACCAGGCGAAAAAGTAGAGCGAACTGGTAAACCTCTCTCAGTCGAGCTCGGGCCTGGAATCACCGGTCAGATCTATGATGGAATCCAACGACCTCTGACTGTCCTCTTCGAGAAAACAGGTCCTTTTGTGAAGCGAGGGCTTGCACCCTCTCCCCTTGACAAGGAGAAAAAATGGCACTTTATTCCGAAGATAAAGAACCGCACAGATGTTATCGGCGGCGACGTAATTGGCAGTGTCAAGGAAACCACGCTCATAACCCAGAATATCATGGTACCACCGAATAACGTCGGACGAATATCGTCACTGGTCGAAGAAGGCGACTATAATGTGACAGAGCCGATTGGTGAACTTAATTCTTCCGCCGGCACCATTTCACTTTTCATGCTCAATACTTGGCCAGTGCGAGCTGAAAGACCGGTCAAACGGAAACTTCCATCAGACACGCCTCTCTTGACGGGACAACGGATCATGGATTTCTTCTTCCCGATTGCCAAGGGCGGAACCGCAACGATTCCGGGAGCGTTTGGGACTGGCAAGACAATGATGCAGCAACAACTGGCAAAATGGGCCGACGCATCCGTTGTCGTTTACGTTGGATGCGGTGAGAGAGGGAATGAAATGGCAGAAGTTCTTGAGACGTTTCCAAAACTCGTCGACCCGCGCACTGAAGAGCCCATAATGAACCGGACTATCCTGATCGCAAACACATCGAACATGCCTATTGCTGCTCGAGAGGCAAGCGTATACACTGGAATAACCGTCGCGGAGTATTTCCGGGATATGGGTTACGATGTGGCTCTCATGGCTGACTCTACTAGCAGGTGGGCTGAAGCACTGCGAGAAATATCCGGCCGATTAGAAGAGATGCCTGGAGAAGAGGGATATCCAGCGTATCTGGCCTCAAGGCTCGCCGAGTTCTACGAGCGTTCAGGCAGGGTCGAAGTGTTAGGCAGTGAAACTAGGGTAGGGTCCATCTCGATCGTGGGAGCTGTTTCGCCCCCTGGTGGAGACTTTTCGGAACCGGTCACGCAGAACACTTTGCGAATCGCTAAGGTGTTCTGGTCGCTAGACCGAGACCTTGCATCACGACGACACTTCCCTGCAATCAATTGGCTTTCAAGCTACTCACTCTATGTTGACACGCTGGACGAATGGTATCGCAGGGAGAGCGGCCCGGAATGGATCGACTTGCGCAAGGAGGCGATGGCACTATTACAACGAGACGATGAACTTCGTGAGATTGTCATGCTTGTCGGGCCAGATGCTCTTTCGGAAACCCAGCGTGTAGTTTTGGAAGCTGCCAGGATGATTAAAGAGGACTTTCTCATGCAACACGCATACAACGCAGCGGATAGCTACTGCGACAAGACCAAGACATATCACATGATCAAACTCATTTTGAACTTTTACAAGATTATGCAGAGAGCCGTGGTCGAGAACGTTCCCTTGCAGAAAGTACTCGAGCTCCCTGTAAAGGCAGAGATCGACAGAATGAGGCTGGTCCCCGGGGACAAGTTTGTGTCTTTCTCGGAAAACCTGAATCAGGAAATGACCAAAGAGTTCAAGTCGATGGTCGAGAAGTGATCGTTCAATGGCCTTAGCAGGATTAGAATATTCGACCATTAGAGAGATTTCCGGGCCGCTGTTGTTTGTCGAATCCGTCCGCGGCGTGGCCTACGGAGAGTTAGCACGTATCAAAACACCAAGCGGCGAGGAGAGAAGGGGCCAGGTACTAGAGATCGGCGGAGGCGTAGCGGTAGTCCAAGTGTTCGAAGGAACTTCGGGGCTTGACGTTCCAAGGACAAGAGTCCGTTTTACCGGTGAGACCGCCAAGCTTGCCGTCTCTACAGACATGCTCGGCAGAATTTTTGACGGCAGTGGGAGACCAATCGACGGTGGTCCCAGGATAATTCCGGATGACTATTTGGACGTGCATGGTAGTCCGATCAATCCGTTCGCGAGAGAGTACCCGCAGGAGTTCATACAGACTGGCATCTCCGCGATCGACGGCATGAATACGCTAGTAAGGGGCCAAAAGCTTCCACTCTTCTCTGCATCCGGCCTCCCACACAATGCGATAGCCGCACAGATCGCACGTCAAGCAAAGGTACGGGGCGCGGAAGAATCTTTTACAACCGTGTTTGCCGCTATGGGCATTACAGCTGATGAGCTGAGATTCTTCAGAGAAGACTTCGAGAAGCAGGGAGCATTCGACCATGTCACCATGTTCGTCAACCTAGCGGACGACCCGGCCATTGAGCGGATCCTCACTCCTAGACTAGCTCTCACTGCTGCGGAATACTTTGCTCTCAAACAAGGGATGCATGTTCTTGTTATCCTAACCGACATGACCAACTACGCGGAGGCTTTGCGAGAAATCTCTGCAGCCCGGGAAGAGGTCCCCGGTCGGCGAGGATATCCAGGCTACATGTACACAGACCTCGCAACCATCTACGAACGTGCCGGAAGACTGCATGGCGCTAAAGGAACGATTACTCAGATGCCTATTCTTACGATGCCTGGAGACGACATCACTCATCCGATACCAGATTTGACTGGGTACATAACCGAGGGACAGATCATCATCGACCGTGCTCTCCATCGGAAGGGCGTCTATCCTCCAATTGACCCTTCACCGTCTCTTTCGCGTTTAATGAAGGAGGGAATTGGAAAGGGCAAGACGCGCGAAGATCACCGCGAGGTTTCTGACCAGTTGTACTACGCTTTCGCCGAGGGACGTAGTTTCAGAGACCTAGTTGCTGTCGTAGGAGAGGAATCCCTCTCGGCAAGGGACAAACTGTACCTACAGTTTGCCGACAACTTTGAGCGGAAATTCATTAGCCAGGGAACGTATGAAAACCGAGACATCGACTCGACCCTAGACCTTGGCTGGGAACTATTGAGCGTTCTTCCCGAGAACGAGCTGAAACGGATCGACCCATCGACGATCAAAAAGTGGCATCCAAAATACCGTGGACAGAATGCCTAGTTGTCAGAAACGATCCAGGACGCACGTCCAACCCGGATGGAGCTCATCTCTCTCCGGAAGAGGAGACGTATTGCCGAGAGAGGGCAGGATCTTCTCCGTGAGAAACTAGACGCATTGATGATCGAGTTCTTCCAGTTTGCGCGTGAAATCACTGCCCTGAGAGCCAAGACGCAGGACCTTCTGAACAGGACTTACTCCAAATTTGCAGAGGCACAGATGGTAATGGGATCAGGTCCCCTTGAGGAGACCTCGCTAACGACACAGGACAGGTTTGAAGTCGACGCCACAACAAGGAATGTTATCGGAGTCTCAATACCGCATGTCCAGGTCGAGGTAAAGTCTCTCGAAGGCTACTCTTACTCGATGATCGGTACATCGTCGAAGCTTGACGAGGCAGTCCAGCTCATGACGGAGGCGGTGAAGAACGTTGTCGAATTGTCGGCAGCCGAGGCTGCTATCCGACGACTGGCCGAGGCGATAGCAGCGACTAAGAGAAGAGTCAACAGTCTCGAGTACGTAGTCATCCCGAGAATTCAGAGCACGATTCGCTACATTGAAATGATGCTCCAAGAAAGGGCACGCGAAGACTTTTTCAGGCTTAAGCGCATAAAGACTCGGTTAGAGAGTGAAGAGGAAGAGCAAGTCGCTCTGACTGTGGCAAGCTGAGCCGTCTAGTGTACGGCACTCCACTCGTTGCCGCAAGTAACGCAGTGGAACATCTTCGTTTTGCCCCCTCTCGCCTCCCTTGTAGAGACCTGGACGTTCGTCGACTGACACTTGGGACACATCATGTGATAGAGGTGGTTTTTCAGGCCGTCAACGATGTAACAGGATTGAGAATGCTCATTCCAGAACATGCAGAGGTCCCTGACGCAGACAGAGGCCATCAGCGGACAAATCATTTGGTTGAACTTGCTGGTGGCAGCACGCAGTATTCGGCGGAAGGTAGGATCGCGCATGTCCAAGAAAGGTTCTATGGTCGCCTCTGGTAGAGGATCTTGACTAGCCTCGTTCTCCGTTTCGGTCTCGGCCATCGCTTCGTCTTTCCCTGATGACATTCTGAAAGAGGGCTGGCGGCTAGCTAAGCGTACTGTCCCTAAGAAGCGTGTTACATGGTCACAGACACTGACGAGATGGATTCGGAGACGTTGAACTCATACTTTGGAGCGCAATGTTGGCTTGTACTCCCTCAATCCGTCAGGGGCTACCGTCGTCTTGAAGTCTGAGTAGATGAGTGGAAAGTCTTTGATGCATGTCTCAGCAATCTCTCCGAACATCTTGCGTATCTCTAGTTCCGCGGATTGGTCGGTGCGCATCTCGATCAGCCACCGCAAGGTTCGATGATTTGCTGTAAAGACAATGACCGTGGCGACGCCTTGAGGGAGGACACGTCTTATCGCTGAGGTGACGCGCTTCTTTTGGTCAAAATTCATCTGGTCCCAAGGAATCTTGGACTCGATGCTCACATAGTGACGTTCAACGTCCTTCAACGCCTCCATGATCAAGTCTCTAGTCTCTTCTGCTATCTCTACCGGAATCCAACCTGACCACTCGGGAAACTGAATTTCCTCCGGTCTAACATACCTTAGACTCTCCTGACTGTAGGCCGTTCCAACCCTATGCCGCACCAGTTCATGGGTGAAGACCCTGCTGACCCACATGAGCGCGAAAGTGACGGTCCCATGTTCGAAAATGCTCCCATCACCCTTCTTCAGGACGTTCTGGAAATAGTCCTTGGATTCTATGCGGATCTGGGTTATGTTCGGATTGAGACCTTTACCAAAGCTTCTGTAGCACACTCGGCCCGCGATTTCAATCAACATCTCTGCATCGCTCGTCCAGCCTTTAGAATGGCTCAATAGCCAATCGACCGCCGGCCTGCCATACTCTTCCATCAATCGCTTGACAGCTTCGTGATCAACTTTGGTCTCTGCTAGCTTGATGACCTTCGGTTCTATGAAGCGGACCATTCGGACTCAAGTTAGGAAAATATCCTCTAGTTTAAGGAAGCTATGCTATAGTACAGATCGTTACCCTTGCTTGGGCCAGATCTTCTTGTGACTGATCATGAAACGTCCGGCAAAGGTTAACAGGATACTGTCCAAGTTGGAAAGTAGTGCTGGCACTCCAAGGAGAGTCGTGAAAGCCAGGAGCAGGGGAATCCTCAGGATAAGGTCTGCGGAAGATAGTGCGTTGAACAGCGTCATTCTGCGCAGTAGTCCCCCGATCCCTTTCCGACCCCGGAAGACAAGACCTTCGTTCATGAGAAAGCTCACTAGTATGACCGCTTGGCTGCTGACGATAGCGTCGAACACATAGAATGATCCTCCGAGGAAGGGAATTTTCGTGAGTAGATTCGTGAGGAGTGAGAAGGTCATGAGCAGATACATGAGGTAGATGTTGAGGAACAGGCCTAGTCCGCCGACGAAGCCGAATTTGAATAGTACCCAGGCGACTGAGCCTGTTTTCTTGGGCTTGATGCTGGGCGGATACATTCCGAATCCAGAGGAGAATCTCGTGTCCCTCAGTGCTGCCCTGTAGAGGGCTGCCTGCGAGTACTGTTTGTGAGATCTGAGATCGGTAAATGGATTATGCAGGTGATCTTCTAATGTCAGAAAGCTGCACCCGGGCGATAACTCATTGTCTGAATGGCAATATAACCAATACTCCGTTGGCCGACCGTCGCGGCCACGATCATGTGGAGCGGCTGTTTTGTCAACTTATTCTAGATTAAGTCGCTACTGTTTAGTTGTTAGTTGTGACCGGCAACGATTGGAATGATTGGCAAATGCGTTTCTGGCTCTGCGAGTTGTTCAAAATCCCTCTTTGCCTTTTCCATTTTCGGATAGATTACTTCCCTGAATCCGGTGACGGCGAACTCGTTTGGCCGATAGGGATCGTTTAGGACTCTAAGGGCTCGGAGTGCTAGCTCATAGTTTGTCGGCGCTGTTTCTAGATAGTATCCTATGACCTGGTCGTTGTACCAGTCTCGGAAGCCGCGTTCCTTCTTGTGCCATCCCCAGCTGTTGAGTATGCGACGTGTCCATTTGGCGTGCTTGAATATGTTCATCAGCCAATTGTGGGCTAGCCAGGTGGGGAGGTCAAAGCGGACTTGTCTTCCGAGTACTTCAAACTCTGGGCGGTTGATATGTTCGTAAGTGATATGGTCCCCGTTTTCCTCGTCAATGTTGTATCGGATCTTGTCCCTTTCCAGCTTCTCTTCGTCGGTTAGTAGGTGGGGTGTGTAGATCTCGTCTTTGATCGCCATGACTTTGTGGAGGTTTAGTATGACTGCCTTAGTGGCGGCGTAATTCTTCTCAGGAAGATCGATTGCGTATACTTGTAGTAGGCGATCAATGAATTTTTGTGCGTAATCGAGACCATTCCACATGATAAGGTCGTAGATCCGTCGTGCAAGATTCCTGTTAGTTTCTTCACCGAGATTTAGCTTGGCAACGGTTTGTTCAACCAGCTGTCCGTATTCTTGGGCGGCACGTTTACCTTTCCAAAACATCCAGTATGAATGAGCTATCGTGTTTGCTTTTCGTTGCAATAATTGTTCATACGTCTCTTTAGCACCGAATAACTGGAGTATCTTTTCGTCTGAGACGATGTTCTTGAAGTCGAGAAATTCTGGTTCAGCGACTAGTTTTCGACCTAGTTTGAAAGCGTCCATATTGCGTGCGCGTTGGTTTGGGCTGACGGTCTCGACTATTGCTTCAACAAGGTTTTTCTCGCTGACAGGAATGAGTCCTTTCTGGAACGCTGCTCCGAGCATGATGATGTTTGTGAACAGCTTGTTGCCGTAGAAGAGCTCGGATATTTCTCCGATTCGCCCGCTGAAATAGTCGTCAGCGTTTGTATGTCTCCTGATATTTTCCTCGACATCGGGTGGATAGTTCATCATTCCCGCGAGCATGGGTATGGTTGGGACGACTGTACTGTTTACTAGGGCGCTCGTTCGGGCCCGGCTCGCATAGATGAGCGATCTCTCTGCCTCAAGCATGTCCAGACCCATCAGCAAGTCGGCTTTGCCATTCGGGACGATGGTAGAAATTTTTGAGTTACCCTTAGCATAACTGACGTGTGCAGACACTGCACCGTTTCGGATTGCGAGTCCTTTCTTGTCGTTGAACTTGACAGTGTAACCTTCCTTTGTTCCCGCCCGTGCTAGGGTCGAGGATAGTACACCGACGCCCATTCCTCCGACTCCGCTGATGAAAATGTTCCATGTGTCAGTGAACCGATGTGGGGAGGCGGGTGGAAGATTGTCCATTGTGACGTTTCTGACCCTTGGCTTTGGTGGATGGTTCCTTGTGACTATGACCTTCTCAAAGCTGGGACACGCCATGATCTTGGTGCAGTACGTGTCGCTGACACAGACGGACTGGTCTATGCCAATTTTTTCTCCGTAATCAGTGTCGATAATTGTTAGTCCGGGACAGCCGGTGTTCTTCGTGCATTCACGACAGTTCTCGCAGACTTCTTGTGAAATGTTGATGAAGACTTCTCTAGGAATGAATCCCTGCTGGTCGATTATCTTATTCCTCTCAGCCCTCTTTCGCTTGTGGAAAGTGATGCCGCATTCCTTGTCTGCGACTACGACCTTGACGCCCGGTAGTGAAAACGCCTTGTCCAATTCTTTCATGTATTTTTCTCGGTTGGATGGTGGCATTTTTTTGACGTAGATCTTACCGTCGCCCATTGCTCGGACGATCTGTTCGATGTCTTGTGCGATCGTCTTGTCGCCCATTATGTTGTGTCCTGATTCTGGTGTCGGCTGGTGTCCAGTCATCGCTGTGTTCTTGTTTTCCAGGATGATGTAGAGGATGTCCTGGCCCTCTTTGATGCTGTTAGAGATGGCTGTAATGCCTCTCCAGAAGAAGGTCGAATCCCCCATCAACGCATACTGCTTGTTAGTAACGAACGGGTCCATTCCGCTACCGGCAGCGCCGCCTAACGACATTGCTGTCAGATTGTGCATCTCACCGAAGGGTGGGAGAAACGACATGGAATAGCATCCAATGTCGCCGTGTGCAAAAATGTCCTTGTGGGTAGGTTGATCCCTCATAGAGTGCACTGCGCTGAGGGTTTCGCGGTGTGGACAGCCTGCACAGAATCCTGGAGATCTTGGCGGGACGAGCACTCCGTAGGCTTTGATCTCTGCTAGGAGATCAAGTTCTGAGTGTATCCGTCTTCCGTCGATCCTCGCCGCGGGGTCGCCGAGTTCAAGAAGGAGAGTGCCGATTTTCTCTATGACGCTTGATGGTGTGAGTCCGCTTTCCTCCGGGAACCCATCGTCGCCTGGGAAGAGTTTGCCCCAGATTCTGGGTGTGTCTTTGATTTGTCCCTCTTGTGCCAAGTCCTTGAGTATCGTCTTTACTTGGTTCTCGATTATCGGCCCCTTCTCTTCAACGACGACAATGTTGTCGACTTGTTTTGAGAATTCTGCGAGAATCTCAGGATCCAATGGATAGGTGACGCCGAGTTTCAGGATCGGAAACTGTTCGTCTACGCCCAGTTCCCAAAGAGCCTGCTCCAAATAGGAATATGATATCCCTGCTGCTACAAAGCTTATTCGATGTTTGCGATCATCTGAGTATAGGATCTTGTTTAGTCCGTGCTGTCTCACATATTCGTGGACTCTCGGAAAACGATCTCTAATGATCTCCTTCTCTAAGTCCCATGTATTGGGCGGAATGCTTACTTTTCTCTTAATATCAACCTTTGAAATGTCCAGTGTTATTGGATTTTTGAAGCTGATTTCTGGAGGCTTGTTCTCGTTAAGCGAGACGTTGCCGCCGCCTTCGGCAAGGTATGTTGTGATGAGGTAGCCGACCACGAGGTTGGAGTAGGCTGAGAGTCGCAGTGCTTCACCGATCCAGTCCTTGACCTCTTGGGGGTTGCTCGGTTCGATGATAGCCATCTTCAAGTGTTCCATTAGGGCGCGGCTGTCCCCGGCCACCTGGGTGCTGGAGGCGTGTGGGTCATCGCCGCATACTACGACCGCTCCTCCTTTCTTCCCACTGAGCCCGTACTTGTCAGAATAGTTGATGATATTGATGGGGTCGGCGGCAACATTGAGGCCGACGCTCTTCATTACGGCGACGGCGTTTACTCCAACGTCCATCGCACCGTTTAGCGCGGCCGCGCCCTGAGATTCATCGTTGGTCATTTCGCCCCAGAGCCCGTGCTCGCGTAGAATGTCCGCGTTTTCCTCTAGTATTGTGAATACTTCGGCTACGGGACTGCCCGGGTATCCGGCCATGAGGCCTACTTGGCTTTCAAGAGCGCCTTTGACGATTAGCTCGTTGCCGTTGTAGACATTTGTTCCGGACTGCTGGACAAAACGCTTGTCCCCCATCGTATCACGTGGTTATCCGTATGAAAGATGGGCTTCCCGCTGTACAAAAGCCCTCCGTTCTAAAGCTGTACGTTTGACGAGTTTCACAGGTTATGCGATCGAACGACTTGTGGTCAAGCTTACGCAAGCGATGACAAAACAAACATCCACTTCTTATCACGCCTTTTGACTAATTAGTCGCTTATCGTCGTTTGTCAAAGCTCTTTTGCGTTTCTCAGCCTTCCCGTAACCTCCTCCACCCGCGGTCCTTAACTCGATGATGTCTCCTTTTCCGAGAATCATGTTTTTCTTCACTGGCAACGAAATCCTCCGAGTTGTTCGACCATTTCTCTTGAATAGTGTGAGACTGGTCGGTGCTCCAGCTCCTCCCCCAAAGAGCCCCCTTGGCTTGTTCCTTCCCCTATCAGCTAGTACCGTTACCGTGACGCCATCTGCTCGAGCCTCGTATGATCGAATGATACCGGATCCTCCGCGATAGCGTCCCATTCCGGAACTGTTTGGTCGCATCTCGTACCGTCGGATCAACAATGGATAGGACCTCTCCATCTCCTCTATCGGAGTGTTCATCGTGTTAGTCATGTTCGCCTGAATCCCGTCAATACCGTCCGCGTCGCGTCTAGCCCCGAGACCCACACCGACCGTTTCGTAGAAAGCCCAACAGGTTCCTCTCCACTCTCCACCCATCATGATATTGTTCATCGATCCTCCAGAATCCGCCGGCACTTTGTCCGGTAACGCTTTCGAGAACGCCCGATAGAGCAAATCAGCGTTCCGCTGGCTCGTTTCCACATTTCCACCGCCGACGGGAGCGGGAAATGTCGGGTTGAGGATCGTCCCCTTTGGAGCGACCACATGGATTGACGAGAATGCTCCGTCGTTTGCTGGGACATCGTCCCCGGTCAGGGTCCTTACGACATAGTATACTCCACTCAGAGTTACGCCATAGACCGCGTTTAGTGGATTGGAAACTTGTGGATCAGTTCCAGCATAATCAACCATGAGGCCTCTCGATGTGACTGTAATTGTGACATGGAGGAGAACATTGTGATTGCTCGGGTCCTCAATGTAGTCCCGGGCCTCCCAGCTTCCTGTCGGAATCTTTGACAGTCTCAGCTTCATCAGGTCTCTTGTCTTACGCAAGGATTCTTCACATGCTTCTCGGAAAGTTTGCTGACCGTACGCTTTGACGAGCCCAAGCACTCTTCTCGTGCCGGTGAGGTTCGCAGCTGTTTGCGCTTTGAGGTCGCCAATCCTTTCTCTTGGAGTACGAGATTTCGAGGAAAGAGCTGTGACAGCTCTCTTGAGAAACCGATTCTTACGAATCAGATATCGTGGATCTATGATGACTCCTTCTTCATGGAGGGTTTTTGCGTCTACCGAGAGACTGCCTGGAACTTTTCCGCCGACATCTGAGTGATGAGCCTTGTTGGCTGCATACGCGATGAGATTGTTCGCATAGTAGATCGGACTAATTACGGTCACATCGTTGAGATGTGTGCCCGCAATGTAGGGATTGTTCACAATGAGCATAGAAGACGGTTCTAGATCGATCTCCTCTCGCTCGCAATAATCAAGCGTCTTTTTGAGTCCCCATGGTAACGAGCCCAAGTGTACGGGAATGTGTTCCGCCTGTGCGAGCAGTTTTCCTTGATCGTCAAAGACCGCGGCTGAATGATCCATCCTCTCCCGAATGTTCGGAGAGTAGGCTGCGTTTCTTAGTGCGATTCCCATCTCTTCGCTGGCATAGACTAACGAGTTTCGAATGATCTCTACGATTGTCGCATCAGCCTGATCCATCAGAGATCTCCCTTCACGCTCGAACAATGAAAAATTAAGATCGTTTGGCTCGAACTCCGTTGCCAGAAAATAGACGATAGGATAAAGACTTGGACCTGTCACTGGATTTAGGGTTAATTATCATGAAGGGCATGCCTCACACGATTAAGGTGGAGAGGAAGGGCAACGAACTTATCGTACATTTGGCATTATTAGAGGGACCGCACGCGAGATTGCCCAATGGCATTCTACTGCATTCCGAAGGCTGGGTTGACATTGGATACGGTATGAAGATGTTCTTGGTCATAGGTTCAGCCAACACTACTTACAGTCCCAGCATGCGTATCGAGGAGAAGAGAGGTTTTTTCAGCCGTCTACGCGGCAGAAAAGAACAACCCCTACTTGAGGCAAAGTAGAGATCTATTGTAAAGTTAGCCGAATGTTATCGTACTGATCGACTCTCCAAAGCCAGTCCTTGCCGATCATCGTAGTCGAGTCGTACTCTTCGACGATCGCGGCACCCTTACCGTGTGCGCCTATTGCTAGTTTTTCGCGCGTGTAGACTGGAATCATTCGAGAGGCTCCATCTGGAAGCAACACTCTCCTCGCGGACTCGACACGGGAAAAGATTGGGTGTCGGGGTTTCTTTGTTGCGAGTCTTAGTTTTGGGGTTGGGATGAGGGCTTGCAGCCTGATGTTTACTGCTTCCACACTGTCGGTAGAGGCGTATCCGTACCGTTTCACATGTTCTCGCTTGAAAAGCGTAATCAGATTGGTGTTCCTCTTATTGTATGGAACAGTGATCTCGTACGCTTGGCCTTGGTATCTGAGGTCAACGTGTTCTTTGGCAATGTACTCTGAGAATCCTTCTTGTGTCAAAGATTTCTGGGCATGTTTCCGTAGCTCTTTGAAAGAACGTTCGATACTGAATGGTAGCGTCTTCAAGATTGGCTGAGAAAATTTTCTGGAAAGTTCTGCGGTGAGCAAGCCAATTGCGGAGAAGAGGCCTGGATGCAGAGGCACAATTATCTTGTTTATTTGAAGTCCTTCGGCTAGCTCGCAGGCATGCAGTGGTCCTGCTCCACCGAAAGCGACCAGTGAGTACTGGCGCGCGTCTTGGCCGCGCTCCACGGTGACGAGAAATAGAGCTCGTTCCATGTTATTGTTTGCTATTCTCAGGATGTTTCTCGCCGTTTCTTCGACTGTTGTGCCAAGTTTTCTGCCGAGTTGTTTGATTGCTTTCACTGCCAATTCATAGTGAATCTTGAGACGTCCCCCGAGTAATTGCGACGGATTGATCCTGCCGATGACGATGTTCGCGTCGGTGACCGTCGCTTTGTCTCCCCCATTGGCATAAGCAGCTGGGCCCGGATCTGCTCCAGCGCTTTGAGGACCCACCTTGAGATTTCCGGTATCGTCAATCCATGCTATGGTACCGCCACCAGCGCTTACTTCTGCTAGGTCGATGAATGGCCGTCGCACCGGGTATCCGCTTCCCTTCAGGGATCTTCCGTGATAGTTTTTTCCTGCCGCTTCGAACTCGTATGCGAGATCCGGTTTACCATTGACGATTGTAGCTGTTTTAGCTGTCGTGCCGCCCATATCGAAGCTGATCACTTTCTTAAGTCCAAGACGTTCAGCCAATGCCGCAGAAGCTAGTACTCCCGCAGCTGGTCCCGACTCAATCATGGAGATCGGACGACGGATTGCCTGCGCGATAGTGGCCGCGGTTCCATCAGAATTCATCACGTAAACTGGACCGCGAAATCGCTTATGCCGTAGCTTTTCCTCCAGGCTGAGCAAGTACCTTGACGCTATGGAAGTAAGGGCCGAGTTTACGACAGTAGTGCTGGTTCTTTCATACTCTCGATATTCTGGGTCTACCTCGCTCGAAATATCGATGTGGCCTTCGAATCCCATTTGTCGACATAGCACTCGTGCCATTCTCTCATGCGCGGGATTGGCGTACGAATTGAGAAAGCAGATCGCCAGTGAATCATAGTTTGACCGACGAATTTTTCCGATTGTCCGCCTGAGATCGTTTTCATCAAGCGGTTCGTCCTCGGACCCGTCTGGCAACATTCTTTCTCCGACAACGTATCGGTCTCGTCTGTTGACCAGTGCGACGGGTCTCTCCGTTTTCAGATTGTATGGTTCGGGTCGTCTCTGTCGCCCTATCTCTATCACGTCTCTAAATCCACGAGTAGTGAGCAAGGCTGTTCGTCCCAGACCTTTCCGAGTGAGCAGGGCATTAGTCGCAATAGTTGTGGCATGATACACGAACAATGCGCGATTCATCTCTTCGCGATAGGGGCCTAGAGCCGTTACGATGCCATCCTCTACATTCTTAGTAGTTGGGACTTTTTCAACGTGAAAGCGGCGGGTCGTTTGATCGTAGATCACAAGGTCAGTGAATGTGCCGCCGACATCGATCCCAAACTGTAACACTATTACCTACCGTTCAAAATCAATGACGGAAACTCAGGGATATGGCTGTTCTTGTTTCGGTCAGGAGGGTTCCAGCGTAAGGGCGATCAGAAAGTATCCCCAAAACGAAATCCCGTGGAAGATACTTCGCAATCGCCATCGAGAGATTTGGGTGCACGGCTCAACAGCTGATATCGATCAAATCGTCTTTGGAGGGCGGCGTCCCGGCCATAACCCACCTTCTGTTTATGATAGCAGCATCTGTCTAATCGGGGTGGTACCCGCGCTTCAGGCGGATGCTCATCAGCGTCTACTGCCCCTTTCACATACGCAACGGGAACCCGTTTCAACCATTCCACCGGTCCCTCCGTCAAAGCCTCCCCGGGAAGAGGGCTCATCATCGTCACACGGGACCAGTAAGGTATCGTTTCTGCGCTCCCATACATGGCTCTCGCCAGTGCAAAGGATTGCTACGCTTCCGCCATGTGGGTGGAGTTTCCTCAAGCTTTCGCCTGTAACTGCTCACCGGCTCGCCGCCTTTCTCCAGGCTAGAAGAGAAAACCGTGTGATACCGAGTGCACTTGGAAGAACAAGTTCTGATCTCAGAATCTAATATCGCTCCGAACGTGGGCCCCAGAGGGGGCCCAGCACCTTGGGCGATTGGGGATCGCGGGCTAAACGTCTCGATCCGAAGATCTCGGCGCGTACACCCCGATTCCATCAACCCCATCTTCTTTGGGAGCCCTCGTCTAGTCCCACAATACTGTCGCCAGTACTGGAATTTTTTTGGACCAGAATGGTTGCCTTTTTTCGGGAGAGGTTTCAGGCTTAGATGCTTTCAGCCCTTATCCTCGATAGCGTGGCTGCCCGGCAGTGCCTTGTCAGACAACCGGTAAACTAGAGGCTACGATACCCCGTTCCTCTCGTACTAGGGGCGCCTTCCCCTCAGGCAACCAGCACACCCAGCAGGTAGAGTCCGACCTGTCTCGCGACGGTCTAAACCCATCTCGCATTCCCCTTTGATCGCCGAACAGGCGCGCCCTTGGGTTCTGCTGCGAACCCAGGATGGGAAGGGACGACGACGGAGAACCAATCCTCCTCGTCGATGAGGACTCTCGGAGGAGACGAGCCAATTACTCCCGGGGTAATTTTTCTGTCACCTCGAGCCCCCAGCAAAGGGGACATCAAGGATCGCTAGACCAGGCTTTCGCCTCTGGATGCCTTGCCGTTGAGCATCCAGTCAGCCCGACTTTTGCTCTTGCACTCTACTCCGGGGTTCTGTCCCGGATGAGTCGAGCTTTGGGCCCCCTCGATATTCTTTCGAGGGGGTGCCGCCCCAGCCGAACTGCCTACTTGCTGTTGTTCCAGAGCAAACTCTGGTGAGAGATGTAATCGCAGATAGGTGGTGTTACATTGATGCCTCCACCGGGACCCGAAGACCCCGGCCTCGACGGCTCCCACCTACACTCTGTACCCGCAATCACATCCCAGCGACAAGCTGCAGTAAAACTCCACGGGGACTTCTCGCCCCGCTGGGTGTCCCTGGACTGTTCGTCCAGGTAAAGTGGGTTCACCGGGCCGTAGGCGGGGACAGCGGGGAGGTCATTGGTCCATTCATGCACGTCGGAACTTACCCGACAAGGCATTTGGCTACCTTAAGAGAGTCAGAGTTACTCCCGGCGTTTAGCGGTCCTTCGCCCGGTTGAACCCAGGTTTGAGATACCGCCACTGGCCAGGACTCAAAGGCCGTTTACACGCTTTCGCGCTTGCGGCCTCCTATGTTTTTAGTAAACAGTCGCCTCCCCCTTGTTACTGCGACCTAAACCCCCAGCAGAGCTAGGAGTTCAGGCACCCCTTTTCCCGAAGTTACGGGGCTAATTTGCCGAGTTCCCTCGCCTACGTTACACCCGATACGTCTTAGGCTTCTCACCTAGGGGCACCTGTGTCGGATCTAGGTACGGACAGGGAGGATCCATCCCCTGATCTTTTTCCCTGGCTCCTGGAATCAGCTGAACCCCCCTAAGACGGGGGGCCATTCCCATGTTCGCCTGGTTCTCACCGTTACGGTACTCCCCAGGCTTCAATGGTTAGATGAGACGACAGTCTCGCTCAGCCTATCCGGAAGCGTCAGATCAAGAGCTTGCGTTGCCGCGTGTACCTCCATGGTACCGGAATCTTAACCGGTTTCCCTTTCGACAGATCCGGTTAAGGTCTGTCTTAGGACCGACTTACCCCCGGCTGACGACGCATTGCCGGGGAACCCTGGCCCCTTCGACGGAGAGGATTCTCACCTCTCTATGGCTGTTACTACCACCGGGATCTGCAACAGCGGACGGTCCACTGGACCTCACGGCCCAGCTTCCACCCGAACGCTGCGCCCGCCTACCGCCACGGATGTGATTCCGTGACCCTGGGTATCGGCGCCTGGCTTAGCCCCGTATATTTTCGGCGCCCCCAACCTCGGCCGGTCAGCTGTTACGCACTGCTTGGAGGATGGCTGCTTCTAAGCCTACCTTCCAGCTGTCTCGGGTTGAGGACGGCTTTCTATTTCTACACTTAGCCAGGACTTTGGGGCCTTAACCCAAGCCTGGGTTGTTCCCCTCGCGGCCATGGACCTTACGCCCACGGCCCGTCTCCGGCCATCTACAGCGCTGATGGATTCGAAGTTTGAATGGAGAGTGGATCCTTTCGAATCCTTGTTCCCCAATCAGGACTCTACCCCACCAGCAACCTCCGGCCGGGCTATCCTGAGAGATATTTCGGCGGGAACTAGCGATCACCGAGTTAGATTGGTCTTTTGCCCCTAGCCCCAAGTTATTGGAGTGAGTTGCACGTCAACACCCATTCGGACCTCCACCGGGCTTTCACCCGGCTTCATCCTACTCAGGGCTAGATCACTCGGTTTCTAGTGTCATCCATGTGATTCCAGGCCCTTTCAGACCTCGTCCCTCACGCTTCATGAGAATCTGCGTTATGGACTGTTGGTTTCCCTGCGGCTCCGAGCCTTTACGCTCTTAGCCTCACCACATAGATGAACTCCCCGGCCCATGGTACTAAACGGATCGTACAATCCTAGTCCCCTCCCTTCGTAATGCCGCGTTACCACGGCCTCCTTCAGGGAGGATCTGCCCTTACGGACCGTACACGTCTGTAACCACCTGATTTCAGGCACTTTTGACTCCCCTTCCGGGGTACTTTTCAGCTTTCCCTCGCGGTACTAGTGCGCTATCGGTCTTGGGACGTCTTTAGTCTTGGAAGTTGCTTACTCCCAGATTCACGCGCCCATGTCGGGGCGCGGTACTCAGGGACTCCAGCCCTAATCCTGTTGCCTTAAGTCTAGGGGGCTATCACCCTCTACGGCAGGCCGTTCCAGGCCATTTCGATTTCAGCAACGAGGAAGCGGCCGGGCCCTACAACACTACATCCCCCGACAGTTTCCTGTCAGGGTTCGGTTTGGACTGTTCCCATTTCGCTCGCCGCTAATCTGGGAATCTCGATTGATTTCTCCTCCACCGCCTACTTGGATGCTTCCGTTCGGCGGGTTCCCCCTCCCATATGGGAGTACCCCAGGTATCACCCGGGGTGGGAAGTCCCATTCGGGAATCTCCGGATCGAAGGCTGCGTGCGCCTACCCGGAGCTTATCGCAGCTTGCCACGCCCTTCGTCAGCGCCCAAGCCGAGCCATCCGTCAGGTGGCGTATCATGCCATGCCCTTTAGGAACCCACGTTCGATTCGCGTCAAATTCTGAGGCTTCCTCTACACAGCATTTCATCGTGGACCCTGGTCCTGTCCAGGATCTCACTCTCGCCTTCTTCACTCTCAAGACACGTCTTGAGAGTTGCATATTGATAGGCTCGTAGCCGTTTCTTTTGCCCTCCAGCCATCCCTGCGATGTCTAAGGAGGTGATCCGGCCGCAGGTTCCCCTACGGCCACCTTGTTACGACTTCTCCCCCCTTACCTAGCTTAGGTTCGAGGCAACCAACAAGGCTGCATCTCACCAAAACCAAATTCGGGTGGAGCGACGGGCGGTGTGTGCAAGGAGCAGGGACGTATTCACCGCGCGATGATGACACGCGGTTACTAGGGATTCCATGTTCATGAGGGCGGGTTGCAGCCCTCAATCCCAACTGAGGCTGGGTTTGGGGATTAC